>NZ_JBFANM010000011.1:0-215820 GCF_040674815.1 Nonomuraea sp. NPDC049709
GACCCCCGACCCCACGACCGCCGTGGTCCCCACACCGCCCGGACCCCGGCCCGCGCGCTCCGGGGCCGCCCGTCCCGGAGCGCGCTCCTCACTTCTTGATCGTGTAGCTGTCGCCGTACACCTTCCAGGTCAGCGGCGGGTTCAGGTCGAGGTTGCCGTTCCTCAGGAACACCCGCTGCATCGTGTCCACGCGGGTCGTGTCCTCGTGCGCCTCCTCGGCCCGCATCGCCGCCTTGCGCGCGTCCAGGAACGCGTTCAGGTACGTCACCTCGTTCCCGCCCTGCGCCGGCGGCTTGGCCTTGGCCAGGGCGGACTTCCTGATGCCGCCGAAGCTCAGCCGGCTCGTGCCGGGGCCGTGCATGACGATGGCGTCGTAGTAGGCGAACTGGCCGAGCGCCCGCAGCCCGTCCTGCTTGGCCTGCCGGACGGCCGGGCCGAAGTAGACGCGGTCGCGCTCGTCGTTCTGGGCCTGCTGGAAGGCGGGGTCCTTGGCGGCGGCCCGCCAGTCCTTCATGAAGTTCGGCTCCAGGCCCTGGTGGGAGTCGGTGCCGTTGACCGCGCGCAGGGCGGGCAGGTATCTGGCCAGGACGTTGCCGGGCTTGCGCCTGGTGTAGAGCTCGACCAGCTCCAGCATGTCGCCGGTGCCGGAGCAGAAGCCGATGATGCCGGCCGTGTAGCCGCGCTCGTCCTCGATGTCCTCGATGTAGCCGTACTGGGCCTTCCAGTCGAGCGAGGAGTTCTCCGCGCTCGACACCAGCCGCATGGCGATGTCCTTCTTGTGCGGGTCGGTGAGGTCCACCGGTGCGGTGCCGGTCAAGGGGCCGGTCAAGGGGCCGTTCAAGGGGCCGGTCAAGGGACCGGTGAGGGGGCCGGTGACAGTGACGGTGACGGTGAGGGCGAGGCTGAGCAGAGTCGCGGTCAGCACGTGGGCTCCCTGCTTTCGTTAGGAAAGGTTCCTAACGGACCTTACTCCTCCGGACGCGGCCCGCGCCGGTGAACCTAGTCGACCGGGCGCAGGGCCGCGAGCTGCTGCTCGAACGGGACGATCTCCTCCGGCTGCTCCGCCCGGCCGGGCGCGCGGTGCAGCAGCAGGTCGGCCAGCTCGTCCGCGGCGCGGGCGATGCGCTCGCCCAGCCCGTCCGTGAAGGCGTCGCGGCCGCCGCCCCAGTCCTCCGACGCGGCGTACACGGCGGTCGGGACGACCACGGCGCGCAGGTACGCGAACAGCGGCCGGAGCGCGTGCTCCAGCGCCAGCGAGTGCCGGGCGGTGCCGCCCGTCGCCGCGATGAGCACGGGCTTGCCCGTCAGCGCGGTGTTGTCGAGCACGTCGAAGAACGACTTGAACATGCCGCTGTACGAGCCGCTGAAGATCGGCGTGACCGCGATGAGCGCGTCGGCCTCCGTCACGGCCGCGATCACCTCGCGGAGCCTGCCGTTCGGGAATCCGGTCACGAAGTTGTTGGCGATGTCCACGGCCAGGTCGCGCAGCTCGATCACGCGGACCTCCACCTCGGCCCGCCGCGCCACCGCCTCGGCCAGGCGGTCGGCGAGCAGGCGGGAGGAGGAGGGCTGCGTCAGCCCCGCCGTGACGACGACGAGCTTCATGGGGGTCGATCTCCTTCCGGGCGCTTCAGGCGCCCACGTGCTCCGAGGCGTTCTTGCCGGCGGGTGCGTTCTTCTTCGCCAGCAGGGACGCGTGCGTCGGCGCGCCGGGCACCTCCGCCGGCCGGTCCTTGGCGAACTCCTTGCGCAGCACGGGCACGACCTCCTCACCGAGGATGTCGAGCTGCTCCAGCACGGTCTTCAGCGGCAGGCCCGCGTGGTCCATGAGGAAGAGCTGGCGCTGGTAGTCGCCGAAGAACTCCCTGAACTCCATCGTCCGGTCGATGACCTGCTGCGGGCTGCCCACGGTGAGCGGCGTCTCCGCGGTGAACTCCTCCAGCGACGGCCCGTGGCCGTACACGGGGGCGTTGTCGAAGTACGGGCGGAACTCGCGTACCGCGTCCTGGGAGTTCTTGCGCATGAACACCTGGCCGCCCAGGCCCACGACGGCCTGCTCGGGGGTGCCGTGGCCGTAGTGCGCGTACCGCTGGCGGTAGAGGTTGATCAGGCGCATGAAGTGCTCCTTCGGCCAGAAGATGTTGTTGGCGAAGAAGCCGTCACCGTAGTAGGCGGCCTGCTCGGCGATCTCCGGGCTGCGGATCGAGCCGTGCCAGACGAACGGCGGCACCCCGTCGAGCGGGCGCGGCGTGCTCGTGAACCCCTGCAGCGGGGTGCGGAAGCGCCCCTCCCAGTCGACGACGTCCTCGCGCCACAGCTTGTGCAGCAGCGCGTAGTTCTCGATGGCCAGCGGGATGCCCTGCCGGATGTCCTGCCCGAACCACGGGTACACCGGCCCGGTGTTGCCCCGGCCCAGCATGAGGTCCACCCGGCCGTCCGCCAGGTGCTGCAGCATGGCGAAGTCCTCGGCGATCTTCACCGGGTCGTTCGTGGTGATCAGCGTCGTGGCGGTGGAGAGCTGCAGGCGCTCCGTCCTGGCCGCGATGTAGCCGAGCATGGTGGTCGGGGAGGACGGCACGAAGGGCGGGTTGTGGTGCTCGCCCGTCGCGAACACGTCCAGCCCGACCTCCTCCGCCTTGAGCGCGATCGCCACCATCGCCTTGATCCGCTCGTGCTCGGTCGGGGTCCTGCCGTTGGTGGGATCGGTGGTCACGTCGCCCACACTGAAGATTCCGAACTGCACTTTTAGTCACCATCCATGACTGTTGAATCTTTGACGGCTACGGTAGCGCTGAGGCCCTCGGGGATATTCCATCATCCGGCATGCCCGATGCCGCCCGCTCCTCGGGGCCCCTGGCCAGGGGGTCGGGGGCCAGGGGGTCAGTGGTGCCGGCGGGCCAGGGGGCCGGGGGTCCGGGGTCAGTGGTGCCGGCGGGCGCGGAATGCGGCCGCCTTGGCGCGGTTGCCGCAGCCGCGCATGTCGCACCAGCGGCGCGTGCGGCGGTGCGAGGCGTCGATGTAGAGGCGCGTGCAGGGGTCGGCCTCGCACTCCCTGATCAGCGCGGCCTGCGGGCCGCCGAGCAGCTCGGCGGCGGCGCGGGCGGTGCTGGACAGCGCGGCCGGCAGGTCGCCGCCGCGCTCCAGGCCGTCCTCGCCGAGCAGCACGCTCGCGGGCGCGTGGCCGGCGGCCCAGTTGAGCGTCTCCCGGTCGGCCGCCTCGAACGGCGCTCCGGTACGGGCCGCCGACGCCAGCCGGTAGATCGCCTCGCGCAGCGCCACCGTCCGGGCGAGGTCGTCGCCGCTCACGGCGGGCGGGGTGTCGAGGAGCCCGGCGGCGACCGTCCAGTGGGCCAGGTCGCCGGGGGTCGCCAGCAGGTCGATGCGCTCGCCCCGGCGGTGGCCGACGGTGCCGGCCAGGTCGAGCCCGAGGTTCCCGCTGACGAAGGTGAAGTCCATGGCCCTCATCGTAACCGGGTTGACAAGTTACTTCTGGCGCTGCCAGGGTCAATAACCGCTAAGTCTGGTTATTTCGTGAAAGGTGCGCGTCGTGACGACGTTGGCTTCCACCGCCGACCGCTCCACCGCCGGGGCGGGACGGCGCTCGTACGGGGCGCGGCACCGGTGGGTCGTGCTCGCCGTGGGCGTCGGGGCGCAGGCCAGCTTCTCGGCGATGTTCTCCGGCATCCCGGTCACCGGCATCACGATGCGCGCCGACTACCACCTGTCGACGGGTGCGCTCGGCCTGGTGCTGGCCTGCCTGGGGCTCGGGGTGGCGGCCTCCGACATCGTGTGGGGGCTGCTGACCGACCGCTTCGGCGACCGGCGCGTCCTGCTCACGGGATTGACGTCCACGGCCGCCCTGCTCGCCGTGATGGCCGTGGCCGTGACCCCCGGGGACGGGGCCGGGGTCGGCCTGCTGGCGGCGTGCATGGCGATCGCGGGCGCGCTGGGCGGCAGCGTCAACGGGGCCTCGGGGCGGGCGGTCATGACGTGGTTCGGGGAAGGGGAGCGGGGGTTCGCGATGAGCATCCGCCAGACGGCGATCCCGGTGGGCGGGGCGGTGGGGGTGGCGTTGCTGCCGTGGCTCGCCCAGTCGTACGGCTTCCGCGCCGTCTACGCCGTACCCGCCGCCTTCTGCCTCACCGCCGCGGCCGCCACCTGGCGCTGGCTCCACAACCCCTTCCTGGAGAAGACCGGCCCCGGCGAGCGAAACCCTGCGGCAACGCCCAGCACCCCCGAGGCGCAGGCGGCGGCGACCACCGGTGACGCCGGCCAGGAGCCGCGTCCGGCGGCACCCCACCCGTCAGCGGAGGACCACGGGGATGCGCACCCGACGGGGCAGCCGCTCCCGGCGGAGGCGCGACGGGACCCGCGCCCGACGGGGCAGCCGCTCCCACCGAAGGGCCGCTCACCGCTCCGCCGCTGGGACGTGTGGCGGGTGGCCCTGGCCGGGGCGCTGCTCACCGTCCCCCAGTTCGCCGTCCTCTCCTTCACCGCCATCTTCCTGCACGACGTCAAGGGCGAGGGCGCCACGCTGGCCAGCGTCACCGTCCTGATCGCCCAGCTGGGAGGCGGCGCGGCGCGCATCTGGACCGGCCGCCGCACCGACCGCCGGGGCAACCGCCGCACCTACCTGCGCGGCATCGGCGCCCTGGCCGGGGTCGCCATGGCGGCCGCGGCGGTGCTCACCGACGCCCCCACCCCGCTCACCGTCGCCGCCCTCGCCGTCGGCGGCCTGCTCGCCAATTCCTGGCACGGCGTCGCCTACACCGAGATCGCCGCCATGGCCGGCCCCGACAGGGCCGGAACCGCCCTGGGCCTCCTGGGCACCGCACTGTTCGCGGTGGGCTTCCTCACCCCGCTGCTCATCCCCGTCGTCATCGCCCAAGCCTCCTGGGCGGCGGTCTGGGGCCTGGCCGCGGCGGCCTCACTCCTCGCCATCCCCCTGGCCCCAGGGACGATCAGAGCGCGTTGATGTCCGCGGGCCCGAGGATCCGCTTCGGCGCCCCGCGCTCGGCGACCGCGATCATCGCCTGCCCGATCCGCTCCGTCGTCGTCACCCCCGACGCGAACAACCGCCGCAGCACCGGGTAGAGCGGCCGGGTCACCACGTACGCCACCCGGTAGAGCCGCGTGCGCGAGGTGACGCCGTGCATGGGCTGGATGTAGCCGGGCCGGAACATGTACGCCTCCAGCGGCAACGCCAGCAGCGCGTTCTCGGTCAGCCCCTTCACCCTGGCCCACATGGCCCGCCCCTGCGCGTCGGTCCCGACGCCGGACACGTATATGAACGTGGAGCCGGGACTCAGCCGCGCCAGCGTCTCCCCGGCCGCCAGCGTGAAGTCGTACGTGACGCGCCGGTAGTCCCGCTCGCTCATCCCGGCCGAGGAGACTCCCAGGCAGAAGAAGCACGCGTCGTAACCGCCCAGCTCACCCTCGACGGGGGACAGGTCGAGCAGGTCGTCGTGCCGGATCTCGCGCAACTTGGGATGCGAAACCCCCGTCGAGGAGCGCCCGACCGCGAGCACGGCCGTGACCCGCTCGTCGAGCAGGCACTCCCGGAGCACCCCCCGCCCGACCATCCCGGTCGCCCCGAACAGGATCACCCTCATTCCACACTCGCTCCGATCGTCTCCGTGAGCTCGTCCGTCACCGGGTACGGCAACTCGACCGGCAGCAGGCCGCTACGCCGGCGCCTCATGCCCCACCCCCGCTCAGGATCCCACTGGATCCGCACCGGGCTGCGGCGCACCCGCCGGGCCCACCCCGGG
Organism: Nonomuraea sp. NPDC049709; assembly: GCF_040674815.1. Lineage (NCBI taxonomy): Bacteria > Bacillati > Actinomycetota > Actinomycetes > Streptosporangiales > Streptosporangiaceae > Nonomuraea > Nonomuraea sp. NPDC049709. The sequence goes on from NZ_JBFANM010000011.1 coordinate 5,772, forward strand.
CGCCCGTCGCCGTGGCTGAGGCAGGAGTGCTCCAGCGCCCACTCGAACCCGTCCCGGGCCGGCTCGATCGCCGGCACCCGCTCCTGGGCCGGCTCGGTCGCGTAGCCGCACCGGTGCGTCATCCACAGGTACGACGGTTCGATCCACGTCATCCGCTCCCGCTTGAAGGGCGCGACGAAGCGCTGCGCCGCGACTGCGGGGCCCGCGATGGCGGCGTCGTACGCCTGGTAGACGGTGATCGACCGCTCGGTGCGGACGGCGCGGATCTGGCGGTTGGGCACGCGCGTGGCGTACAAGATCGGCGAAGTCCGGCACCGGCCGGCAACCGATCAAGCCAGGTCCCGTACGGCCTCCGCCAGGCGGATGCGGGCGATCTGGGGGATCGACAGGCCGCGGGCCGAGATGCCGATCGCCCACTGCGTGCCGGGCACGATCGCGCCCGCGCAGGCCACCTCCTCCCTGAACTGCCCGTGCTCCTCCACCACCTGCCCCGGCCGCAGCCGCGCCAGCTCCTCCTCCAGGTCCTCCACGCTGACGGGGGTCGAGGAGGTGAAGCGGCGCAGGCCGTACCCGGTCAGGATGGCGCGCCTGGCGCGGGACGTGAGGGACAGCAGCAGCGCCTTGCCGAGCGCGGTGGCGTGCGGGGCGGTCTCCAGGCCCGCCTGCAGGTCCTCCAGCCACGGCGAGCGCGGCCCCTCGGCCACGTCCACCACGACCAGCCGTCCCCCGGACAGCTGCGCCAGGTAGGCCGTGTGGCCGGAGACGGCGGCGAGGTGCCGCAGCACCGCCGTGGCGCGGGGCGGCCGCTCGAAGGTGTCCAGCATCTCGTGGAACCGCTCGGCCACCTGCGAGCCGAGCAGGTAGTCGCCGTCGGGCTGCCGGTGCAGGTAGCCCTCGTAGCACAGGGTGCGGACCAGGTGGTAGGAGGTGGACAGGTTGAGGCCGCAGCGGCGGGCGATGACCTTGACCGACAGCGGCCGGTCGGCCCGCGAGACCTCCTCCAGCACGCGAAGCGCGCGGGAGACGCTGCGGATCAGATCGCTGGGTTGTTCGCCGGTCATCCATCCAGCATCTGCGCTATCTGAAAATCGGACGCCTACCCCAAGCGGCACACCCGTCCGACGATGAGGCCATGCCGGAGATACCGCAGTGGGCCAGTCAGGCACTGTCCGGGGTCTACGACCCGTGCTGCAGGGAGAAGGGCATTTCCGTCGTGGAGATGGGCCTCGTCAGGTCGGTCGAGGTCGACGAGGGCCGGGCCCGGGTGGAGTTGCTGCTGACCTCGGGCTGGTGCCCGTTCGCCGCGAGGGTCCTCACGGAGGTACGCGACCGCATCGAGGAGCAGCCCGGCATCCGCGAGGCGGAGGTGGAGATCGTGTGGGACGAGGCGTGGACTGTGGACCGGCTCTCGCCGAGGGCGGCCCGCCTGCTGCGCTTCCTGCCGGCTCCCGCGCAGGTGCCCGACAAGGCCGCCTACATAAGGAGGAATCAGGCACATGATCGATGACTTCTTCGTGTTCGACAGCGTGGCCCACGTGTTCAACTTCGAGGCCAAGAACGCCTACGGCTCCGCGGGCCAGATGTTCTCCAACCACCTGTACGCCTTCCACACCACCCTCACCCCCGAGGGCGAGACCAAGCTGCCGCCCGAGGAGTTCCTGCGGCAGTGGACGATCGACGACATCCGCCGCATGGTCTACGAGGAGTCCGACACGGACATGCTGGTCGCCATGCCGCTGCCGCTCACCGACCTCTACCACGACGGCCTGTCGCCGTGGCAGGAGTGCGCCGAGCTGGCCGCCCGCGACCCGGACCGGACGATCTTCTGGGGCACGGTCAACCCGCTGGAGGGCCGCAAGGCGCTCGACCTGATGGAACGCCAGGTGGGGGAGTTCAACGCGCGCGCGTTCAAGCTGTACAACGTCCGCTACGACTACGGCTCGCCGTACCCGTGGCGCATGGACGACCCGCGGGTGGCCTTCCCGATCTTCGAGAAGGCCAGGGACCTGGGCGTCAACCTGATCGGCGTGCACAAGGGCGTCCCGCTGGGCCCGCAGCCGATCGAGCACACGCAGACGTGGGACATGGACGGCGCCGCCGCGAACTTCCCCGACATCAACTTCGTCATCTTCCACGTCGGCCTGCCGTTCCTGGACGAGACCTGCTGGCAGCTCATCCGCTACCCCAACCTGTACGCCGACCTGGCGGCCACGATCAACTTCATCGTCCGGGCGCCCAGGATGTTCGCCGAGATCATCGGCAAACTGCTCTTCTGGTGCGGCGAGGACAAGATCATCTACGGTTCGGAGGCGCCGATCTTCCACCCGCAGTGGGCGCTGAGGGCGTTCAGGGACTTCACCATCCCGCAGGACCTCTGCGACGGGTACGGCTACCCGCAGCTCACCGACCAGGCCAAGCGCAAGATCCTGGGCGAGAACCTGCTACGGCTGCATGGACTTGGTCCGGTGAACCGCCTGTAGCAGCCCGACGGCCAGCAGCCCGGCGACCGTGGCCGAGCCGCCGTAGGAGACGAACGGCAGCGGCACGCCCACGATCGGCATGAGGCCCACGGTCATGCCCACGTTCACGAAGGTCTGGAAGGCGATCCACGACACCACCGCGCCCGCCAGCACGGCTCCGTACGGCGAGGCGCTGTGCCGCGCGATCGACAGCCCGCGCCACAGCAGCGCGCACACGGCCAGCACGATGAGCGCGGCCCCGGCGAAGCCGAGCTCCTCGCCCGCGACGGTGAAGATGAAGTCGGTGTGCTGCTCGGGCACGAAGTGGCCGGCCGTCTGCTCGCCGTTGAACAGCCCCTTGCCGTAGAGGCCGCCGGAGCCGATCGCGATGCGCGCCTGGGCGGCGTTGTAGCCCACGCCGCCCGGGTCGGCCCCGGGGTTGGCCAGCACGAGCAGCCGTTCCAGCTGGTACGGCCGGACGAGCCCGAGCCGCCACGCCGCCGCCCCCGCCCCCACCGCGCCCAGGACGAGCACCAGCAGCCAGCGCTTGGGCGCCCCCGACACCAGCAGCGCTCCCGCCACCATGGCCGCGAACACCAGCATCGTGCCCAGGTCCGGCTGCAGCGCGATCAACCCGATCGGCACCGCGGCCAGCACCAGCGCCAGCAGCACCCCGCCGAACCCCGGCCGGTGCTGCCCGTCGCGCAGCTCTCCCAGGGGCACCGCGAACGCCAGCGCGAGGGCCACCTTGGCGAACTCCGACGGCTGGAACTGCACGCCGGGCGCCAGCACGATCCACGAGTGCGCCCCGTTCACCCGCACGCCCAGCGGGCTCAGCACCGCGGCCAGCGACAGCAGCGTCAGCACGTACGCCAGCGGCACGTACGCCCGCAGCACCCGCAGATCGACCCGCGACACCAGCCACATCAGCACCAGCCCGCCCCCGACGGCCACCGCCTGCCGCACCAGCAGCCCGTTGTCGTCCTGCATGCGCGTGGCCGACCACACCAGCAGCAGCCCGGTCGCGGACAGGGCCAGCGCCAGCAGCGTCAGCACCCGGTCGGGCGCGCCCAGGGAGGGCGCCCACACGACCCGCCGCCTGCCCGAAACAGCGATCATCGTCGCTCCCTCAGCCCGAGGATGCCTTCCCAGATGTCGCGGGCCGCCGGCGCCGCGCCCTCCGCGCCCCGGCCGCCCTCCGACAGGACGACCACCACGGTGTAGGCGGGGTCGGGGGCGAACGAGGCGAACCAGGAGGTGTCCCGGTGCCCGAACGACTCCGCCGTGCCCGTCTTCCCCGCCACGGCGATCTTGCCGAACGGGAACCCCTTGAACGCGCCCTCCGCCGTCCCCGACCGGGGCACCTGGGTGAGGGCCTGCCGGATGAAGCGCAGCGTCTCGGCCGTGGCGGGCAGCCGGCCGGCCACCGGCGGCGTGATCGTCCTGACCGTCGACCCGTCCGGGCGGACGACGCGCAGCCCCACGCGCGGGCTGTGCAGCGTGCCGCCGTTGGCGATCGCCGCGTACGCCCGCGCCAGCTGCAGCGGCGTGACCAGCACCCCGCCCTGCCCGATGGAGAAGTTGGCCGCGTCGCCGCCGCGCCACACGCCGCCGCCGCGGCAGTTCTCCCGGGCGATCGCCGTCAGGTAGGCCGCCCGTCCCTGATCGGCCATCTCGGGGTAGCCCTTCTCGGCCCGGCGGCAGCTCTCCGCGCGCGTCGCCCGCCACAGCGCCTTCTTCGACGCCGGGTCGGGCACCGCCCCGGCCGCCTCGCCCGGCAGGTCCACGCCGGTCGGCCGGCCGAAGCCGAACCCGCGGGCGGTCTTCTGCAGGGCGTCGGAGCCGCGCTGCCAGAGCTGGTCGGCGAGCCGGTAGAAGATCGTGTCGCACGACTGCACGAGCGCCCCGTGCATGGTCATCAGGCCCAGGTCGGCGCTGCCGAAGTTCCGGAACACCCGGTTGCCCACCGTGTAGCCGCTCGGGCAGTCGTAGGTGGCGCCGAGCCCGTACCCCGACGTCACGGCGGCCGCCGCCGAGGCGACCTTCCACGTCGAACCGGGCGCCCACTCACCCTGTACGGCCTGCGACAGCAGCGGCAGCGCCTTGTACTCGCGGGCGGTCACGCCGTCGGTCCACACGCCCGGGTCGTAGGCCGGCCGCCCGGCCAGCGCGACCACCCGGCCCGTCCCCGACTCCAGCACCACGGCCGCGCCCGAGGAGCCGCCGCTGCTCGTCAGCGCCCGGCCCAGCGCCTGCTCGGCGATGGCCTGGATGCGCGAGTCGATGCTGGTCACGAGCGTGTTCCCGGGGACCGGCGGGTCCTGGCGGATGATCCTGGTGACCTGGCCGGTGTTGTCCACCGCCACGTCCCGGCGCCCCGCCCGCCCGGCCAGCTCCCGGTCGTAGACGCCTTCGAGGCCGTCGCGGCCCTTGGCGCCCTGCACGTACCCGAGGGTGTGGGCCGCCGCCGCGCCCCCCGGGTGGACGCGCACCGGGCGCAGGTCCGTACGCACGCCGGGGAAGTCCTGCTGCCGCTCGCTGATCTGCAGCGCGACCGGCACGGTGACACCCTCGGCCACGGGGATCGGCTCGTACGGCGAGCCCTGCCAGCACGGCTGCCGCACCTGCGGCGCGCACAGCCGCACCTTCTCCGCGATCTGCCGGTACGGCCGGCCCAGCACCTCCCCCAGCCGCGTCAGCACCTCCCGGCCGCCGTCCGGCTGGTGGGCCAGCGCTACGGCGTCCACCGTGACCACCGGCCGGGTCCGGTTCGTCACCAGGGGACGCCCGGCCACGTCGAGGATCTGCCCCCGGGTCGGCGGCAGCGCCACGGTCCTGATCCGCACGTCGGCCGCCGCGCGGACGTACTCGTCCCCGCTGACCACCTGGAGGAACCACAGCCGCCCCACCAGCGTGGCCAGCATCGCCGTGACGACCAGCCGCAACACGAACAACCTGGCCCTAGACACGGCGCTGCACCTCCGCGGGCGGGCGCCGCCGGACGAGCACGGCGCCCACGACGGCCCCGAGCGGCACCGTCCACGCCAGCACCAGCGGCAGCCCGGCCACCGCCGAGCGCCACGGCTCGTCCCCGAGCGCCACCGCGGCGGCGGCCTGCAGCACCGTGCCCAGGGCGGCCGCGGCTCCGGCCACCAGCAGCGGCCTGCGCTCGCGCCAGTGCCCCGCCAGCAGCCCCGTCACCGACAGCACCAGCGCCGCGCGCCCCACGGTGCCGTCGGCGGGCGGCGTCACGTCGGCGGCCAGCCCGGCCACCAGCCCGGCCACGCAGCCCCAGACCGGGCCCCTGGCCAGCGCCAGCCACACCACGGCCAGCGTCACCAGGTCGGGCCCGCCCCACGGGGACCGGTTGACCAGCAGCACCTGCAACAGCGGCGCCGCGAGCAGCAGCAACACCAGGCCCACGGCGTCACCTCCCCGGGGGTGGCACGATCACGGTGACCAGGTCGAGCGCGGACAGCCGGGCGGCGGGCCGCACCAGCGCCGTACGCGTGGCCGCCCCCGGCACGTCCTCGATCGAGGCGACGGTGCCGATGGGCACCCCGGCCACGTACGGCCGCGCGCCCGCCGAACCCAGCGTCTCCACCACGTCACCGACCTTCAGCGGCGCGTTCGGGTCGAACAGGCTGAGCCGCAGCCGCCCCTCGCCCGGCACCCCGGTCACCACGCCCAGCTCGCCCGACTCCGTCATGCGCGCCCCCACGGAGGAGCCGGCGTCGGTGATCAGGGACACCGAGGCCGTCGCGGCGCCCGTCCAGGTGACCTTGCCGACCAGGCCGTCGGCGTTCAGGACGGTCACGTCGCGCACGACTCCGGACGAGCTCCCGGCGTCGATGGTGACCTGCGGGCCCCGGCCGAACCCGACCACGTGCGCGGCCACACCCCGGTGCCGGGCTGGCACGGCGGTCGTGCCACTCGCCGGGCCACTCGCTGAACCGCCCGCTGGGCCGCCCGCTGGACCGCTCGCCGCGCGGGCGCCGGAGGACAGCAGGTCGGCGCGGAGCGCGGCGTTCTCCCGCTCCAGGGCGCGCAGCCGCCCCTCGCCGCCGAACGACCTGGTCACCGTGCCGAACGCGCTCTCCGCCGTGCCGTACACGGTCGCGCCCGCCTCCCGCAGCGGGGCCAGCGGCGCCAGCGTACGGTCGATCACGACGAGCAGGACGGCGGTGGCGAGCACGAGCAGGACGAACGCCCGCTTCACCGGCGCGACCAATCGGGCAGCAGCACGTCGCGCATGGCCTGGAAGCGCTCGACGCAGCGGCCCGCGCCCAGCGCCACCGAGTACAGCGGCTTGTCCACGACCCGGATGGGCATGCCGGTGGCCTCGCCCATCCGCTCGGCCAGGCCGCGTAGCAGGGCGCCGCCGCCGGTCAGCACGATGCCGTTGTCCAGCAGGTCGCCGGCCAGCTCGGCCGGGCACTGGTCGAGCGTCGTCTGCACCGCGTCGATGATGGCCTGCACCTCGTTCTCGATGGCCTCGCTGATCTGCTCGGCGGTGATGGTCGCGGTCTTCGGCAGGCCGCTGACGAGGTCGCGCCCGCGTACCGGGGCCGACGCCTTCGGCTCCAGCGGGCGCGGCGCGGCGGCCGGCGTCCCGTTCTCGGGCTTCGGCCGGGACCGGAACGGGTTCCAGCCGCGCGGCGCGGGCGGCGCCGGCGGCTCGTCGTCCTCCGCAGCGACCGGCTCGCCGTCCTCCGTCACGGTGACCACGCCGACCCGGTGCCGGCCCTTGGGGACGGGATCGGCGTCGCGGGCGGTCACGGGCGCGGGCCGCGCCATGCCCAGGTCGATCTTCAGCCGCTCGGCGGTACGGTCACCGAGCAGCAGCGCGTGCTCCTTCTTGATGTGGGTGATGATCGCCTCGTCGAGCTCGTCACCGCCGACCCGCAGCGACTTGGCCACCACGACGCCGCTCATCGAGACGATGGCGACCTCCGTGGTGCCGCCGCCGATGTCGACGACCATGTTGCCGGTGGCCTCGCCGACCTTCAGCCCGGCGCCGATCGCCGCGGCCATCGGCTCCTCGATGATGTGCACGCGCCGCGCGCCCGCCTCGTACGCGGCCTCCTTGACCGCCCGCTGCTCGATCGAGGTGGTGCCGCTCGGGACCGCCACGACGATGCGCGGCTTGGCCAGGAACCGGCTCGGGTGCGCCCGCTGGATGAACATGCGCAACATCCGCTCGGCGGCGTCCAGATCCGCGATCACGCCGTCCTTGAGCGGCCTGATCGTGGCGATGTGCGGGGGAGTACGGCCCATCATGCGCTTGGCCGCCTTCCCGACGGCCACGACGGTGTTCTTGTGCAGGTTGATCGCTATGACGGAGGGCTCGTTCAGCACGATGCCCTTCCTGCGGACGTACACGAGTGTGTTGGCTGTTCCGAGATCGACCGCTATGTCATGACCGAGAAGAGCCCATGCGAACGCCATTACCGCACAGCCTTTCGACCGGGAAGGGCAGGGGGACACTGCCCGCCTTCGCGCTGCCCGAGGCGATCTAGCCACAAACGCGATAAATCTGTATCCGCCGCCGTCTGCGCAGGTCAGCCGGGGTCGTAGGAGCAGCGCACGCCGGTGCGGACGGTCGCGCGCAGCTCGGCCCCGATGACGGGATCGGCCGCCGCGATGCGATCCACCGCCCGCCGGATGGCCTTGCCCACGGCCGTACGCGCCCGCTCCCCGCCGGGCGCCAGCATGCGCGCCCGCCCGCCCAGCCCGGTCGCCGAGGCCAGCTCGGTGATCAGCCAGTCGCGCTCGGCCCGCCGCCCGTGCGCCTGCTGGCGCTGGTGGTTGGACTCCAGCTCCTGGATCTCCGCGTCGAGCTGTGCCAGCCGGTTCTTGTACGCCCGGCCCGCCGACCCGTCCAGCAGCCGCTGTGCGGACTCCGGCACCGCCGCCGAGCCGGCGGCCAGGTCGGCGGCCGGGATCTCCCTGCCGGGGTCGGCCAGCAGGGCCGCCAGGTGCAGCATGCCCACGCAGTGGTCGATGAGCGCCGCCCGCGTGCCCAGCTCCACCCGCCAGCGCGGGCCCGACGGGCGGCAGGTCACCCGGCCGGCGACCTGGCGGGGCAGCGCCATGCCCAGCGCCCTGGCCTCCTGCTCGGCCAGCGTGAGCTGCCTGCGCGCCCCCTCCTGCCTGGGGCCGTCGCGCAGCGCCAATGCCTGGCCCAGGCGCGAGCGGGACAGGGCGACGGCGGGCCAGTGGCCCAGCGCCAGGTTGTCGTCCACGGCCCGGCGCAGGTGGCCGATCGCCCGGTCGAGGTCGCCCGTGGTGATCGCGGCCACGCCCAGGCTGTGGCGGGCGGAGCCGAAGCAGGCGATGCCGGGGCCGGTCATGACCGGCAGCTCCGCGTACGGGGCCAGCAGCGCCCCCGCCCTGGCCGCCAGCTCCGTGTCGGCCAGCAGGTCGGCCGCCTCCACGACCGCGTACATCGAGACCAGCCAGGTCCCCGAGCGCGGCCCGTCGGCCAGGACGCTGCCACGCAGCCTGGCCAGCATGCTCCCGGCCAGCCGACGATCCCCGGCCGCGGCGGCGGCCACCGCCAGGCACGCGTACGGGGAGTCGTCCGCGCCGAGCATGGGGGAGTTCAGCAGATTGGTGAGCCGTGGGACGAGCTCGCCGATCCGGCCCTGGTACCAGCGGACGGCGGCGAGCTGGCAGCCGTGCCGGCCGGTCGCCTCGTGGTCGCCGGCCGCCACGCCCCGCTCGTGCCAGGCCGCGGCGCGCTCCTCGGCCTGCCCGAACCGGCCGGCGCGCAGGTCGAGCATCACCTCGATCCCGCCCAGCACGACCTCGACCGCCTGGTGCCCTTCCCCGTCCAGCGCGTCGCGCAGCTCGCCCAGGGCCCGCTCGGCGTGCGGGTCGGCCGCCAGGAGCAGGTCCACGGCGTACCAGAGCAGGCCGGTCAACAGGTCGGAGCGGCGGCCCGTACGGGAGGCCATCCCGATCAGCTCCCTGGCCAGCTCCAGCCGCGCGGCTCCGTGCTCGGGGCCCGGCGCGCACTGGTGGGCCAGGCTCAGCGCCTCGGCCAGCGCCACGGGATCGCCCGCGGCCCTGGCCTCGGACACCAGCGCCAGGATCGCGTCGTGGCCGCCGCCGCGGTGGTCGTCCTCGGCGGCCAGCCTGATCCGCAACCGCAGCGCGACCGGCGAGTCCGCGTCGAGCAGGGACAGCGCCTCCCGCTGGCGCATCCGTACCATGGCCGCCCCCGCTGCGGTCCGGTGCTCGTGCACCCACATCCCGCCCAGGCCCAGCGCGGCCCGGGCCGTCGCGGGCCGGTCGCCCCGGCGCACGGCCTCGTGGTAGGCGACGTGGAAGAGTTCGCGCGCCCGCCGCAGGTCTCCCTCGACGAGCAGCGCGTGCTCTCCGTCCAGAAGTGCACGTTCCAGCGCTTCGATCACTGGCCCTACCCCCGTGGCAAGCCGGATTCCTCTCGCAACACCCGTGGGGCAGCGGGCTCCCCTCCGCTTCCCCCATGCCGATGAACGCAGCCGATGAACGCAGCCGATGAAACGCAGCCGATGAACGCCCGGGTGGACCATCCCGACGGCGGCTCCCATCCGTCGTCGGTTCAATTCCACCGCAATCCGGTAATTTTCGAAACCTAATTAGTAAGAGGGGTCAGCGCGCGGTGCGCCAGCTCTGCTCCTCCACCAGCTCGGTGCTGCGCCACCCGTCGGGGGTGCGGAGCATGAGGTGGTGGTACCAGCCGCCACCGTGCAGGAACCCCTCGGTACGCGCGGCGACCATCTCCCGGGTCGGGGCCAGGGTGTCGGTGAAGGGGGCGCTCACGCGGGCCTGCGTGCCGTCGAGGAAGTCGATGTGCGCGGCCCCGACCAGGTGCAGGCGGGCCGGCCAGTGCGCCAGCACCTGGGCCAGCCAGCCCTTGACCTCGTCGCGTGAGCCCCTGATGCCGCCGGAGGAGCTGTAGTCGATGACCGCGTCCTGGCAGAACACCTCGTCGAGCAGGTCCCACTGCCCGGTGTCGATGGCGTGGGTGTAGCGGGCCAGCAGCGCGATGATCTCTAATCGGTCGCCGATCTCCTGAGTGTCCATGAGCTGATCGTCGCGCTAAGAGAGCTCGATGACCAGATCGGCCGGCGGCAGCCGTCCCTGGGGGATGGCGGGCGTCCCGCCCGGGGCCGGGGCGGGGTGGCCCAGCGAGATGCCCGTACGGATCCGCCACGGCTCCCCGAGCCCCGCGAGCGCGGTGGCCGCGCGGGCGTTGGCGGCGGGGAAGAACGAGGCGGGGCAACTGCCCAGGCCGAGCGCGTGGGCGGCGAGCATGAGGTTCTGGGCCGCCCGCCCGGCGTCGAACTCGGCGTCCTCGGTGCTCAGCGTGGCGTCCACGGCGAGCAGGACCGCCACCGGCGCCCCCGCCAGGTGCCCGGCGTAGGCGCCGAGGCGGCTCAGCTCGCCCAGCAGGCCCCGGTGGCGTACGACGACGAACCGCCACGGCTGGCGGTTGCGCGCGGACCCCGCCCACCGCGCGGCCTCCAGGACCGCCGTCACCTGGTCGCGCGTGACGGGAGCGGAGGTGAAGGCACGCGTCGCCCTGAGGCTCGTGATCAGTTCCAGGCCCATGCGGGAAGGCTAGCGGCGCAGCAGCCCGGTCAGCCTCCCGTCCGGCACCCGCACCGTGAACGGGGAGCAGGGGGTGCAGAAGTAGTCGCGTCCGAACGTGAACTCCACCGCTCCCACGGCCAGGTTGACCAGCAGGCGGTCGCTGTCCACGCTCACGGTCCTGGGGTTCTGGCCCTTGGGCATGAGCGGCCGCAGCGCGTCGGCCATCTGCCGCCGCCCGGCCGGCGTTAAGGCGTGCGGCACGAAGAGGTCCCGCACGGTGAGCACCTCGCCCGCGGCCACGTCGTACGTGACCGCCCGCCCGATCTCGCCCGCCAGCGCGTATCGCACGGAGACGACCTCGGCGTCGGCGCGCACGACCACGAAGGTGCCGGTCACCGCGCCGGGGCCGGCTCCTTCACGGTGCCGCCGCAGCGCCTCGTCCACGTACGCCTTCACCGGCGCCATCAGCGCCGCGTCGACCCGGGCGGTGTCCGGCCCGCCCCGGGCCCGCGGGTAGGAGACGTCGATGACGAGCCCGGGGAGCCGCTCCCGCCAGGCCCCCGGGACGACCGCGACCGGCTCGCGCGGCGGAGCACCCCGTACGAGCGGCGCCAGCGCCACCAGGACCAGCACCACGCCCGCGGCCAGCAACACCCGCCGGCGCGCCGCCACCACCAGCCCTGCCACCACCAGCCCCGCCACCGCGAACGGCCCGGCGACCAGCCCGAGCTGCATCCCCGCGGGCGTGGCGAGCGCCGCCGCCGCTCCCGCCACCACGGACAACCCCCACACGGTCAGCCAGACCGACCAGCGGCGCTCCTGGAGGTTCACCTTCGTCAGCGCCGCGTAGACCAGCCCGGCCAGCAGCACGAGGTAGAGCGCGCCGGTCAGGTTCTCGGCCGCCGGGACCCCGGCGGACAGCACGGGCGCCGCCAGGAACACCCCGCTCCCCGGCAGCTCGGCCTGCCCACCGCCGCCGAACGCGCGTACCGCCCCCGCCACCACGGCGAGCACCAGCGCGCCCCCGGCCGCCCGCGCCGCGATCAGCCCGCGCTCGCGCCTGCCCGGCACGTGCCCGCTCACCTGCTCCTTCCACGCCCGGTACCGCTCGGTCACCTTCTCCCACGTCTGCTCGCCCTCCAGCTCCACGATCCCGGCGAACCTGGACACCCCCACCTGCGAGTGCACGATGAACAGCAGCGCCCCGAACACCGGCACCACGAAGGCGCAGAACTCGGCCGCCTCCGCCGCGGGCGAGATCCCGAGCGGCCGCTCCCCGGTCACGGCGTGGCCGATCACGCTGCCCGCGTTCCACGCCAGGGCCGTGGCCAGCGCGAGCGCCGCGACCAGCACCAGGTAGGACGTCGCCGGGAAGACCCGGACGAGCTGCCCCCGCACCGCGACGTACACGAGCACCGCCGCCGACACCCCGAACACCGCCGCGACCGCCCATAACCACACCACCACGGTCCGGCCCAGCGCCGGGTCGGGCGGGGCGAGCAGGGCCAGCGCCCGCACCATCACGGGCGTCTCCGCGTCGAACGTCCGCCGCGTCAGCAGCGGGAACCGCGACGTCACGGCCAGGCAGAAGTACGTCAGCGCGACCGCCGCCCCCGCCACCAGCAGGCTCCAGCGCCGGTCGGTCCGCACCGGATCCGGCTCGGCAGGCGGCCCCTGCCGGTGCGGCAGCGCCTGCTGCACGCCGGTGGCGACCAGCGCGAGCAGCAGCGGGGGCACGGCGACCTGGGCGGGCTGGGCCACCAGGGCGGCCGTCATGTCGCCGGCGTACTCGGCCACCCACGCCGTGCTCAGCGGCCGGGCCAGCAGCAGCTCCCGCATGCCCCGGTCGATGGCGACGACGGCCGCGTACACGACGGGGGCCACGGACAACGAGATCCACGCCAGCACGAACGCCCGCCCGGGCCGCCCCTCGACGGGCAAGCGCCGCCGCAACATCCCTTCGAGTGACCCGGCCGCGATGGTCGCCAGCACGACGGCCACCTGGTCGAAGTAGCTGAGCGACAGCGGCAGCCAGGCCAGCAGCGGTTGCTCCGCACGCAGGAAGACGCTCCAGACGATCGCCCACCCGGCCGCCAGGCACGGCAACACCCACGAACGGGGCCGGAACGACCACCGGCTCTCGCCGACGGAGGCCCCCTCAGGTCCGGCCGCGGGCTCCTTCCCGCCGGCCGGCTTCGCGGTGGAGACCCGGGCCGCCCCCGCCTTCGTGGTGCCCGCCTTCGCGCTGCTCGCCTTCGTGGTGCCCGTCTTCGTGGTGCCTGCCTTCGTGGTGCCTGCCTTCGTGGTGGCCGTCTTCGTGGTGCCTGCCTTCGTGGTGGCCGTCTTCGTGGTGCCTGCCTTCGTGGTGGCCGTCTTCGTGGTGGCCGTCTTCGGGGTGGCCGTCTTCCCGGTGGCGGCGGGCTTCTTGGCGATGGTGGGGGGCTTCTTGGGTGCGGCGGCGGGGGCCTTCTTGACGGGCTTCACGGGTTCCCCGGAGCCGGCGGGGGTGCCGGGCGCCTTCGGGGCGGGGGTCGCGGGTAACACCCGGGTCACGGCCAGTGCCAGCAGCGCGGCCAGCAGGGCGGTGGCCATGCCCCACGAGGCCGCGTACCGGGCGTACGCGTCGAACGGCACCCCGTGCCACCGCACCCAGGCAAGCACCGCCACCACCCCGGCCGGCCCGCCCGTCAGCCCCCAGCACACCAGCAGCCCGACCCGGGACGCGCCGAACCCGGACCACCTGAACGCGACGTAGGCCAGACCGGTCAGCCCCACGGAGAAGGCCGCTAGCGCGCCGGCGGTGGCCGCCGCCGACCCCTGGCCCAGCCCGGGGAACACCAGCGCGGCCGCGATCGCCCGCCCCAGCAGGAACCCGCCGACGGGCGGGAGCGCGCACAGGGCGGAGATGCCCAGCGCGGAGGTCAAAGCAGCGAGCAGAAACGTCCGGGTCGTCTTCGCCACACCCCGTCATCTGCCCCCCACGGGCCGTCCCGCACGGCGGTCACCGTGAAGTGACCACCAGGTGACCGCCCGCCAGCACTCCTCCGCCCGCCAGCACTCCTCCGCCCGCCCAGCACCCCACCGCTCGTCCGGCCCCACCGCTCGTCCGGCCCCAGCGGCGGCCCGGCACCCCATCGCCCATCCGGGCACCTCACCGAATCCGGGCACTTCACCGCCCACCCCGTCGCCCTGTCGGCGCGGCGCCTGCCTGGACACCGGAGCGGGGAACGCGTTGGCGAGACGATCGGCGGCGGTAGCCTGCCAACGGCGCCACTGGCCGCGCGACCGTCCTGAAGTCGCGCCCGGCCCGTCCACAAGGCCCGCTGCAAACAGAGAAGGCCGGGCTCGCGATCTCGCGAACCCGACCTCTCACCTGCCGGAACCTGGTGGACGATACTGGGATTGAACCAGTGACCTCTTCCGTGTCAGGGAAGCGCTCTCCCGCTGAGCTAATCGTCCTTGCAGAGGTGGCGACGGGATTTGAACCCGTGTGGACGGCTTTGCAGGCCGCTGCCTCGCCTCTCGGCCACGCCACCGAGCCGGAAGCTCCGAGCGGAAGACGGGATTCGAACCCGCGACCCTCACCTTGGCAAGGTGATGCTCTACCACTGAGCCACTTCCGCATCAGCCCCGGCGACTGCCGGGCGACGAGAGAACTCTAGCGAATCCTGGCCGAGTCCCCAAACTGGATTGCGCCCGCCCGCGTCACGTGTGGCCACCGTTGACGGTGATGCGCTGGCCGGTGACGAACGCCCCGCCGTCCGAGGCCAGGTACGACACCGCTGCCGCCACGTCCTCCGGCGTGCCCATCCGCCCCAGCGGCACCTCCGCGAGGTATTCGCTCTCGTCCAGCCCCGCGTGCCGCTCCACCGGGATCCAGCCGGGCGCGACCACGTTCACCGTGACCCCGTACGGCCCCAGCTCCCTCGCCCACACCTCGGAAATCGCGTGCTGGGCCCCCTTGGCGGCGATGTAGGCGGACATGCCGGGCAGGTTGCGGTCCACGATGTCGGAGCCGATCTGCACGACGCGCCCGCCGCCCCGCTCCTTCATGCCGGGCAGCACCGCCTGCACCAGCAGCGTCGGGCTCTTGACGAAGAACGTGAGCTGGTCGAGGTGCGCCTGCCAGGTGAGGTCCTCGAACGGGACGGACGGCTGCGGCCCGGTCGCGTTGAGCACCAGGACGTCCACCGGCCCGAGCCGCTCGGCGACGGCGGCGGCCAGGCCTGTCACGGCGGCCTCGTCCGTGACGTCGCCCGCGAACGCCTCGGCGATGCCTCCGGCGGCGCGGATGCCGCTCACCACCCGCTCGGCCCCGGCCCGGTCGGAGTGGTAGTTGACGGCCACGGCCAGGCCGTCGGCGGCCAGCCTGCGGGCGATCACGGCCCCGAGGCCGCGCGAGGCCCCGGTGACGAGGGCGACTGATGGCGAAGGGGTCATGGGGCCCGACTCTAGCGACCGCGCCCCGCCGCTCAGAGGTCCACTCCGGGGTCTAACGGCTGAGTTGCAGGCCCGCCGGGTGCGGCCCCTCCGTCTCCAGCCGGTACTCCTGCCCCGAGATCGCCCGGTTGTCGTCGATGACCTGCTCCGACGGCGGCTTCTCCCCGCCCATGACCGCCTCCTGCATCCGGGTGAAGCGCTCGTGCGCCTCGCGCACGTACCCCGTGCCCAGCGTCGTGCAGTCGATCTGGGTGGCGAGCAGCTCGCGGATGTAGCCCTTGTTCGGCTCGAACGTCACCGGCGGCGGCAGCGCCGGGGCGAGCACCTGGTCCGGATCGCGCCCGTCGAACCGCTTGAACAGCTCGGCGGCCAGCCGCAGGTGCTCCAGCTCCATGTTGAGGTGCAGCTCCCAGATGTTCTTCACCTTGGGATCCGACTCGGTCTCCATGAACGAGTAGTAGAGGTAGCACTCGTTGTACTCGTGGTTGAGCAACTGCTCCCACAGGCTCTCGCCCGGGTCGACGAGCGACTCGTAGTGGGTGACGTGCTCTTCCTCGATGAGGCCGATCTCCTGGTAGAGCTGACGCGCGATGGGCTCCATGTGCATGGGGCCGACGTTCATGTAGAAGTTCATGGTCTGCTGCTCGGCCGACATGATCGTCAGGGCGTGCAGCCGGGACAGCGGCTCGGTGACGCTGCGGTCGTAGGGCTCGCGCACGTTGTCCATCGGGTCGCGGTGGTGCAGGTAGGTCGGGCGGCCCGGCATGACCTCGGTGAGCTGGTCGACGATCTTCTCGGCCTTGCGGTGCTCGATCATCTCGTACAGGTTGGCGTAGCGGTAGAGGTGGTCGAAGTCCTCCAGCACGCCGAACTGGTAGGCCTGCTTCAGGTAGGAGTCCGGCTCCATCCGGGCCACCCACGCGGTCAGGTCCACCGCCACCTGCTCATAGGCGATCGTCGTCTCCAGCACCGACGACACCCCCGGCAGCAGCCAGTTGACCACCTTCTGCTGCTGTGCCTCGATGTAGCGCACCCGGGCCAGCTGCTGCCTGATCTCCAGGTCCGGGCAGTGCCGGGCGAGCTGGTGGCTGAACAGGATCGCCTCCACCTCGATCCCGTTCATCGTGATGATCCGGCACCGCGTGTACGGATCGGCATGATCGGGATCGATCGGCGTGACGTTCAGCTCGCGCCAGTTCCGCAGCTGCTCGTCCAGCGGGATACCCCGCTCCTGGAGTGGGTCGAAGGCCATGTCGCTGCGCGTACCCGCGGCCGGGCCGGGCAACCTCCGCGTTCGGTCCTCGAACGGCCCGCGTTCGGTAAGGGGGCGCGTGCCGGCCGGCGGCCCGGGGTACGGGCGCTGACGTGGCTGAACAAGATGTCATCGAGCTCCTGATGGCCCAGCACGGGCAGATCAGGGACCTGTTCGACGAGGTGGAGCAGGCGCCTCCGGACAAGGTCGGCGAGGCGTTCGCGCGGCTGACGCGCATGCTGTCGGTGCACGAGACCGCCGAGGAGGAGATCGTCCACCCGTACGCGCGCAGGAAGCTCGACAACGGCCAGGGCGTGGTGGCCGACCGGCTGACCGAGGAGAACAAGGCCAAGCGCCTGCTCCTCGACCTGCACCAGCGGGGCGTGGACCATCCGGGGTTCTGGGACGGCCTGGCCGAGCTGCGCGCCGCCGTGAGCGCGCACGCGCGCAGCGAGGAGCGGTACGAGTTCGCCCGGCTGCGGGCGCACACCTCCACCGTGGAGCGGCGGGCCATGGCGGCGGCGGTGCGGGCGGCCGAGTCGCTGGCCCCGACGCGTCCGCATCCCGGCACGGAGTCCATGACCAAGAACGTGCTCGTAGGCACGCCCGTCGCGGTGATGGACCGGGCGCGCGACCTGATCCGCAAGGCCCTGGGCAAGCGCTGACATCGGCAGGCGCCCATCAGACACGGGCGGCCCGCCCGGAGCGGTCCGTCAGGCACGGGCGGCCCGCCCAGGGCGGGCCGTCAGGCACGGGGCGGCCTGCCCCGGGGACCCTTCGACGCGCGGCGAAATGTCGGGGTATTAGCGTCAGAGGCATGGAGTACATCGCTCGTGACGCCGACATCGCGCCCGTCGCCGCGCTGATCGCGGACCCCACGCGGGCGGCGATCCTGACCGCCCTGCTCGGCGGGCGGGCGCTGGCGGCCGGGGAGCTGGCCAGGATGGCCGGCGTGAGCCCGGCCACGGCGAGTGCCCACCTGTCCAGGCTGCTCGACGGCCGGCTCGTGGACGTCGTACGCCAGGGCCGCCACCGCTACTACCGCCTGGCCGGGCACGAGGTGGCCGAGGTGCTGGAGGTGCTGGCCGGGATCAGCGCCCGGCCGCCGGTGCGCTCGCTGCGCCAGTCCCGGCAGGCCCGGCTGCTGGAGGAGGCCCGCACCTGCTACGACCACCTCGCCGGGAAGGCCGGGGTGGGGCTGCTGGACCGGCTCAGGGAGGGCGGCTACTACACCGGGCACGACCTGACCGAGGTGGGGGAGCGGCTGCTGTCGGGGCTGGGTGTGGACGTGGCGGGCGCGCGCGGGTCGAGGCGCCGGTTCGCGCCCGAGTGCCTGGACTGGACCGAGCGCCGTGCGCACCTGGGCGGGGCGCTGGGGGCGGCGGTCACGGAGGTGCTGTTCGAGCGCGGCTGGTACCGGCGGGGGAACGTGCCCAGGGCGGTCGTCCTCACCGACGAGGGCAGGGAGGGGCTGGCGAAGCTGTTCTCCGGTAAGGAGCTAACATCGGTTACGCCGGTTACCTAAGTGAGAGAGACGCAACATGCGCGACAACGGAGTCGTGAACGTCGGTCCGGAGCCGCTGACCTTCGACGACGTCATCAGGGTGGCCCGCCACGGAGCCCCCGTCCAGCTCACCGACGACGCCATCGCCGCCATCTCGGCGGCCCGCCAGCGGGTGGACGAGCTGGCCGAGAGCCCGACGCCCGCGTACGGGATCTCGACCGGGTTCGGGGCCCTGGCCACCCGCCACATCGACCCGGCGCTGCGGGCGCAGCTGCAGCGCTCGCTGGTGCGCTCGCACGCGGCCGGCAGCGGGCCCGAGGTGGAGACCGAGGTGGTGCGCGCGCTCATGCTGCTGCGCCTGCACACCCTCGCCACCGGCCACACCGGCATCAGACCGACCACGGCCAAGACCCTGGCCGCGCTGATCAGCGCGGGCATCACGCCGATCGTGCACGAGTACGGCAGCCTCGGCTGTTCGGGCGACCTTGCCCCGCTGGCGCACGTGGCGCTCACGCTGATGGGCGAGGGCGTCGTACGCGACGCGTCCGGGAACCTCCAGTCGGCCGCCGAGGCGCTCAAGCAGGCCAGGATCGACCCCGTCGAGCTGGCCGCCAAGGAGGGCCTGGCGCTGATCAACGGCACGGACGGCATGCTCGGCATGCTCATCCTGGCCATCGACGACCTCACCAGGCTCGTCAGGACCGCCGACGTGAGCGCCTCGATGAGCGTGGAGGCGCTGCTGGGCACCGACCGGGTGTTCGCCCCCGAGCTGCAGGCGCTGCGGCCGCACCCGGGCCAGGCGCTCTCCGCCGCGAACATGGTCTCGATCCTGCGCGGTTCGGGCATCATGGCCAGCCACCGCGACCCGGCCGCCTGCACCCGGGTCCAGGACGCCTACTCCCTGCGCTGCGCCCCCCAGGTCGCCGGGGCCGCCCGCGACACGATCGCGCACGCCGCCACCGTGGCCGGGTGGGAGCTGGCCAGCGCCGTCGACAACCCGGCCGTGCTGGCCGACGGCCGGGTCGAGTCGAACGGCAACTTCCACGGCGCGCCCGTCGCGTACGTCCTGGACTTCCTCGCCGTCGTGGCCGCCGACCTGGCCTCGATGTCCGAGCGCCGTACCGACCGCTTCCTCGACGTGGCCCGCAATCACGGGTTGCCCGCGTTCCTGGCCCACGACCCCGGCGTGGACTCCGGGCACATGATCGCCCAGTACACGCAGGCGGCGATCGTCTCGGAGCTCAAGCGGCTGGCCGTGCCCGCCAGCGTGGACTCCATCCCCAGCTCGGCCATGCAGGAGGACCACGTGTCCATGGGCTGGTCGGCCGCGCGCAAGCTGCGCAAGTCGGTGGACGGGCTCACCAGGGTGCTGGCCGTCGAGGTGCTCACGGCCGCCCGGGCGCTCGACCTGCGGGCCCCGCTGGAGCCGGCGCCCGCGACGGCGGCCGTGGTCAGGGCGCTGCGCGAGACCGTGCCCGCGCCGGGTCCCGACCGGTTCCTGGCGCCGGAGATCGACTCCGCGGTGCGCCTGGTGGCCGAGGGCGGCGTGGTGTCGGCGGTGGAGTCGGTGACCGGCCCGCTCGCCTGAGTCAGGCCCGGGCGGGGAGCGCCACGATCAGGTCCACCTCCAGCAGCAGCCCCGGCATGAACAGCTTCGACACCTCCACGGTCGTGCTGGCCGGGGCGGTGCCGGTGATGTACTTGCGGCGCACCCGTCCGTACGCGATCCGGTCCGCCATGTCCGTCAGGTAGGTCCTGATGAACGCGACATCCTCGAACGTCGCCCCCTGGTCGGCCAGGATGCGGGAGATGACCTGGAAGACGTGCTCGGCCTGCGCCTCCATGGAGCCCTCGCCGACCACGTTCCCCTGCTCGTCGAAGGCCGCCTGGCCGGAGACGTAGAGCATGTCGCCGACGCGGACGGCGTGCGAGTAGAAGCCGTTCGTGGCGGGGATGGTGGCGAGGTTGAGCGGCACGGCCCGCCGCTCGCCAGGCCCCGCCACGTGCTCGGCGATGGCCGTCAGGTCGCGCTCGCCCAGCCCCGCCGCCCGCGCCTGCCCCAGCCTGGCCCGCGCCGCCGCGGCCATCGAGGCCCCCTCCCAGGCGCCCAGCTCCAGGTCCTTGGCCGCGTGCGCCAGCGAGTACCGGGTCTCGGCCGACGGCACCCGCAGCCGCTCGGCCAGCGCGCCCAGCGGGGTGCCCGACAGCACGTCGATCAGCGCGCCGCGGTCCACGCCGTGCGCCTCCCCGTACGCGAACGTCTCCGCCAGCAGCACCTGGGCGGGCACGAGCGCGCTCATGACGGCGAGCTTCATGGCCGCGCCGGACCCCAGCGGCCCCAACTCGAGCACCTGCCCGAACACCGACAACACCGCGCGGCACCCCGACACGTCCCCGCCGGCCAGCACGGTCAGCGTCCCCTCGGCGGCGGGCCCCACGCTGCCCAGCACGGGCGCGTCCACCAGCCCCACCGACTCCGGCAGCAGCCCGCGCAGCTCGCGCACCGCCTCCGGGCCGATCGTGGACATCTCCACCACCGTCGTCCCCGGCCGCAACCCCGGCAGCGCCGCCGCCAGCACCTCCCGCACGGCCGCCGGGTCGCTGAGCATCGTGATGACCAGCTCGGCGCCCGTCACCGCCTCGGCCACCGGAACCCCGGTCGCGCGCCGCCACGTCGTCACCTTGTGCCCGGCCGCCATCAGCCGCCGGGCCATCGGGACGCCCATGCGTCCCTGTCCGAGAAAAGTAATCACGCGCCCCAGTGAACCCGGATGCGAGACATTCCACCACCGACTAGATTGCATGCCAGCCATGCCTGACACGAATGCCTTTGACACCGCCACGCTCCGGCTCTTCGACGAGGTCGCCAGGAGCGGGTCGTTCACCGCTGCCGCCGAGTTGCTCGGCTACACGCAGTCGGCGGTCTCCCGCCGCGTCGCCGCGCTGGAGCGCGCCTCCGGAGGGCCGCTGTTCGAGCGCCTGGCCCGCGGCGTACGCCTGACGCCCGCCGGGGCGGCGCTGCACCGCCACGCCGTCGCCGTGCTCGACCGGCTCGACCGCGCGGGCGAGGAGCTGGCCGCCATCCACGGCGGGCGCGGCGGCACAATGCGGATCGGCGCGTTCGCCACGGCCAACGTCGATCTGGTGCCCGGCACGCTCAAGCGGTTCGCGCACCGGCATCCGGGTGTCGAGCTGCGGCTGACGGAGGGCCTCACGTCCCGGCTGCTGGACCGGCTGGGCGCCGGCGCGCTCGACGTGGCCGTGATCAGCGACTACCCGGCCGGGTTGCCCGCCGAGGGGGCGCGCACGGTGCTCCTGCGCGAGGACCGGCTGCTGGTCGCGCTGCCCGCCGGGCACCGCCTGTCCGCCGAGCCGGACGTGGACCTGCGCGACCTGGCCGGCGAGACCTGGATCGAGGCCGCCCCGCGCGGCCAGCCGACACTGCTGGTCACGGCGTGCGCGGCGGCCGGGTTCACGCCGCGCGGCGGGCTGCGGGTGGCGGAGTGGTCGGGCAAGTTCGGATTCGTCGCCGCCGGGCTCGGGGTGACGCTGGTGCCGGAGCTGGCGGCGCGGGCCGTACCGGCTGATCTGGTGCTCCGGCCGCTGCGCGGGATGGCCCCCGCGCGCAAGGTGTACGCGGCCCTTCCCGAGGCGCCACTGACCGCTGCGTTGGAGCTTGTCCAGATGCTGGGAGAATGGGAGGTGTGTACGACGGTTTCGCCTACTTAGGTCACCACCTCGCCACCGGCCTGCGTGACGTGACCTCCGACCTCGCCGCGCTCGACGGCGAGGGCTGGTGGGCCGTCGTCGTCGACTACGAGGGCAAGGTGACGTGCGCCCGGTTCGACCGGGTGCGCCGTTCGCCCCTGCCCGCACCCGCCGCCCCCTGGCACGGGCCCCATCCCGGCCAGTGGCGCAGCTCGCTCGACCGGGCCGCCTACGAGCGCGGCGTGCGCGCCATCCGCGACTACATCGAGCAGGGCGAGGTCTACCAGGCCAACCTCTGCCGGATCCTGGCCGCCCCCGTGCCCCACGACGCCGAGCCGCTGGCGCTGGCGGCCCGGCTGGCCGAGGGCAACCCGGCGCCCTACTCCGCGCTGGTCCAGGTCCCGGGGCTGAGCGTGGTGTCGGCCTCGCCGGAGCTCTACCTGTCGCGCGACGGCGACGTCGTGGAGTCCCGGCCCATCAAGGGCACCGGCGCGACCGCCGACGACCTCCTCGACAAGGACTACGCCGAGAACGTCATGATCGTCGACCTCGTCCGCAACGACCTCGGCCGGGTGGCGGCGGTCGGCTCGGTCGAGGTGCCGTCGTTGTGCGCGATCGAGGAGCACCCCGGGCTCGTCCACCTCGTCTCCACCGTCCGCGCCAAACTCGCCCCGGGGGCGGGCTGGCCGGAGCTCTTCGCGGCCACTTTCCCGCCCGGATCTGTCACGGGCGCGCCCAAGTCGTCGGCCCTGCGCATCATCAATGAGCTCGAAACCGCACCTCGGGGCCCGTACTGTGGGGCCGTGGGCTGGGTCGACGCCGACCGGCGAAGGGCGGCGCTGGCCGTAGGCATCAGGACATTCTGGATCTCGGCAGGCGAGATCCGGTTCGGCACGGGAGCGGGCATCACCTGGGGCAGCGACCCCGGGCGTGAATGGCTCGAGACCGAGCTCAAAGCAGCCAGGCTGATAGCGCTGGCATCCACAGGAGGAATCTGAATGAACATCCCTGTCTGGGTCAACGGGGAGTTGATCGACCCCGCGCAGGCCACGGTCTCCGTGTTCGACCACGGAGTGATGGTCGGCGACGGCGTCTTCGAGACCATCAAGATCGTGAACGGGAAGTCGTTCGCGCTCACCAGGCACCTCGACCGGCTCACGCTCTCCGCCCAGCGCATGGACCTGCCCGAACCCGACGTGGAGGCCATCGCCGACGGCATCGCCAAGCTCCTGGACGCCGCGCCCGCCTGGGAGCTGGGCCGCATCCGGGTCACCTACACCAGCGGCCCCGGCCCGCTCGGCTCCGACCGCGGCGACCAGGGCACCACCTCGATCGTCATCGTGGACGAGCAGAAGCCGTTCCCGGCCGCCGCCAACGTGACCGTCGTCCCGTGGCCGCGCAACGAGCGCGGCGCCCTGGCGGGCGTCAAGAGCACCTCGTACGGCGACAACGCCAAGGCCCTGCTGCACGCCAAGAAGCGCGGCGGCGGCGAGGCCATCTTCGGCAACCTCGCCGGCAACCTGTGCGAGGGCACCGGCTCCAACGTCTTCATCGTCCGCGACGGCCGCCTGCTCACCCCGACCCTGGCCTCCGGCTGCCTGGCCGGCGTCACCCGGGCCCTGGTGCTCGAATGGTGCGGCGGCGAGGAGACCGACGTTCCGCTCCAGGCGCTGTACGACGCCGAGGAGGCGTTCCTCACCTCCACCACCCGCGACATCCAGCCGATCAAGCTGGTGGACGACACCGAGCTCCCGGTCGCCCCCGGCCCGATCACCACGAAGGCCATGCGGATCTTCGCCGAGCGCTCCGCCACGGACCTCAACCCGTGAGCTGGTCTCGTTCCGCACGTTCCGCTTGATCGCAGGCCGCCCATCCCGTTCTCCGCCGAAGGTCCGCGCGGTCAGGCGTGGCGGCGTGCGGAACCCCGGGCCGGTCCCGGGCCTCACACCCGAACCTGCGAGGCGAACGCGGCAATCGGTCCGCTCCGCCCGGGCGATCCCGAGGCGGTGGGTGGGTTCCGCATCGCCGGCCGCCTGGGTCAGGGCGGGCAGGGCATCGTCTACCTGGGCGAGTCGCCGGACGGCGGGCGGGCCGCGGTAAAGGTGATGACGGGTGGCATCGACCGCGGCTTCGCCCGCGAGCCGGCCGCCGCCCGGAAGGTGGACGAGTTCTGCACGGTCCGCGTCCTCGTCGCGGACCTGGACCACGACCCGCCCTACGTGGCCGGCGAGTACATCGACGGCCCCGCCCTGGCGACGGCGGGGCCGGTGCGCGGCGCCGCCCTGACCAGGCTGGCGCTCGGCACCGTCACCGCCCTGGCCGCCATCCACCGGGCCGGGGTGGTGCACAGGGACTTCAAGCCGGGCAACGTGCTGCTGGGGCCCGACGGGCCACGAGTGATCGACTTCGGGATCGCCCGGCTGGTGGACGCCACCTCGACGCGGACGTACACCTCGGGGACGCCCCCGTACATGTCGCCCGAGCAGCTTTCCGGCGCGGAGGCGGGGCCCACCTCCGACCCGTTCGCCTGGGGCTCGACCATGACGTTCGCGGGCACGGGGCGGCCGCCGTTCGGATGGGACAGGCCTCCAGCGGCGCGCCGAGCCCCGCCGCCGGCTCCGAGCCGCCGGTGCTCCCGCCCGGACCCGACGGGCAGGAGATCACGATCGCGATGGAGAGCGCGATCACGGTGAAGCCGATGGCGGACCTCACCTTCCAGGGCGGCCTGACGGAGAGCTCCTTCGTCGCGACGGCCCGTGGCCGGGCGCGCTTCCAGCCGGACAGGGGCTACAGCCCGGGCGACTGCGACTTCGCCCTGAACGTCGATCCCGCCGACATGGAGAGCTTCGACCTGGTCATCCTGTCGCCCGACGACCGCTACGTGAACGGCAAGGTCGTGGGGGACAGCACCGATGTGGATATTCGCGACTATCTCGACATGATCACCGTCATGTCGGGCATCGGGGTCATCCTCGATCTCGTCGCCGGCACCACGGGCGTGAGCCGGGCCGGGCGCCGCTACGCCGGCGGACTGGTCGCCCCCAAGGCGCCGATCTCGATCAAGGAGCGGCTGGTGGACATGGCCGGCTGGAAGGCGAGCCGGCTGGCGGGCACCAGGCTCAACTGGCGGCTCGAACTCGACCGGGACAACCGCCCTCGTTCCTTCATGCTCTCCTGGCTGGTCTCGATGGCGGGCACCGAGATCGCCTCGAGTTACGAGACGACGTTCGCGAACTGGCGGGAGGGCCGAATCCCCGCACCCCGCTAGGCGTGTCCTATATTCGTCCTACATTTTCGCGGTTCCTCTCCAGCCCCGCGGAAAGCGGCGTTACGCTTCCCAGCAGAATCGCCCGAACCCGAAGTGAGTTCGATATGAGTGGGGATGGCGGCGCACCGGTGCCGCCGATTTCGAGAATGGGCGCGATCGTCACCGTGGAGCGCGTGCTCGCACGCACTCCGGCTCTCGTCGTCCTGCTGCCGATGATCCAGGCGTACGACGTCGGTTGCCTGCTGAACCTCGACGTCGTGGCCCGTAATGACGCCGCTCCGCGCGGCCTGGCGCTGCAGCTCGACGCGGCGTTCTCCGGAGAGGAGAGCACGTCGCTGCACGTCGCCCTGCGCTATCCGAACGGCCTCGAAGTCGCTTCCGGCGACGACCGTGACTGTGCGCCGCCCTGCCTTTCCTGGTTCCCCGGGGGCGTGCGCGGCGATGCGAGACTCACGCTTTACCAGATGCCACTGTGGCTGTTTCCGCTGCCGCCCGCCGCGGATCTTCTGCTCACCGTGGAATGGCCGTGGGCACGCATCGCGCCCACGGCCATCACGCTCGACGGCGCCGCCATCACGGGGGCGGCGGCGCGGTCGGCCTCACACTGGCCCGCGTAGGGCCGGTCAGTAGGACTTCTGGGTCTGGACGTTGAAGTCGTCCATCTTGACCTGCTTGGCCGGGTCGGTCAGCGGGTCGTCGATCTCCAGGACGTCCAGGCCCTCGGTCATGTCGCTGGAGTAGATGTAGCCGTTGTAGTAGTAGGCCGACCAGGTGCCCGCGATGCCGGCGCCCTCCTGCGGGCCGCGCTCGAAGAAGCCGATCTCCTTCGGGTTCGCCGAGTCGGTGAAGTCCCAGATCGACACCCCGCCCTGGTACCAGGACTGCACCATGATGTCCTTGCCCGGCACCGGGATCAGGGAGCCGTTGTGGGCCACGCAGTTCTCGTTCGGCTGCTGCTCCCTCGGGATCTTGAAGTAGCCGCGCCTCTCCAGCTTGCCGTCCACCAGCTCGTAGACGGCGTTCGCGCCCTTCGTGACCGGCGTGTTGCGGTCGCAGGTCGCCTGGCCGCCGCCGCCCAGCTCGTCGCCGAACACGACCTTCGTCCCGTCGTTGTTGAACGTCGCCGAGTGCCAGATCTGGAAGTTCTCGAGGTCCGTGAGCTGCTGGAGCACCTTCGGCTGGATCGGGTCGCTGATGTCGAGCAGCACGCCGTCGCCGAAGCAGGCGGCCGCGGCCAGCTTCTTCTCCGGGTAGGCGGTGATGTCGTGGCAGCCGGAGGCGAGCTCGGAGTGCTGGCGCTCGGGGAAGATATCCGGCTTCGCCACGATTTTTGCGGACTGAGGTGACTTCGTCGGGATTTCTACGATCTGGATGAGTTCGTGCGGTGCTGGGCAGGTCGCCGAGTCGGGCTCCGGGCCGGGCGAGGAGACGTACACGTAGAGCGTGTCCCCGTCGGGGACCATCGTGTGCGTGTGGGAGCCGCACTCGGTCTTGACGGCGCCGACGTACTGAGGGCTCTTCTTGTCGCTGACGTCGAAGATCCGCAGGCCCTCCCAGTCGCGGCCACCCTCGCCGGAGTCGCACTCCTCGCCGGCCTGCGGCTCGTCGATCGAGAGGACCAGCAGGTCCCCGTAGATCGTCACGTCGTTCTGTTGCGCCGGGCAGGACACCTGGCTGACCAGCTCGGGCTTGGTCGGGTCGCTGATGTCATAGATCGTGAAACCGCCGAAGTTCCCGACATAGGCGTAGTCGCCCTGGAAGGCCAGGTCGGTGTTGAAGGCGCCCTCCCCGTTGAACGGTGCCGTCCTCGGCATGTTGGCGACCTGCTTGACATTGTCGCTCATCATCACGTCGCCCGAGGGTGGCGCGGCGCGCGTGCCGGCTGGAGCGCTGGTCTCCTGCGGAGAGGTGGCGGGCGGCTGCTCCCCGGTGGCCGGCGACTCCGCGGCACACGCGGAAGCCAGCAGCAGCACCGTACACAACAACGCTCCGCGCAACTTGGCAGAGATCAACGCGCATTCCCCTTTGTCTCGTAGCTCACTATGGAAGCTATGTCAGCAGGTTCGCGGCCGCGTACGGTCTTCATCACAGTTATGGCGACATTTGCTCTTACAGCCTGCTCTCAGCAGCCCACCGAGCCCTCAGGGCCGTCGCCCGTGGGCACCGGGGCGCCGGTCATCGTGCCGGGCAGCCCGGGCGCAGCGGCCCGTACGGCGACGCCGGGGGAGCGGGTCGGCCGGCCGGCCGCCGCCACGGTGGCCTCGGACGTACGCTTCGCGGAGGGGATGATCCCGCATCACCGGCAGGCCCTGGAGATGACCTCCCTGGTGGAGGCGCGTACGACCACGGAGACCATCCGCGCGTTCGCCCGCCAGATCGCCGCCGCACAGACACCGGAGATCAAGGCCATGAGCGCCTGGCTGACCGAGCTGGGCCGCCCGATCCCGGCCGAGCACGCTCACGAGCAGGCGACCGGCTACGGGATGGCCACCCAGGAGGAGCTGAACGCCCTGCGCGCCGCCAGGGGAGGCGCCTTCGACCGCCTGTTCCTCCAGCTCATGATCAGGCACCACGAGGGCGCGGTGAAGATGGCGGGGGAGGAGCTGGCCGGTGGCCGGGACCAGCGCATGCGGATGATGGCCAAGGACGTCTATTCCGGCCAGAGCATCGAGATCGCCCGGATGCGCCAGGTCCTGGAGAAGCTCCCGGCGTAGGGCGGCGGGCCGGGGCCTTCCCCGGCACCCCCTGGAACGCCGCCGGGGAAGGCCCCGGCGACGGAACCTCCCCCTGCATGATCGCGTCCGGCCTCTTCTGGAGACTGCCGGACGGCTCGTGCGACTGCGCCGCTGCTAGGACGGCCAGAGCATGTTGGTCAACTCGGCGTCCAGATCCATGAAGTCTGTCTCCCGCCCCGCCGGCACCTTCTCGTAGGTCCGGTGGAGGAACTCGGTGAGCGGGGCCAGCGGTACTTCGAAGAGTGCTTGTCCGAACGGCGACGTGAGGCTGATGTGCAGCGTGCGTTCGCCGTCGGCGCGTGCGGGCCACACCTGCACGTCGCCGTCGCCGACACGCCTCACGATGCCTACTGTCAGCAGTTCGCGAGCAAAGATCCACTCGACCGGCTCGTCGTTCCCTACGTGGAAGGCCATGCGGATGGCGTACGGATCGTCGGCTGTGTAACTCAGTCCGGCGAGCAGGGGGACGGTAGTACGGTCGGGGACCACAAGCCGAAGGCCAAGCTCGGCGGAGACGGTGGTGCTGTTCATCGTCAGCCAAACCTTTTCGTCGTAGGTCCCCTCTTCGGGGCTTTCACTGCTCTGACGGACTTCGTCCTGAGCTATGACGCGGAACGAAGAAACCTGTAGGAAAGATTCCGCCTCCAGGGCCTTCTGTAACGCACATCACAGCTGGACATTTAGGCATCTACCAGGCTAAACGGCATCAATCGGGTCGTATTTACAAGGGTTTTGCGTGCTGTGGAGCCTGCCCCGGACGGGCCGTCCATGAACGTTTCTCGTCAAAAGATCGTGGCCGATACCTTCCGGGACACGACGATGGTATGCCACGGGCGTGCCGTGCCGATGGGCAACCGCCGCGTTTCACCCGAATCCCTCTGGCGGGCCCTCCCGGCGCTCCCATGATCGCCCCAGGCCTATTCGCTTCGCCAGCACCCCCCGGAGTGCGGTATGGTTTTCCCCGTCGGCACCGCGAGGTGCCGGCAGGGCGGGCGATTAGCTCAGCGGGAGAGCGCTTCGTTCACACCGAAGAGGTCACTGGTTCGATCCCAGTATCGCCCACCAGCTCAGAGGCCGCTTCCCAGTCGGGAAGCGGCCTTTTTGATCTTCTGGGTGTCTAAGTGCGTGACTAAGGCTCCCAGCTGTCCTTGAAGATCTCGTCCATGGCGATGGCTCCGTGCTGGAGAACGGGACGGATCTGCTTGCGGTAGACGAACGATCTCCGTGACGGCCGTGCTCTTGTGACCGACCAGCCGAGAGATCTCCTCCAAGGGAAGACCCTTGTCGGACAGGAGAGAGACGAAGCTGTGGCGTAGCTCCCGGGGCGTCCACTCCTTCGGGTTCACCCCTTCGGCGTTCTTGATCGCAGTGCGGAAGCCTCGCCGTACGTTGGCCGCGTCCAAGGGGGGCGCCGCTCGCTGTGGCGAACACGAGCTTCCCGGGAGACCAGTTAGTTCCCTGGGCCTCTACCTGCTATTCCGGGTCTTGGTGTCGCCGCCCGCTCTCACGGACCGCCACACCGCGACGTGTGGTGGCACGGGCGGGATGGCTTGCGAGTCGCCTACCAGGTCCATGTGGTCCCAGGTCAGGGCGCGCAGCTCCTCCGTGCGGGCTCCGGTGAGCAGCGAGACGACGACGTAGGCGTACATCCGGGAGTTCACCGCGGCCTTGAGCGCGGCGTCGGCCTGGGCGAAGGTCAGTGCTTTCGGCGGACGGCCCTCCGTGCCGGGAGCTCGTCTCGCCTGGGGAGTTCGCCGTCCTGCCGTGGCCTGCCCGCCCCAGATGCGGCGAAGACATCAGCGTCGACCACGCGTACGAGGTCATCGACGGCAAGGAGCCGGTGATCGTGGGCGCGGGCGTGCTCACCGAGATCCCGGCACAGGTGGTGGCCAAGCCCACCCTGTGCCGCTGCACCGGGGCCACGTGCACGGCAGGAGGTGCCGCGTGACCGCCCAGTGCCCCACCTGCCTTGGCAGGGGAGAGGTTCCCGACGCGAAGACGTGCGCCCTGCCGGGTTGCGGGCGAAAGTTCGTGGCAGGACGACGGTCGCGGCCGCAGTTATCCCCGGGCGGACGCGATCTACTGCTCGCGCTACTGCTCGCGGCCCCGCAAGCACGCCGCCACCATGCGCACCTACCGGTCCCGGAAAGCTGCGTGACCTCATAGTTCGGGCGGATCGGATCACTTTTCCCGATCCGCCCGAAAAATGAGCTGTGACGCGGCACGCTGATCGCTACGGTAGGAGACAGTTCGCGGGCCTTAGGGCGCGGGTCGAAGAACATCGGTTATCTCTTCGAAACAGATCGCGCCGGTGTTCATCTCCACATCCGTGTCTTCAGGTTCGTGAGCTGGTCAGGTGTGGTGCTGGCACGGGTCGAAGTCCTGTCGGTTATCCGCTGATAACGGGGTGGTCGCAGGTTCGAGTCCTGCCCGAGGCTTCGGCTTCGGTAGCTCAGATGGACAGAGCGCCTAAACGCCGGTGGGCGTCCCCATATCCGCGCCAGCTCCACACCTGATCGTTCGTCAGCCTTGCCGGTGGTGCGGGTCGAATCTGGTCGGTTATCTGATGGATGTGCAGGTTCGAATCCTGTCGGGTCGTCCGCGGCCCGTCGCCCAACGGCAGGGCAACCCGGTCGGTACGCCATATCCGTGCCGCTGGCAGGGCTGACGAACGCGAGGTAGGGGAGCGGGTCGAAGTCGTATCGGTTATCGGGCGCCGCCGACGTAGGTTCAAATCCTGCTGGCCTGAACTCTCAGGCCATCGTCTAGCGGCCAAGGACAGCGGCTTATACCGGTGGACACTCACACACATCCGCTCCCCTTTCGCATATCCGCTCCTCGGGCGGGTCGAACGGAAGGAGCGCATGGTGGTACGTGATCCCCTCGCGAACGTCTCGACGGTCGCGACCCCGCAGGGCCAGCCGATCCCCGGCCGTACCGACCAGGTGAAGAACGCCGCCGGCGGCTACGTGTTCGACAAGGACGTGTGGACCCGCCTGGAGGACTTCCTGATCCTGGGCACCACGGGCGGCACCTACTACGTCGGCGAGGACAAGCTGACCGCGGAGAACGCCGGTGTGCTGTTCCAGGCCATCAGCGAGGACGGGCCGCGCGTCGTGCAGCTGCTGACGGACATCTCGACGGCCCGCCCGCCGCGGGCACCGAAGCAGCGTCCGGCCCTGTTCGCTCTCGCCGCCTGCTACGCGAACGGCGACGCCGACACCCGTCAGGCCGCCAAGGCGGCGCTGGCCAAGGTGGCGCGTACGACCGACCACCTGGCGCAGTTCTTCGGCTACTACAAGAACCTGGGCGGCAAGCCGACGGCTCGCGGTATCTCGCCTACGGTGGGCCGGTCGCTGCGTACAGCGCTCGGCTCGTGGTTCCTGGCCGGCAGCGCGGACGATGTGGCGTTCAGGGCGTGCAAGGCCCGCCAGCGTAAGACGCCGCAAGGTGAGGCGTTCGACCTGCGGGACGTGCTGCGCATCGCCCACCCGAGCGCGGACGACGAGCAGCGCAGGACGCTGTTCGGCTGGATCGCCGGCAACGTGAGCGACGAGCAGGCCCGCGAGGCGCTGCCTGCGGTGGACCGGTTCCTGACTGCGAAGGCCGTCACCACGCCGGCCGAAGCGGTGCGGGTGGTTACCACGGCGAAGGTGCCGTGGGAGTTCCTGCCGGACTCGGTGCTGCGCGACCCCAGTGTGTGGGAGGCGCTGATCGAGACGGTCGGCATGACCGCTCTCATCCGGAACCTGGCTCGGATGACCAGGCTGGGCACGCTCAAGCCGATGGCGGAGGCGACCTCGCGCGCTGTAGCGCGGCTCACCGACCGGGAGGCGATCCTGCGCGCCCGCATCCACCCCATGGACGCGTGGCTGGCCATGCGCGTCTACAAGGCTGGTGTGGCGCAGCCGAACCCTCGCGCCGACCGGCAGACCTGGCACCCCGTCCCGGCGATCCCGGACGCGCTGGAGGAGACGTACGAGCTCGCCTTCGGCACCGTCGAACCGTCCGGGAAGCGGCTCCTCGTCGCGGTGGACTCGTCCGGGTCGATGAGCTGGGGCGGCGGCGTCCAGGTCGGTGGTTCGCCGATCGGGTCGCCGTACGAGGTCGGCAACGCCATGGCGGTCATGCTCGCCCGGATCGAGAAGGGCAACGTGCACGTCATCGACGTCGACACCTCCGTGCACGCGTCGAAGGTGACCCCGCGCACCAACCTGCGCGAGATCGCCTCCTGGCGGCCGTCCGGCGGCGGCACCGACCTGTCGCTGCCGTTCGCGTGGGCGCGCGACCAGCGGATGGAGGTGGACGGCATCGTCGTTTTCACCGACAACGAGACGTGGGCCGGGCGCTCCCACCCGACCCAGGCCCTCGACGCCTACCGGCGCTCGGTCAACCCGGACGCCCGGGTGGTCGTCGCCGCGATGACGGCTGCCGGGCACTCGATCGGCGACCCGAAGGATGGCGGTGTTCTGAACGTGGCCGGCCTGGACGCTTCGCTACCGCTCATTGTCAACGGATTCGTGCGCTGACCTGAGCAAGAGGTCGTAACGCGACCAACGGTTCGATTCTGCGTCACGCTGGTCCCGCGGACTTGTGCCCCTGATCAGGAGGAATCCCGGTCAGGGGCTTCTTTGTGTTCAGGGGGTGACATCATGCCCGGACCGCAGTTGGATCCTGAAGAGGTCTACCTGACCACGGCCCAAGCAGCCGAACTGGCGGGCGTCAGCGAAGCGGCCATCGGGCAGTGGGTGAGGCGCAAGCATCTCGCCCCAGCCGGCCGTGACCGCAGAGGCGCGATGATGTTCACCCAGAGGGCAGTGGCTCACGCGAGGCGAAGACCCGCTGAAGTGCTGGCCAGGGAGATCGTCGCTGCTCTCGAAGCCGCAGCGAGGGACAGTCGGACGAGGAGGCGGGCCAAGGTGAAGCAGACGGCCGGATTTTTGGGCGGCTCCGGATGGCTGGTGCCATTCGGTGTCGCTGGCAGCGCAGCTTCCGCAGTGATCGGCCTGTGACGTGACCGAGCACTCCTGCGTCCCGCCGGCCACCTCCGACGGCCAACCGTGGAGATGCCCCGACTGCGGTCAGCTGTGGGATCCGCTGCTGATGCCACCCGTACAGCGGCCGAGGGCGGCGAAGGGACGGCTGGGCCTCCCGGTAAAGGTGACCATCGTGGCAATTGCGCTGTTTGCCGGGATTGGGGCGGCAGGGCCAGTGGTGTTCCTCCCGCTCCTCGTCGGAGCGTTGGTCTGGTGGTGGAGATCACGACGCACCTGAGGCGATTACTGTCGGTCCCTTGTCGGCCCTCGCCACCTGGCAGGTCGACGTGGCGAAAGGGGTCGCGGCCGGCCACGCCAAGCCGGCCGGGCTCACCCTGCGGTGGACGCTGGAGTCCCGTGCCGGTGCCTTCTGTTGCTCGTGGTTCCCGATGACGGTGGCTCGCAAGGACGTCGCGGTGAAGTATGGGTACCTCGACGGGCCTAAGGCGGGGTAATTGGTGGGTGAAAGCGTGAAATGTCCGGACTGTGGGGCGATGTTGTCCGGGACCGGGGCTCAGGAGCCGGTGGCCAGGTGCCCAGGGTGTGCGCTGCCTCTGCAGGGACCCGCGGCGCACGAGCTCTGGCAGGTGGAGCAGGCTCTCGCCGGGCTGAGGGACCAGCAGGTCCGGTTGCAGGCCCGGCGGACGGAACTGATCGGTGTCCTGCGTGCCGGTGCGGCGGGTGAGGGGATGGCGGGTCCGGGGGGCGCGGGTGTGGCGCCTTCCTGGGTGGGTGCGGTGCCGCCGTACCCGGGGGCGGTGGCCGGACCGCCCGGTGTCGCGGCGAGGGAGGTCTC
This sequence comes from Nonomuraea sp. NPDC049709, assembly GCF_040674815.1. Lineage (NCBI taxonomy): Bacteria > Bacillati > Actinomycetota > Actinomycetes > Streptosporangiales > Streptosporangiaceae > Nonomuraea > Nonomuraea sp. NPDC049709. The sequence goes on from NZ_JBFANM010000011.1 coordinate 39,553, forward strand.
GCCGGGCGCCGCGAAGAACGTCCTGCTCATTCTCGGCGGCCTGCTGCTGACGGTGGCGGCGGTGGTGTTCACCGTGGTGAGCTGGGGGCGGCTGGGCATGGGCGGGCGGGCGGCCGTGCTGGCCGGGTTCACCGCGCTGGTCATGCTGGCGCCGGTCGTGCTGACCCGGCGCGGGCTCAACGCGACGGCCGAGACCGTGGCCGGGTTCGCGGTCGCGCTGCTGCTGCTCGACGGCTACGCGACCAGGCAGGTGGGGCTCCTCGGGGTTGACGCCCTCGACGTGCTGCACTACACGGCGGCGGTGCTCGGGCTCACCGCGCTCATCCTGGTGGCCTATGCCCGGATCACCCGGCTTCGCGGACCCGCTCCGGTCGCCGTGGTGCTGGCGCAGCCGGTCCTGCCACTCCTGGTCAGCGACTGGCCGGCGACCTGGCTGGTGGCCATGCTGGTGGTCACGGCGGCGCTGGACGTCGCCCTGGTCCGCTACGGCCGGGGGACGGTGCGGGTGACGGCCGTCCTGGCGGGCAGCGGGGTCGCGACCCTCGCCCTGCTGGGCGGCGCGCCGTACGCGCTGGGGTCCCCGTCGGTCGGTCAGGCCCTGGTCAGGTCGGTGCCGCTGGCCGCGCTGGCGCTGCTCGGCGGGCTGGTCGCATGGCTGCTGGTCAGGCCGGGCAAGGCTCAGGGGGAGATCTGGGCCGGCGCGGTCACCGTCGGGACCGCGCTCGCGCTGATCGCCGTGCCGGCCGCGCTGGCGCAGCCGGTGCTGGACGGCCCGGGTACGGACTGGCGTTCCCTGGCCTACCTCGTCCCCGCACTCGCGGTGGTGCTCGCCGCCGCCCGGTTGCCCTGGCGGAGGGTACGGCTGGCGGGCATGGCCACCGGCGGGCTGGTGGCGCTGGTGACGGTGCTGACGCTGCTGCCTCGGCTCGTGGCGACCCTGGCGGCACCCTTCGCCTGGCTGGACGTGCTCTGGACGGGAACGTGGAACGGACGGCAGCGGCAGCCGTTCGAGGTGGTGTCGTCGCCGGCGGACGTGGTGGCGCTGGGCGCGGTGGCGGCAGGCCTCCTGGTGATGGCCGTGTGGAGCATCTCCGGGCGGCCGATCGAGGCTGCGGCGGCCGTGGCCGGCACGTCCGGGGCTGCGATGGAGGTGGCGGCCGTGCGTAGGAGCTCCGGGTGGGCGATGCAGGCGGCGGCCGGTGCTCTGGTTTCCGGGGCGCTCATGGTCGCGGTCTTCCCGCAAGCCTTCGCGATGCCCTACCCGGCGGCGGTGGCGGTGCAGGTGGTGGCGGCCGTCGCGGCGGCGGTGGGCGCCGCACTGGGCCGGGCGCCCTGGTGGGCGGTCGCATGCGCGCTCGTCGCCGGTCCGGCCTCGGTACGGGCGGCGGCGTACGCGTTCGGCAGCGAGCCGGCGACGCTGATCGTGCTGCCGATCCTGGCGGTGGCCGCCGCCGTCGTGGCTCTGGTGGCCAGGCTGCGGAAGCTCCGGAACTGGGGACTGGGCTTCGCCGCGCTGTTCCTCGGGCTGGAGGCGGTGGCGGTGGGGTTCTCGCTGGGCCTGCGCGTCCTGGTTGCGGCGAGCGTCGGATTCGCCGTGGCGGGGGTGCTGGTGCTGCTCATGTCGCTGCGGGCTGGGTCCGCCGGCCAAGGCGGGGCGAAGGGCCTCAGGTACTCGGGTGCCGTCCTGCTGTTGCTGGCCTCGTGGCTGCGGCTGGGGGCGGACGAGGTCACCGTCGTCGAGGCGTACACGGTGCCGTGCTCGCTGGCCCTGCTGGTGTCCGGCTGGTGGCGGCGGCGTGGTGCACCGGTGCCGTCCTGGGCGGCCTATGGCGCGGGCCTGTCCTTCACGATGCTGCCCAGCCTGGTGGCGGTCTACGCGGACACGGAATGGCGGCGGTCGCTCGCGCTCGGGGTGCTGGCGCTCGCGGTGTTGTTCGCCGGAGCCCGGTCCCGGCTCCAGGCGCCCACGGCGATCGGAGCGGTCGTGGTCGCCGGGGTCGCGGTGCGGGAATTGGCCCCGTACGTGTCGGAGGTGCTTCTCACGGTGCCGCGCTGGGTGCCGATCGCCGTGGGCGGGCTGCTGCTCGTGGTGGTCGGGGCGACGTACGAGGCACGCATGCGGGACCTGCGCCGGTTGCGTGACACCCTGACGGCGATGGGCTGATGGCCGCCGCCGGAACCACAACCCCCTGGCCCGTGTCGGCTTGTGTCGTATGAGGCAGCTCGCCCCGGCTCTCCGGGAAAGTACTCTTGGCTGATGTTCTCGCCCCAAGGCCCGTCGCTGCGTGAGCTGGCGGTCCAGGCACTGTCCTCGGTCGAGCGCGGCTACGACCTGCTTGCGACGAAGTTCGACCACACGCCCTTCCGCACCCCCGACGGCGTTCTTGACGCGACCGCCGACGCTCTGCGTCCGCTCGGGCCGTTCGAACGGGGGCTGGACGTGTGCTGCGGCACCGGCGCGGGGGTGCGCATCCTCGAACCCCTGTGCCGAGGACGGGTCACCGGAGTCGACTTCAGCGCCGGCATGCTCGCGCAGGCGCGCCGGGCACACCCGGACGCCGCGTGGGTACGGGCCGACGTTCGAGCCCTGCCCTTCACCGAGTCCTTCGACCTCGCGGTCAGCTTCGGAGCGCTCGGACACTTCCTGCCCGCCGAACGGCCCGCGCTCTTCGCCGGGGTCTACCGTGCGTTACGCCCGGACGGGCTCTTCGCCTTCCCGATCGGCGCGCCCCCGCCCATCAGGTCGGGCCGGTACTGGGCGATGCTCGGATTCGACCTGGCCATGCAGGTGCGGAACGCCGTGTGGCGTCCCCCCTTCGTCATGTACTACGGCACCTGCCCGCCACACGCGGTCCGTACTGACCTGATGGCGGCCGGATTCACCGTGGAGACAGTCCCCTTGACGGCCCTGGGCCGGCGCGAGGACGGCAGCCCGCGGTGCGGGCTCGTCCTCGCGCGTAAAACTCCGGCGTACAGGCACAGGTGACCCCGAAAGGAGCCGGCGCAGCACCGATGAACGGCCGGTCAGATCGTCAGCCCGTGATCGCGGCGGAACGCAGGGCGGCGCGGATGCTGGTGACCGGATCGCCGAGGTGGTAGATCCGCTCCGACGGTTCGATGCCGTCCAGGAACTCCTGGTAGCGGACGGCGTAGGTGAGGTCGGACAGCGGCTCGGCGATCGCGAGTGCCCGGGCCGGGTCGCAGCCGGGCAGGTGGGCGGTCCAGGCATCGATCCAGGCCTTGGCGACGGCGGGTCGTTCGGCGGGGGGAAGCCAGTCGCGGGGCCGTATCCCGTCCAGCACCGGGTTGCCGAGGTGCGCGTCGGCGAAGTCGACCACGGCCGGCGGGCCGCCGTCGCTGCGCCAGTTTCCCGGGTGGAAGTCGCCGTGCACGATCGTGTCGGGCAGGCCGCACTCGGCGAGCAGGGGCCACCGTTCGACCAGCTCGTATGCGCCCGCCAGTTCCTCGGCGGTCAGCTCGCCGCCCACGTCACCGGCGAGCAGGTCGCGAACCCGATCGGCGATGACGGGTCCGCGCCGGTCCGGCAACCCGGGCGGGATCGCGCCCGCCAGGCGGGCCTGTGCGGCGACCAGTCGCGTCACCGCGCCGGCGACGATCCCGGCGGGGGCGTCCCAGCAGTCCTCGCCGGGAAGGTGCTCCAGCAGCACCCGCCCCGGCGCGGACGCCACGACCGAGGGAACCAGGCTCGGGTCCAGGGCTGCGAACGCGTCGAGGACGGTGGCCTCGTCGGTGGCGAAGTGGGGTGTGGCCTTCAGCCATACCGGCCCCCGGGCGGTGGGCAGGAGGAACAGCCCGGCCAGATTCCAGGTCCGGCGTTGCCGGATCGGCCCGGTCAGCGGCCGCCCGGCCGCTCCCAGCGCGTCCGCCGCCCAGCTCAACAGCTCCCGAAGCCCGTCGATCCGCGCCCACGGCGCGCGCAGCGGTTCGGGCCTGTCCAGCACCGCGTGGTCGGCCGGCAGCGGAGCCGTCAGCCGCCCGGGCGCGGGCCGCTCCAGCGCTTCGACGTGATAGGTCACATGGCCGCCGCGGCCTCCTTCGCCGCCGTCCACGTCCAGCAGGCGCAGCACCAGCACGTCCACGCCGAGCGCCTGGCGCAGGTGGGCGACGACCGGCTGCACGTCGGCCCACCACGGCACGTCCACCGCGAACGGGCCGACGACACCGAGCCGATCCTCACCCAAGGTGATCCATGCGCTGACGGTCCTGTCCATCCGCTCAGTGTGATCGCTTCCGCGCGACCTCCGCCACGCAATATCCGGCCGGCCCAGTGCCCGGCGCCCAGCGCGTGTGCCGGACGCGGCACCTGCTGCCGAGACCGGCGAGGAGACTCTGTGCAAAACGGACAAATGCGTACAAGCTGGACGGGGTGGGTAGGAGATGGGGGAGGGATCGATTGCCCCATCCCTCGGACGCCCTGGCTGTGGGAAGTGGTCGGGGCGTCCGAACGTCCGCGAACGCGGGTTCGTCCGGATCGGGCCGGATGCGCGATGGGGTGACGGCCGCGTGAGAGCGTGGTGAACACTTCTCGCGTGCCCTGTCCGGTTTGGTGGTCGGGTCAGCACAATGGCCGCCATGATCCGATTTCCTCTGACACGTTTGCGTGCCCTGATGATGGCCGGCCTGATGGCGGCCGGGGTGGTGGTGTCCCTCTCCGGCGTCGCCATGGCCGACACCCCGCCGTCGCAGGACGCGGCGCGGCCGCCGTACTCGCTGCTCCAGATGAACCTCTGCCTGAGCGGTTATGCCGGCTGCTACCCCCGGACCCAGTACCCGAAGATCGTCGATGAGGCCGTGGAGCGCATCCAGGCCAACGACGTCAACGCGGTCACCCTCAACGAGGCGTGCAGCGGCGACGTGGCCGAGATCGCCGAGCGCACCGGCTACCACTACCGGTTCGCCACGGTCATCTACAACGGCGCCCCGCTGGCCTGCAAGACGCCGGCCGGGCGGGGCGAGTTCGGCAACGCCGTGCTGACCAAGGAGGCGATCCGCGCTTCCGAGGACGCGCCGTACTCGGTGTTCAGCGGGGTGGAGCAGCGGCGCTGGCTCTGCGTGACCACCGCTCGCGGCGTGGATGTGTGCACCAGCCACCTCTCCACCGACGGCGAGGCGCCCGGCACCGCCAACTCGATCCAGTGCGCCGAGCTCTCCCAGGTGCTCGCCTCCCGCGGCCGCCCGACCGTCTTCGCGGGTGACGTCAACCGCCGTTCGTCGTGCGCCCCCCAGGGCCAGTGGACGCTGACCGACGCGGCCGCCACCCAGGCTCCCGGCATCCAGCACGCCTACGGCACCCTCACGGCTCCCACGCTGGAGCTCGAGCAGACCACGTACACCGACCACGACGCGCTCGTGATCCGCGCCGGCCTGCGGAAGTGACCTGACCGGGTGGTCCGGGGACGTGCTCGCGGACCACCCGTCTGGGTGGAGGTGCCGGTGGGGGTGTGTCAGTCGGGCGGTCTCAGAAGTCGCGGGAGCGGCGCAGGGCGGGCGGGCGGCCGTCCGGGTCCACCGCCCACCGGTAGAGCGGCAGTGCCAGCACCTTCTGCAGCCGCGACAGGTGCGGCGCCGGATGGGGGCGCAGGCGGCCCGGCGGGCGCGGCCCCGTACGGCCGGACGTGTGCCACGTCTCCAGGGCCGACGCCGAGCGGGCGAACGCGTCGAAGGCGGTCACCGGGTCGCACAGGTCGTCATACCGCTCGGCGGGCAGGTCCAGGTGCTCGGCCATGAGGGACAGGCGCAGCTCCCTGGCGAAGCGCAGCGCCCCGGCCGGCGGCCTGGGGTCCTCCCGCTCGTCCAGCACGGCGCAGCTCAGCTCCGAGTCGTACGTCCACGACCGCAGGTTGACGTTGTCCGAGCCGACCGTGGCCCACACGTCGTCCACCACGCAGACCTTCGCGTGCACGTAGACCGGGACGCCCTGGTGGTTCTCCAGGTCGTAGACGGCCACCCGGTCGCCGCCTGCCCGGCGGAGGCGGTGCAGCGCGTCCGCCCGCCCGATGAGGCTCGCGGGCCCGGCCAGCCAGCCGTCCTGGTCGGGGTGGCGCGGCACGACGACGATCATCCGCAGCTCCGGCTCGCGCTCCAGGGCCTGGGCGAACGGCTCGATCACGTCGGTGGACCACAGGTACTGGTCCTCCAGGTAGATCAGCGAGCGGGCGCGGGCCAGGACCTTGCGGTAGGCGTGGGCGATGCTGCGCTCCCCGTCCGGCGCGAAGGGGTAGCCGTGCCGCCTGGCCGGATACGTGCGCAGGAGCTGCACGCGGTGGTGGCCGGCCGGCGGCGGGGGAGGGCCGGGACGCGGCAGGGCCGGGGCGTCGTCGAGGCGGCCGAGGTGGTCGCGCAGGCGCCGCAGCGGGTCGCGGGTCTCGGGCGCCGGGTCGTCCCAGCGCTCGCAGAACACCTGCTCCACCTGCTCGACGGCGGGGCCCCGGATGGCGAGCTGGATGTCGTGCCAGGGCGGGCGCGGGCCGTACACGTCGGGCATCGGGGCGCGCTGCGGGTCGCCCGCGTGGGAGGCGTCGTCGCGGCGGCTGTGGCACAGGTCGATGCCGCCGACGAAGGCCACGTCCCGCTCGGGGTCGCGGTCGTGGCGCAGGATGACGAACTTCTGGTGGTGCGAGCCGCCCACGGCGGTACGCGTGTCGAGCAGGGCCTGGCCGCCGGTGTTCTCGATCTCCTGGCCGAGGTGGCGGTTCTCGGCGGAGCTGAAGCGCAGCAGGTCGAGGTGGGAGCGCCAGATGAGGCCGCGTACGAGGGCGCCGCGCCGGGCGGCGGCCGCCATCGCCGCGCCCACGCTCGGCCCCTCCGGGGTCAGGCGCTCGTCCGGGTCACCGCGCCAGTCGGCGAACAGCAGCAGGTCGTCCTTGCCCAGCTGCTCCAGACAGGTGCGCAGCTCGGCGAAGTAGGCCGCGCCGTGGACCAGCGGGCGCACCTCGTTGCCCTCCGACCACGGCTCGAGTTCGGTCGCGGCATTGCCGCGCTCCTCCCCGGTGAGGAACCAGTCCTGGATCCGCATCCGATCCTGGCTACCCCGGCAGCGGGGGCTGATACCTCTGCCACGCCGGTTCCGGGGCCGGCTCGGCCGCCGTGCCGGTGGGGTCGGCGGGCAGCCGTACGGTGAACGTCGCCCCGCCGCCCGGCCGGCCGTCGGCGGTGATCGTGCCGTCGTGGCCGTCCACCACCTCCCGTACGAGCGCCAGCCCCAGCCCGAACCCCGTCCCCTCGAACCTGGCGAAGAGCCGCTCGGCGTCCTCGGGGTCCAGGCCCGAGCCGTCGTCCCGGACGGTGAGCTCGACCACGGACGGCTCCCTGGACAGCGTCACCCAGATGTGCCCGCCGGCGCTGGTGTGGCCGAGCGCGTTGTCCAGGAGGGCCGAGATCACCCGCCGCAGGGCGGATTCCACCCCGCTCACGACGTGGTCGCCCGGCCCGTCGCAGCGCACCTCGACGGCCACCCCGCGGGCGGCGGCCCTGGCCTCCTCGGCCTCGGCCAGCTCGGCGGCCAGCACGGCCAGGTCCACCGGCCCGAACGGCCGGCGCAGCTGCTTGAACTGGGCGGCCCTGAGCAGGTCCTCGACCACCTCGCCGAGCTGCCTGGTGCCGGCCACGAGCTGGTCCACCTCGTCGATGAGCAGGATCGGGTCGGTTCCGCCGCGCAGCCGCCGCGACAGGAGCTGGGCGCGGGTGTGCAGGCGGGTCAGCGGGGTGCGCAGCTCGTGGCTGACGTCGGCGGCGAAGCGGCGCTGGCGGGCCAGGGCCTCTCCCAGGGGCGCGATCGCGCGCCGGGAGACGACCTGGCCGACCAGCAGCGCGGCCAGCAGCCCGGCGATCTCCGCGCCGGCGAGCGTGCGCAGCAGCCGCTGCCGCTCGGCGGCCGGGTGACGCAGGTCCAGGACGGCCTGGACCGTCGTGTAGCCGCGCCCGCGCGTGTGGACCAGGTAGTCGCGCCCTGCCACCCGCACCTGCGCGAGCCGCGGCCCGCCACCGGCGGCCACCTGGTCGAGGGACGCCCGGACGGGGAGCGACGCCGGGGCGCCGGGGGAGGCGCGGACGGTGCCGTCGGCGTGCAGCTCGAAGAGCCACATGCAGGGCGGCGGCTGCCCGACGGGCGAGCTCTCGGCGGCGGCGGCCAGCTCGCGCCTGGCCGCGTCGTCCTGGCTGTGCACCATGGCGCAGTAGACGAGCACGCCCACCAGCGCCAGGACCGCGGATATCGCGCCCGCCACCTGCACGGTGAGCCGGCGCCGGGCGCGGACGAGCAGCCGTCGGTCGGGGTCGGGCCGTCGGCTCCGGTCCGGGGCCGCCGGGCCGCGCCCGGGCGTGGTGAGGCTCATAGCCGCCCCAGGCGGTAGCCCACCCCTCGCACGGTGCACACGACCCCGGAGCCCAGCTTGTTGCGCAGGTAGTAGACGTAGGTGTCCACGATCGATTCCTTGTTCGCCCCGTCGAAGACCCGCTGGCGCAGCGACCTGCGGGTGTGCACCTGCCGGGGGCGGGCGGCCAGCGCGCTGAGCAGCCGGCACTCCTGCCCCGACAGCGTCACCTGCTCCCCGGTCGGCAGCCGCACGATGTGGGACTCGGCGTCCAGCCAGCCCGCGCCCAGCGGCAGCAGCCGGGCCAGGTCGATGTTGCGGCGGTGCAGCGCGCGCACCCTGGCCAGCAGCTCGTCGATCTCGAACGGCTTGACCAGGTAGTCCTCCGCGCCCGCGTCCAGCCCGGCGACCCGGTCGGCGACCGAGCCGAAGGCGGTGAGCACGAGCACCGGCACGGTGACCGCCTGCCGCCGCAGCCGCCGCAGCAGGTCGATGCCGTCGAGCGAGGGCAGGCCGCGGTCGACGATGAGCACGTCGTACGCGCGGCTCAGGCCCAGATGCAGCCCCCGCTGCCCCTCCAGCGCGAGGTCGACCGTGTAGCCCTGTTCGGTGAACAGGTCGACCAGCATGTTCCCCAGTTCGCGATCGTCTTCGACGAGCAGCAGCCGACGGGAGGGCAGGTCGGCCGTGCCCGATGTCCCAGCCACGAGACCACCGTTACACCACTGCCGGGGATTTACCAGGTCCACTGAACCATTGGCCCCGCCCGCGAACCGGCCACTCCCCGCCCACCTGCGCGATCACGAGGAATTGGACCTGACTTCGACCGGTGGATCGACGGGTGCCACGGTCTTGGTTTCACGTTCGAGGCGGTCGGGCAGGGCGAGCTTGTACAGGGGCAGGGCGGCCGCGGTGGTCAGCACGGCCACGAGCACGAGCATGGCGAACAGCTCCTGCGTGATCATGCCCTGGGCCAGGCCGATGTTGATGAAGATGAGGATCATCAGCCCCCGGGCGTTCATCAGCGCCCCCACCGCGTACGACTCGCGCCGGCCGAACCCGAGCCCCCTCATCGCCAGCGAGCACCCGAAGTACTTCCCGGCGAACCCGGCCAGCAGGATCACCCCGAACGCCAGCAGCATGGCCCCGCCCGCGATGCCGCCGAGCTGGGTGTTCAGCCCGGAGAAGGTGAAGAACGTGGGCAGCAGCAGGGTCGAGACGACCTCCATCATCCGGCCGTGCAGGGCCTGGCGGAAGGCGGGGTCGCGGGGCATGGCCAGGCCGGCGAAGAAGCCGCCGAAGACCGCGTACACGCCGATCCAGTCCGTCAGCCAGCCGGCCGCGAGCGGGATGAGGATGACGGCGTACATGGCGCCGGGGCCGAGCCGGCCGGTGCGCGCGACGGTCCGGCCCATCGGGCGCAGCATGGGGGCGACCACCTTCAGCATCACGACGGCGAACAGCGCGGTCAGCAGGATGGTGGGCAGCGCGCCGGTGGCGCCGTTGCCGAGGTGCATGGCCGACAGGACGGCCAGGAGGCACCAGGCCAGGGCGTCGTCGATGGAGGCGGCCAGCAGGGTGAGCCGGCCGACGGGGCTGTTCTCCAGGCCCCGCTCGTACAGGATCCTGGCCAGCATGGGGAACGCGGTCAGCGACAGGGCGCCCCCGACGAACAGGGCGAACTGGAACGGGGGCACGTCCGGGCGGGACAGCAGGTCGTACACGAGGAGGCCGGCGCCGAAGCCGAGCAGCAGCGAGGGGACGATCCCCGACGCGGCCAGCACGGACGCCTTGCGGACCTCGCCGGGCGTCTGGGCGCTGTGGTCGAGGCCGGCCCCGACCAGGAACATGTAGAGGGTCAGGCCGATGGTGCTCAGCACGTACAGGATCGGCCGGACCTCCGGCGGGAACAGGGCCGCCTGCGCCTCCGGGAAGAGCCAGCCGAACAGCGTGGGCCCGAGCAGGACACCGGCGACCATCTCGCCGAGCACGCGCGGTTGCATCACCATGAGGGCCAGCCGCCCGCAGATCGCCGCGGCGATCAGGATGACGACGAGGGCGGGCAGGACCTTCAAGATGAGGGCGAGGTTCGGGTCAGGAGCCGTGACGAGAGTCAGAGCGGGAGCCAAAACGGGCATTCCGGTTCTCCGGTTCAGAGGTGAAGTGGCGTTCGCACAGTCGCTGCCGGCGCGCGTCCCAGACCATGTAGCTGCCGAGGACGAGCTGCACCAGGCCGCGCCAGACGTCCTCCCAGCGGTCGCGCACCCGCAGGTACGCCAGGGCGCGGCGGGGGCGGTGCGGAGCGTCGCGAGGGGTGAGCAGGCAGGGCCCCCGGCTGGGCAGGGACCTGGTGTGGGAGACGGAGGAGTCCAGGACGTGGCGGTCGAGCACCTCCCGGGCCACCGCCCGCATGGCGATCGGCGCCAGCCGCCAGGCCGGGCAGGGCCGGTTGGCCGCCACGCCGAACGGGATGTGGTTGAGCTCCTTGACCGGCCGCTCGGAGCGCGCGGGGTCGAAGCGGTCCGGGTCGAAGCGGTCCGGGTCGGTGAAGCCGGCGCGGTGGAACTCCGGGTAGTTGAAGCAGAGCACCGAACCGGTGGGGATCGTGGTGCGCTCGTCGAGCCGGATGTCGCCGGTGGTGACGCGGTGGGCGATGCCGAACAGCGGGTAGAGCCGCATCGTCTCGGCGATCACCTGGTCGAGGTCGCGGGCGTCGCCCGTACGCGCCTTGTGCTGCACGTCCGGGTGCTGGGCCAGGACCAGCAACAGGTGGGCCATGGCCTCCGACATCTGCACGACGGCGGTGTTGAAGAAGGCGCCCTGCAGGTAGTGCGCCTGCTGCAGGGGCGTCAGGCCGGGCGGGAGCGGCACGCGCACCCGGGACAGCCGGCCGAGGAGATAGCGGGTCAGGCGCTCCCGGCGGTCCATGTGCCGCAGGCCCGTGCACTTGAGCGAGGTGACGACGTCGTTCGCGTTGGCGGCGATCAGGTCGCGGGCCTCGCGCGGGCAGGGCTCGGCGAAGACCAGCTCGTACGAGAACTCCGCCCACAGCGGCATCATCAGGTCCCGGAGCCGGACCAGGCCGCGCACGCCGTCGAGCGTCCGGGCCGCGCAGCGCCGGGCGAGCTCCTCGGCCTCGGCCCGCGGCACTGCGAGCAGGGCGCGGGTGACCCGGGCCACGGCGTCGTAGCGCTCGCCCGCCTCCAGGTGCTCCTGGTGCATCTCGGGGCCGGGCGACAGCCAGTACCAGAACAGGTCCGACAGCGCGGCCCCCTCGCTGCGCCCGCCGGCGGCCGGGTGCGAGTAGATCTCCCTGAACCGGTCCACCCCGACCAGGTCGCCGGGCACGGGGATGCCCTCGTCTCCGTTGATCCGGGCGAACACCCGCGCCCGCAGCGCCACGATCCGGTCCGGCAGCCACCACGGCAGGCTCACCACGACGACGAGCAGGGCCGGCGCGCCCAGCACGATCAGCGTGTTCAGCACGGCCGTCGCACCATGTCCGGCTCGAGGTCGTGGATCGAGGCGCAGCCGCACAGCGTGAGAGCGTGCTCGACCTCCGCGCGCAGCAGCTCCAGCACGGCCGCCACGCCCCGCTCGCCGTCCGCCGCCAGGCCCCAGACCACCGGGCGGCCGACCGCGACGGCGGCGGCGCCGAGCGCCAGCGCCTTCAGCACGTCGGTACCGCGCCGCACGCCGCCGTCCAGCAGCACGGGCACGGCCCCGCCGACCTCCGCCACGATGTCCGGCAGCAGGTCGATCGTGGCCGCGACGCCGTCGAGCTGCCGCCCGCCGTGGTTCGACACCATGATCGCCGAGGTGCCGTGATCGAGCGCGAGCCGCGCGTCGGCCGGGTGCGTGATGCCCTTGAGCACGATCGGCAGGCCCGTCATCCGCCTGAGCGCGCCGAGGTGCTCCCAGGACAGCTCCGGCCACATGACGATCGGGCGCACCCGGTCCCCGCGAGCCCCGTCGCGCAGGTTCTCGCAGCACAGGTGGTCGGGCAGGTCGTGGAAGCCGTTGCGCAGGTCCCGCTCCCGCCGGCCGAGGACCGGCGAGTCCACGGTGACCACCAGCGCCCTGCAGCCGGCCGCCTCGGCGCGGCGGACGAGCCGCTCGGTGAAGGCCAGGTCCGGCTGCACGTAGAGCTGGAACCACAGCTCGGCGCCGGGCGCCGCGGCCGCCACGTCCTCGATCGCGACCGTGGCGGCCATGCTCACGATCATGATCGTCTCGGTGGCGGCCGCGGCCCGCGCGGTGGCCCGCTCGCCCTCAGGGTCGGCGAGGCGGTGGAACGCCGTCGGCGCCACCAGCACGGGAGCCGCCGCGCGGCTCTCCAGCAGGGTCAGGTCGGTCTGGAGCTTGCCGGTGCCACGCAGCACCCGGGGCACCAGCCCGAGCCGCCCGAACGCGGCCTCGTTGGCCCGCACGGTGACCTCGTCACCCGCGCCGCCCGCGAAGTAGTCGTAGTGCGCGGGGTCGAGGCGCTCGCGGGCGGCCGCCTCGAACTCGCGCAGGTTCCGCCGGTCCATCAGGCCGGCACGGAGGACGTACGGCCGGCGAAGAAGGCCCGTAGCGGCTCCACGTGGACCTCCGGGGAGTCCCACTCGTTCTCCAGGTTCTCCGTGATGTGGTGGGCCACGGGGGGCTCGCCGGGGAGGTGGTGGCGAACGACGGGATGCAGGTAGTGGCCCTCGTGCGCGCGGGCCGAGTCGCTCTGGCTGATGCGGCCGACCTCGATGTCGAACGGGTCGACCTGGTCGTGCTCGGGCCCGTACTCCAGGGTGATCGTGAAGTGGCCGCGGTCGCCGATCGGCGGGCCCTGGAGGTCGTGCGGCAGTTCCTCCAGGTAACGGGCGGTGTCGCCGTCGACGACGATCACGTCGGCCAGCAGACCGAACTGCTGCCACAGGGCCGAGGTCCGGTTGACCCGCCCGATGACCGCCTCCGCGAGCGCCGCCGGGTCCGCCGGGAGCACCCGTGCGGGCCAGGGGACGTCGTGGTGGCGGGACTCCAGGACGCGGTGCAGGGCGCGGGCGCCGTAGCGGAAGCCGTGGATGAAACCGCTGGTGCCGTGCCGGAAGTCGCGCGACTGGGTGATGGTGCCGGCGAAGTACAGGTCCGTCACGTTGACCGACTCGTACGCGGGCGTGAGCGCCGGGAACCTGCCGTTGATCACCAGGTCGGGGCGGCACCCGTCGGCGAAGATCGAGGCGTCGAAGCGGAATCCGGTGCAGACGATCACGCGGTCGTACGGGATGTCCTTGGTGACCTCGTTGACCCGGGCGAAGGCCACCGTCACCAGGTACGTGCCGTCCGGCTGCCGCTCGATCCGCCTGACGTCGCCGTCGAGCAGCGCGTTCTGGGACTTGAGCTGGTAGGTGTCGAGCAGGCCGTTGTTGACCGCCCGCAGGTGCCCCACGTAGTGCGTGCGCCAGGCCATGCGCAGCGAGTGGGGGCCGGACACATGGATGACCGCGGCCGTCTCGATCAGGTTGTCGGCCGTCTCGAACCCCGAGTTGCCCTTGCCGATGATGAGCACCCGCTGATTGACGTAGTCGGCCGGGTCGGTGGAGGCGGTGCCGTACGTGTCGGCCGTCTCGACGCCCGGGATGGGCGGGATGTTGGGCCTGGTCACACCGGTCGCCACGACGAGCCGGTGGGCCTCGTACGTACGGCCGTTCTCGTCGGTCACCCGGAACGGCCCGGTCGGCGGGTCAGGCCGGTCCACCCGGACCACCGGCGAGTCGTAGGAGATCCGCAGCCCGCACGTCCTGGCGAAGTCGCCGAGGTAGCGGACCATGTCGTCGGCGTGCGGGAAGTACCGGTCGCTGTAGCGCGTGAACAGCAGGCCGGGATCGTCCGACAGCAGCGAGTTCCAGTCCATGCGCAGGTTGAGCTCAGGATCGTCCCAGCCGGTGTGCTTCTTGTTGATCGAGATGAGCGTGCGATGGCGCGGGAAGGTGCGGAAGAACTGGCCCGGTTCCGGACCCGCCTCCAGGATCCGGTACGTCCGGCCCGCCCGGTGCAGGAAGTAGCCGAGCTGCAGGCCCGCGGGCCCGGCGCCGATCACCAGGTAGTCCAGGGTGTTGTCCGGCACTGACGCCTCCGTCACAGCGAAGTGGTTGAAATGACAACATCAGTGTTGGCGGGCAATTCTCAGAGATTGCTCAGAACGCCCCGCCGCCGTGCAGGGCGAGGAGGGCCCGCTTGTCGGGCTTGCCGCTGGTGGCGACCGGGACGCCGGGCACCATCGTGATCGTCTTGGGCACGCTGTCCGCGCCCAGCTCGGCGCGTACCAGCGCGGACAGGGCGGCGGGGTCGGGGACGCGGCCCGGCGCGGGCACCACGAACGCGTGCACGGCCTCCCCGGTGCCCTCGTCCGGCGTGCCGGCCACGTACGCCTCGTCGACGTCGGGATGGCCGGTCAGCACGCGCTCGATCGGGCCCGCGTACACCACCATCGCGTTGACCATGACCACGTCCCGGGTGCGGCCCTCCAGGTGCAGGAACCCGTCCTCGTCGACGTGGCCGAGGTCGCGGGTGCGCAGCCAGCCGTCCCGCAGGGTGTCGCGGGTCTCCTCCTCGTCGCCCCAGTAACCCGCCATCACGTACGGGCTGCGCACGTGGAGCTCGCCCGTCCGCCCGGCGGGCAGCTCGGTGCCCTCCTCGTCGCGCACGCTGAGCTCGACCCCGGGATGCGGCCGGCCGACCGGGGCCACGACGCCCGCGGCGATGTGCTCGGGGGTGAGCATCGCGATGTTGCCCGCCTCGGTCTGGCCGTACCCCTGGTAGACGACGGGGCCGAGCCGCGCGGCCGCCGCCGCCAGCCGCCGCGGGCCGATCGGCGAGCCCGACACCATCAGCGCCCGCAGGCTGGACAGGTCGGCCGTGTCCGCCAGCTCCAGGAGCTGGAACAGCCGGGGCACGGTGATGATCGTCCCGGTGATCCGGTAGCGCTCGATCGCGTACGGGAACAGCGGCCGCCCGTCGTCCTCCGGGATCACCGCGGTGCCCCCGCCCAGCAGGCACGGCGCCAGGAACTCCAGCACCACCATGCTCGCCAGCGTGCCGAACAGCAGGTAGCGCTCGAAGCCCCGGGCGAGCGCGGTCGCGACCGGCGACCACACGCGCGGCTGCCACGTCCAGTGCTCGCCCAGCGCCCGGTACGTGATCGCGCAGCCCTTGGGCCGCCCGGTGCTGCCGCTGGTGAAGGTCAGGGCGGCCACGTCGCCGGGCCGGGCGGTCACGGTGAGCGGCCGGCCGCCGTCCGGGTGGGCCAGCAGGTCGGCCGCGCCGTCCACCGGACCGAGCGAGAGCGGCGTGCCCGCGCCCAGCAGCCGCGGCGTGGCCGTCGCCGGGTCCACGAGCACGGCGTCCACGCCCATGCCGAGCACGTGGTCGAGCTGGGCCGGCGGGTACCCGGGCCGGATGCCGACGACGCGGCAGCCCAGCGTGTGCGCGGCCATGTGCGCGGCGAACGCCTCCGGCGTGACCTCCGTACGGACGGCGACCGCCCGGCCGGGGCCCAGGCCGGCGTCGTGCATCGCGCCCGCCAGCCGGCGGATCAGCTCCAGCAGCTCGCCGCGCGAGACGGTCCTGTCGCCGTGCTCGAAGGCCGGGCTCGCCGGGGTTGCGCGCAGCGCGTCGAGAAGGGGGGTCGGGAAGAGCATGGTCGGCTCCTCTGCGTGTTAGTGGCCGTTCCCGATTGCGATTTGCCGTCATATAACGGGATTCACATCAGAGACGGATCAGAGACGGGCATGACGTGAAGGTCATCGGCGCCGGATTCGGCCGCACGGGTACGAGATCGCTCAAGGCCGCGCTCGAACAGCTGGGCTTCGGGCCCTGCTACCACATGTCGTCGGTCATCGCCGAGCCGTACCGGGTGCGGCAGTGGCTCGACGTCGGCGAAGGGCGCTCCCGGGACTGGGACGCGCTGTTCGCCGGGTTCGGGTCCGCGCTCGACTGGCCCGCCTCGGCGTACTGGCGGGAACTGGCCGCGCACTATCCCGATGCCAAGGTCATCCTCACCGTCCGCGACCCCGGGCGCTGGTACGACAGCGTCAGCGAGACCATCTTCCGCAGCGCGCTGGAGCAGCGGCGCGGGTTGCCGCCGCACCGCCGGGTGATCCGCTGGCTGGTGGCGCGGCGGGCCCCGGACTTCGCCCTCTACCCGCGCATGGCCAGGGCGACCTTCATCGACCCGGTCTTCGGCGGCCGCATCGACGACCGCGAGCACGTCATCGAGGTCTTCGAACGGCACGTCGCCGAGGTGCGGGCGGCGATCCCGGCCGAGCGGCTGCTGGTGTTCGAGCCGGGGGACGGGTGGGAGCCGCTGTGCGCGTTCCTCGGGGTGCCGGTGCCGGAGGTGCCGTACCCGCAGGTCAACGAGCGGGCGGCGTTCCGGCGCAAGCGCCCGCGCCGGCTGTCCCGCCTCATCCTGCGCGGCCGCTGAGATCCGTCAGGGCTGCTCCCGAGCGGGGCCTCGCGGGTCCGTCAGGGCTGCTTCCGAGCGGGGCCTCGTGGGTCCGTCAGGGCTGCTCCCGAGCGGTTCCTGGTGCGGCGGTGAGCCAGCCTTCCCGCCTGGCGACCCTGCGCGCCGTCCTGACCAGGGTCATCACGGCGGGGGAGGGGTTGCGCTGCCAGGACACCCGCAGCTCGATCGGCGGCAGCCGGTCCTCGAGCCGCAGGCAGGCGATCCCGCCGGGGAGCTGGCCGCACAGGGAGCGGGGCAGCAGCATGTACCCGCTGTCGCTCAGGCTGACGTTGAGGTTGCGCAGCCCCGGCAGCGGGTTCTCCCAGACGTCGAACTCCTCGCCCGTACTCCTCAGACTCGCCAGCACCCGGTCGTAGTAGAGGGGCGCGAAGCGGCGCGGGAAGAAGCGCAACGTCTCCCCGCGCAAGTCGCGCAGGCTCACCCCGGCCCGCCCCGCCAGCCGGTGACCGGCCCCCACGACCACGACGAACTCCTCCGAGCGCAACACCGCCGACAACCACTCCGCCGGCACGGCCAGGTGCCTGCCCAGCAGCACGTCCAGCTCGCCGTCCGCCGCGGCGCCGGTCAGCTCGGCGTCCCACGCCTCGCGGGCCTCGACCCGGATCCCGGGATGGCGGGCGCGCATCGCCGCGAACACCTTCGGCATCTCGTCGAATGACGTCGTCACCGTGTACCCGACCCGGGCCGCCCCGTGATCGACCCCGGCCGCCCGCCGGGTCCGCTCGACGGCCTGCTCCGCCCCCGCCAGCACCTCGCGCGCCGCCTCCACGAACACCCGGCCCGCCTCGGTGAGCCGGGTGGGCCGCCGGTGGAAGAGGTTGACGCCCAGCTCGCGCTCCAGGTCGCGGATCTGGCGGCTGAGCGGCGGCTGGGTCATGTGCAGCCGCTCGGCCGCGGCCTCGAAGCTGCCCGCCTCCGCCACCGCGATCACGTAGCGCATCATGCGCAGATCAACCGGCATACAGGAAAGGTATGTCGCCGGGCGTCAGGAGAGCGTCCGTTCGCCCTTCTGCCCGGCGATCCCGGCGTTCAACGCGAACGCGAACCTGGCCACGGACGCCACCTGTCCCATCCTGCCGCCCCACCCGCTGTTAGACGACGCCACCCCGCCGTTGGACGGCGCCCCCGGTCACGCCTGCGACAGCCCGCTGGCCGGGAGTCGGCTACCCGCCCACGCCCGGTCGGCTACCCGCCCACGCCCGGTCGCTACCCGGCCGCGTCGGTGGGCTGGCCGGCCGCGCTCGTTGGCTGGCCGGAGGCTGGGTACCCGCCGACGCTCGTGGGCTGGCCCGCCAGCCCACCAGGGCCCGGCTCCCCGAACCCGCTCGTTGGCCCGCTCGTCACGCCTCCGGCAGCCGGTTGGCCGAGGGTCGGCTGGCCGGCCGTGCCCGTGGGCTGGCCGGCTGGGCTCGTGGGCTGGCCTCCCGCGCCGGTGGGTTGCCCGGCCGCGCCGGTGGGCTGACCCGCCAGGCCGCCGGGCGGCTCGCTGGCCACGCCTTCCGCCTGCTGCTGGTTCGGCACGGGCTCGCGGGACGGCATGATCATGTTCGGCGCTCCGGCCTCGGTGGCCACCGTGCCCTGGCCGGTGTCCGTCAGGACCATGACCACCGCCGCGCCACCGCCCAGAAGGATCAGGGGAAGGCCCACCGCGAGCAGGACGATCAGCCCGAGGTTCTCCCGGGACGACCACGCTTGGGGCGGCGCCCGGTGTCCCCGAGGACCGTGCTGGGCCACCGCCCCCTGCGGCATGCCCTGAACAGACGGAGGGCCCTGGGTCATGGGCTGGGTGGGCCACGGGTTCTGCGGCATGGGCTGGGTGGGCCACGGGCTCTGTGGCATGCGCTGCGCGGACCACGGGATTGGTGGCATGGGCTGGGTGGGCCAGGGATCGTGCGGCGGCGGCGTGCGCTGCGCGGGCCAGGGACTCTGGGCGGTGTGCTGCGCCTGCGGGGGGCCGTGTGGAGCGTGCCGGGGCGCGGGGCCCTGTGGACCGTGCTGAGGTGCGCGGCCTGGTGGCACGAGCCGGCGCACGGGGCCGTGCGGCGGCCCGGGATGCTGTGCCGCGCATGGGGGTGCGGGCTGCTGTACCCCGCGCTGGGGCGCGGGCTGCTGTGCCGGGTATGGGGGCGCGGAGCGTGGTGCGCCGGGGTGGGGCGCGGAATGGTGCGGGTGCCCGCCGGGGCCGTAGGGCCGTGGCTGGTGCGGCCGGCCGTACGGCCCTTGCGGCTGGGGCGGGGATCCCATGGCGTGACTCCAGGTAGGGGACGGGAGTATTGGGACGTTCCATACCCGCATCCGGTTGACCTTGATCACGTACCGGATTCCGGACCCTACCTGCGAGGCCCGCCGCCGGATACCCGCGCGGTATGCCGCCGGTCCGAACCGGACTTGGCTTTCCGGGCGTTTCCCGAGCAACCATCTCGATATGCAGAACAATCTCTCGTGGACGCCCACGCGGCGGCAGCTGATGAAGGCGGGCGGGCTCGGTGCGCTCCCGGTGGGGACGGCGGGCGCCGCCGCGGCCGAGCCGGACGACGACCTGATCACCCGTACGGTGCCCGGCACGAACGAGCGGCTGCCCGCGATCGGGCTCGGCACCTTCATGACCTTCGACACCTTCTCCGACCGGCACCGCGTCCGGGAGGTGGTCAGGCGGCACTGGCGGGCGGGCGGCAGGGTGTTCGACTGCTCGCCGCTGTACGGCAGGTCGGAGGTGAATCTGGGCGAGGTCGCCGCCGACCTGCGCATCGGCGATCGCATGTTCCTGGCCGGCAAGATCTGGTCGACCGGCGAGCATCTCTGGGACGACAGCCATGCCGAGGCCAGCCGGCGGCGCACGGTCGAGCGCATGTCACTCGACCGGCCGGTGGACCTGATGCAGTGCCACAGCCTGGTCAACGTGGACGTGATCGTCCCCCTCCTGCACGCGTGGAAGAAGGAGGGCCGCATCCGGCACCTCGGCGTGACCCACCACGAGCCCGCGTACTTCCCGCTGGTGGAGAGCTGGGTCGAGCGGGCCGCGCCGGACTTCGTACAGGTGCACTACTCGATCCACACCCGAGCGGCCGAGGAGCGGCTCATCCCGGCGGCGGCGGCGAACGGCACGGCGGTGCTCGTGAACATGCCGCTGGAGAAGGCGCGCCTGCACCAGATCGTGGCTGGCCGCCCGCTGCCCGGCTTCGCCAGGGAGCTGGGCATCAGCACCTGGTCGCAATATTTCCTGAAATGGGTGATCTCCAACCCGGCCGTCACCTGCGCCCTGCCCGCCACCTCGAACCCCGCCCACGTGGCCGAGAATGTCGCCGCCATGCGCGGCCCGCTCCCCGACACCGCCACGCGCCGGCGCATGGTCCAGCACATGGAGACCATCCCCGGGTTCGACCGGATCGCCACCATGCCGTGGTATCCCGGCAAGCGCTACACGGGCCTCGTCTCCCGCGCCCAGGCCGCCATCCGCGAACGCAGCCCCTGGTGGCCCTCATAACCGGTCGTGCCGGGTCCGCCGTCCTGCCGGGTCCGCCGTCCTGCCGGGTCCGCCGTCCTGCCGGGTCCGCCGTCCTGCCGGGTCCGCCGTCCTGCCGGTCCGCCGTCCTGGCGGTCGGTCGGCCTCGCCTCAAGAGCCCCGCCTCGCCCGCCCAGCCCTACGACCGGCCTCAACCGCCCGAGCAGGCGGAGCGTAGGGCGTCGATCCGGGCGAGTGTCAGCGGCTGGTCGAGCATCGTGCCGAGCCGGGTCCGGGCCCGGGATCGGTTCTCCGCCGACTCCAGCGACTCCGCCGACTCCAGCGGCGACAGCGCCCGCCGGGCGTAGAACTCCAGCAGGTGCCCCTGCACGGCGATGGCCATCGAGAAATCGGCCCGCTCCGCGATCACCCCGCGCCCGCCCTCGGCCCGGTAAGCCCGGTAGGCCACCACTGCGTCCTGGAGCGAGAGGTCGGTCAGGATCGAGGCCAGCTCGTACGCCGGCTGGGCCGCGCCGCAGTTCTCCCAGTCCAGCACCACCACGCCCCCGTCGCGCGCCCGCCGTACGTTCTCCACGTTGACGTCGCGGTGGCACGTGGCGAGGGACCCAGGATCGGGCGGCACGACGAGGGCGTCGAGCGCCACCAGCTCGGGCAGCAGCCGCGCCAGCGCGAGCCCCCACGCCTCGCCCGTTCCTGCGCCCGCCCCCGTGCCCGCCCCCGTGCCCGCCCCCGTGCCCACCTCCGCGCCTGCCCCCGTGCCCGCCTCTGCCAGCGCCTCCCACCGGTCCCGGCCGATCGGCTCGGAGAACCACGGGATCACGGGACCGCCGGCCGGATGTCCGAGCCGGTGCAGCCGCGCCGTCACGGCACCCAGCTCCGCCGCCGTGACCACCTCTCCGTCCACCAGATCCACCCACTCGTAGACCCGGCACACCCCGAACAGCACCGCCCCGGCCGAGGTCAGCCGCGGCCGTGGCAGCCGGATGCCCGCGTCCGCGGCGGCCAGCTGGTACGCGTGGTCCGCCCGCACGTCGCCCTCCTCGACGGGTACGAGCGACTCCTTGACCGCCCACGAGCCGCGGTCGGTGTCGAGCCGCCAGATCCGGCCCAGCTCGCCGCGGGCCGCGTACACCGGAGGCCGGAGCGGCTCGCCCAGCTCGTACGCCCGCGCCACGTCCGCGGTCAGGCCGGCGGGGAACTCGGTCAAGGTCGGCTCCTGGTCGCGAGGGTGTTGACCATCGTAGGGTGGCGAGGGCTGCCGGACCCAGAGGAGGGCCGATGAGCCGGAACGTCCTCGATCTCGTACACCGCCACAAGACCGGCGAGACCACCGTCACCGAAACGGTCCGGGACGTGCTGGAGCGGCTGGAGGGTTTGCACGCCCGGATCGGCGCGGTGGCCGCGATCGACCCCGGGCGGAGCCTGACCGAGGCGGCCCGGGCCGACCGGCGGTTGCGTGCGGGCGCGGGCAGGCTCCTGGAGGGTGTGCCGATCACGGTCAAGGACTGGATCGACGTGGCCGGCTGGCCCGTCACGGGGGCCACGGGCACCTCGCGCGGCGACCCCGGACGGCGCCCGGCCGCCGACGCCACGGCGGTCGCCCGGCTCCGGCAGGCGGGGGCGATCGTGGTGGCGATCAGCGCGGCCATGGCGGACAACGCCGTGTACGGTCCCACCCGGAACCCGCTCGACCCCAGCCGCGCGCCCGGCGGCTCCTCGTCCGGCACGGCGGCGCTGGTGGCGGCCGGTGCCGTGCCGCTGGGGCTGGGCAGCGACTCGGGCGGCAGCGTACGCCTGCCCGCCGCGTGGTGCGGGATCGCGGGGCTGAAGCCGACGTTCGGACGGGTGCCCCTGACGGGCCACTTCCCGCGCTGCGGCGCCCTGGAGGACGGCAGGACCGCCATCGGCCCGCTCGCCACCTGCGTCCGCGACCTGGCCCTCGCGCTCGCGGTGATCGCCGGACCGGACGGCCTGGACGCCGGCGTCGCCCCCGTCCCCTTGGGCGACCCGGACACGGTGTCCCTGGCCGGGCTCCGCGTGGGCATCATGACCCCGTCCTCCGACTGGTCCCCGGCGTCCGGCGCGTCCCAGGGAGCGGGCGCGTTCCGCGCGTCTGGCGCGTCCCCTCCGTCCGGGCGCCTGCCCGCCCCCGGTCGCTCACCGTCCGACCCCGACCACCCGCCGGCCCAGTCCGCCCCGCCCGCAGAACGGACACCGCCGGGAGCCGGCCGCTCCGCTCCGGAGAGGCCGGTGGGAGCCGAGCAGGCCGGGCCCATGGCGGCGGAGCGGCCAGGGGCAGGAGGCGCTGTGCCGGAGGCATGGCCGGTGGAACGGGAAGGGCGCGGACCGATGGCGGCGGAGCGCCCGGCGGAGGGGGCGACGTCGCCACGAGCGGTGGGGGAAGAGACGTCAGGACGGGCGATGGAAGGAGAGACGGCGGGACGGGCGATGGAAGGAGAGACGGCGGGACGAGCGGCGGTGGGGAAGGAGGCGGGGGACCTCGTGCGGGAGGTAAAGGAGGCGCGGGACCTCGCGCGGATGAGCACGGGGACGGCGAACCTCGTGCGGGTCGGGAACGAAGCGGGGGACCTCGCGCGGGTGGGGCCGGATCGGGCGGAGGATCCCGTGCGGGCGGCGGTGGAGATGCTGGCCGAAGCGGGGGCCGTGGTCGTGGAGGAGCCGGTGCCGGACGTCCGCGAGGAGGCACTGGAGCTGACCCGCCGCCACTGGGGACGGGCCGGGCTGTCGGGCGCGGAGCACGCATGGCTGCTGTGGGACTGGGACCGCTTCCGCAGGCGCATGCTCGCCGCCACCGCCCACCTGGACCTGCTCAT
Organism: Nonomuraea sp. NPDC049709; assembly: GCF_040674815.1. Lineage (NCBI taxonomy): Bacteria > Bacillati > Actinomycetota > Actinomycetes > Streptosporangiales > Streptosporangiaceae > Nonomuraea > Nonomuraea sp. NPDC049709. Next base: position 62,683 of record NZ_JBFANM010000011.1, read on the forward strand.
CACCCCGGCCGCCCCGTCACCCCCGCCGCCCTGGCGCGAATCGACCGAGTCCGACTACGTCTGGACCCTGCCCTGGAGCCTCACGGGCGCTCCCGTGGTCGTCGTCCCGTCGGGCACGGCCGGCGGCCGGCCCGGCGCGGTCCAGGTCGTCGCCCGCCCCTGGGAGGACCACGTGGCCTTGGCCGCCGCGCTGCTGATCGAGCGGGGGGCACCCCACCGGAACCCGTGCGGTGCCGATCCCCTAGGGTGCGGTGGATGAGCGGACGTGGAGTTCTTGTCACCGGCGCGTCGAGAGGCATCGGACGGGCGGTAACGGCGGCCTTCGCCGCGCAGGGCGACCGGGTCGCGATCCATCACCGCGACTCCGCCAAGGAGGCCGAGAGCCTGCTCGGCGAGCTGCCGGGAGAGGGACACGCCGTCGTCCAGGCCGACCTGGCCGACCCCGGGGACGTCAGGACCATGGTGGACGCGGCGGCCGGGGCGCTCGGCGGAGCGATCGACGTCCTGGTGAACAACGCGGGCGTGTTCCTGCACCACCCCATCACCGAGACGTCGTACGAGGAGTGGCAGGACGCCTGGCGCCGCACGCTCGACGTCAACCTGGTGGGCCCGGCCAACGCGACCTGGTGCGCCCTGCGCCACATGCCCGCCGGCGGCCGCGTCATCAACGTCACCTCGCGCGGCGCCTTCCGCGGCGAGCCCGACAGCCCGGCCTACGGCGCGAGCAAGGCGGCGCTGAACGCCCTGGGCCAGTCGCTGGCCATCGCCCTGGCCCCGAGCGGTGTCGCGGTGGCCAGCGTGGCGCCGGGCTTCGTCGAGACGGACATGACGAACGAGCACCTCAAGGCCCCGCGCGGCGACGCGATCCGCGCGCAGAGCCCGTTCGGCCGGGTGGCGCGGCCGGAGGAGATCGCCGCGGCCGTCGTGTACCTGGCCTCGCCGGCCGCCGAATGGGCCAGCGGTGCCGTGCTCGATCTGAACGGAGCTTCCTACCTCCGGTGACCCGTGATCTTCCCGCCTCTCCGGGCTATTGTGAACTCTCGGGCACTTCGGGACTCGCTCAGAGGGGGACGGTGTGGCCAAGGTCCGTGCCTACGCGTTCTTATCGGTCGCGATCTGCGCGGCGGTCCTGCTGGCCGGCCTCGTCATGTACGGGACGGCGGGGCTCTCGGGCATCCTGTACGCCCTGCTGCTCGTCCCGGTCGGCCTGTGCGCGTTCGTGGTCGCGCACGACGTGTTCCGCCGCCGGGACCTGGTCACCGCCGAGCGGCACCTGCTCGCCCACGAGCGCGACCACGTCAGGCGTACGGTGGACTTCGTCGCGGACCCGGACCTGACCGAGCAGGAGCGCCTGGCCGTCATCGACTCCTTCATCCCGAGGCTGCGCGGTTCGAGCCGGCCGAGCAGGGACCGGTTCGTGCTGGTGCCCGAGCTCTCCCCGCCCGCCCGGGCCCTGCTGGAACGCGCCAGGGCGGCCGTCATGTCCGTCTACACCTCGCAGGTCATGCAGAAACGCTTGCTGGACGGGCTGGCCAACGAGGTGCTGCTGCCCCGGCAGATCTGGGAGATCGCGCTGCTGCTGCGGGTCCAGACGCACCTGCAGCAGGAGCAGACCCGCGCCATGCGGGGCGTCGTGACCGCCGAGCTGATGGCCGTGCTGGAGCCGCAGCAGGAGGCCCTGCGCCGCTCCGTGGCGAGCGTGACGGCCAGGGTGGAGGGGCTGGAGGGGTACGCCCGCCGCGTCCAGGAGGCCGACGCCGCCCTGCGGGCGCAGGAGGCGCTGGGCAACAACGAGAAGTACCGGGCGCTGCTGGCTCACACCGACGACACCGACGGCCTGCGCGGCCTCGAGGCCCGCGGCGAGGCGCTGCAGGAGACGCTGGCCAGGAGCGTGCGCGAGGCCATCGAGGCGGGCCAGACCCTGAGCCTGCGCCCCGCCCACTGACGTCACCCACTGGGCCGCGCCGTGTTCGGGCAACGCGGCCGCGCCGTGTTCGGGCAACGCGGCCGCGTCGAGGTCGGGCGCCGCCTCCTATGAGCGCCAGTTGGACGCTCACTGCTGTCCCCCGTGGCCTGTTCCCCGAGGACGGGTCGCCCGGTGCCCTACCAGCCTAAACAGGCAGCCGCCGGTCCAGCAGCAGCGCTCCCCGACCGGCCAGCAGCGACCGGCACCACTCGCGCAGATCCGCCGGCTTGGGGCCGCCGACGCCTCCCGCGTCCAGCAGGTCGGCCCAGTCGAGCAGGGACTCGGCGAGCATGAGCGGCACCGCGCGCCGCTCGTGCACCTCGGCCGCGGCCTCGAAGTGCTCGGCGGCCCGTCCCCGGTCGCCCATCGCCACGCACAGGTGGGCCAGGTAGTGGTGCCCGCAGTGGTGGGCCACGGCGCCGTGGCCGAAGGTCTCCCCGCCGGCGGACAACGAGTCGTACAACCGCCCGGCCAGCTCGGCCCGCCCCAGCCGCGCGGCGGCCAGGGCGAGGTTGTCGAGGGCGGACCGGTGCGCCATGTTGCGCGGCGGCGCGGCGCCCCCGTACGCCAGGATGCGGTCGAGCAGGGGAGCGGCCTCCTCGTCGGCCAGCTCGCACAGGTAGCGCAGCACCGCGTGCACCGGGTCCACGCGGGGAGCCTGACCGGCGCGGCGCAGCCGGTCGCGCAGCTCCCACAGCCGTCCCTGCAGGCGCCGGATCTCGGCGATCTGCTCGGCGTAGATGGCCACGGCCTCCAGGCGGCGGCCGATCTCCGAGCCCAGCCGCAGGGCCGCCTCCGCCTCCGACTCGGCCTGCGCCAGGTCGCCCTGCATGAGGGTCAGCCCGGCCTTGGAGTAGCCGATCAGCCAGTTGAGGTGCGGCTGCCCGAGCCGACGGGCCAGCTCGTCGGCCTGGTCGAGCAGCATGGCGGCCCTGGTGGCGTCGCCGCTGTCCAGCACCGGGGGAGTGCGCTGCACGTACGCGTGGAACAGCACCAGGTCGTCGCCCGTGCGGCGGGCCGCCTCCAGCATCTCGTCGCCGTCGCGGTGCCGCTGGTGCAGCGGGTCGGCGGGGACGATGGTCAGGCTGCGCATGCCCAGCACGCCGGCCAGCGTGCGGGGGTCGCCGGACTTGCGGGCCAGCGCCACCGCCTCGTCGCTCAGCGCGAAGCGCCGCTCCCCGTCGGGTGCCCAGATGAGCTCCGAGGCGAGCTGGGCGGCCAGCAGCGCCCGGGTGCTGACGTCGGTGGAGTCGACCACCTTGCGCGCCTCGGTCAGCAACGCGATGCGCTCCTGGTCGGGCGTCACCGAGATGCTGCCGCGGTCGCCGCCGAGCGCCGCGGTGACGATCAGGTCGTGCCGCTCGCACTCCCGGGCCAGGTCGGCCGCGTCCAGCAGGGTCCGCCGGGCCTCCGGGTGCCCGGCCAGCCACATCGCCCGGCCGCACTCCACCAGCAGCTCGGCGCGCCGCTCCAGCGTGCTGTGGGGGTGGTCGCGCAGCAGGTCGAGCACCCGCTGGTACCAGGTGACCGCCTCGCGGTGGGCCAGCCCGGCCAGCGCGTGCTGGGCCGCGTGCACCGCCGCGTCGGCGGCCGCGCTCACCCGGGCCGGGTCGCGGCCGTGCTCGGCGGCGGCCAGCAGGTGAGTGGCCACCACGTACGGCCGCGACTCCATCGCCTTCGGGTCCGTCTCGCACAGCGCGTCGGCCACCCGGCCGTGCAGCAGCGCGGCGCGCGGCGCGGAGAGCATGCCGTAGAGGGCGGTCCTGGTGAGCTCGTGGGAGAACTGGCAGGACCCGTCGTCCAGCATGGTCACCAGGCCCGCGCCCATCGCCTCCTCCACCGCGGCCACGAACCGGGCCTCGTCGAGGCCCTGCTCGTGGCCGAGGCCGCGCCGCAGCGCGGCGGAGTCCATCCGCTCGCCGACGGCCAGCAGGCTGACCAGGTCTCTGGCGTCGGGGTGGAGCTGGGCCAGGCGGGCCATGACCATCCGGGTGACCGAATCGGGCACGGCCAGCGAGTCGAGGTCCTTGCCCGCGGCCAGCTCTCTGATCACCTCGCTGATCAGGAACGCGTTGCCGCCCGTGATCCGGTGCAGCAGCTGGGGGTCGCCGCTCGCGCGCGCCTCCGCCAGCGCGCGCGAGACCTCGTCCAGCCCGAACGACGGCACCTGGATGACCCGGCCGTCGGCGGTGAGCTTGTGCAGCTCCGGCATGGCCGACTCGACCGGCACGGGACGCGACAACGCCAGGACGAGCAGCGGCAGCGCGTCGGCGTCCCACATGAGCGCGTTGAGCATCTGCAGCGACTCCAGCGTGGCCCACTGCAGGTCGTCGACGACCAGCAGCACGGGCCGCACGGTGGCCAGGCGCTCGATCAGCGTGCGGGCCGCGGCCATCAGGTGGTAACGCTCGGACACCGGCTCGGTGGCCGGCGGCACCTCCAGCGACAGCGGCGGCGCGGCCAGCGACGGCGCCAGCCGAACGAGCTGGCCGCACTGCTGGTCCACCCCGGCCCGCAGCAGCAGCGCGGGCGAGGTGCGGGCCAGCCGCTCCACCGCGCCGGCGATCGGCTCGTACGCCTGCCGCGCCGGATCCGTGCACCGCCCCGCCAGCACCGTGAACTGCCGCTTGAGCGCCCGCCGGGCCACCTCGGAGGCCAGCCGGGTCTTGCCCACCCCGGACTCACCCTCCAGGATCACCAGCCCGCTGCCGAACTCGGCCGCCGCCAGCTCCTGGTCCAGCGCCCGCAGCTCCTCCTGCCTGCCCACGAACGGCAGCAGCGGGCCGTCGTCCAGCCACGGCGCAAGCCCGCCGCCGAGGTGATGGTCGGCGCTCTGCCAGTGCAGCTCGTACGTGTGCAGCGGCTCGCGCAGCCCCTTGCCCGGCAGCCGCCCGAGGTCCTTGAACTCGTGCCTGCTGCGCCCCTGCGCCAGCCGCCGCACCAGGTCGGTGCAGAGCACCTGCCCGCCCTCGGCCACCGCCACCAGGCGGGCCGCCTCCACCGTGGGCAGCCCGCTCACGTCGTCGTGCCCCCAGCACACGTCGCCGGCGGCGAGCGCGGCCCTGATGGAGATCTTCTCCAGGGCGCGCTCGTTCTCGTCGGCCACCGCCTGCTGCACCGCGATGATCGCGTCCAGCCCGGCCGTGGCGGAGTCGAACACGGCCATCAGCCCGTCGCCCAGGCTCTTGGTGAACGACGAGCCGCTGGCCGTCACCACCGAGCGCAGGAGCTGGTAGAGGCGGCGGAAGACGACGTTGGCCCGCTCCTCGCCGAGCCTGATCCGCAGGGCGGTGGAGCTCACCACGTCGGTGAACAGGATGGTCGCCGTGGTGAGCGTGCCCGGCTCGTGCGGGGGCTCTTGGGGGGCAGTCACTGGCGCGGCCCTTTCAGCGCCCGCGCGGGCGCTCGTAGCTTGCTGCGGACTGTGCGGCGGATCTCGCGGGTCTTCACCGCGGGGTTCGACTGCTTGATCCGCCACGCGTGGGCCAGCTCCCCGGGGATCCTGAACGCCGCCTGCCCGTCGGAGTGGCGGTCGATCAGGGCGACCACGATGTGCCGCCCGGCCTTGCGTACCAGCCAGCGAACCACACCGTCCACCGGCCCGGCCAGCCACGCATGCCGGTGGGCGGAACGCGCCGCCGCGAAGATCGCGGTGAACCACCAGGCCGGCTCCGGCACGCCGAGCAGCTCGGGCACCCGGTCGGCGCCGTGCTGGGCGTGCCGGAAGATCCAGTGCACCAGGCTGCGCGGCATCTTGCGCCAGCCCAGCGGCATGAAGACCTCCATCTCCTGCAGCAGCATGGCCATCAGGCGGCGGCCCTCGTCACTGGACTCGAGCAGGCGGCCCAGGCGCGCGCTGATCGGCTCGACGTCGTCGAGCGTGAGAGGGCCGTCGCGGCAGACCTCGATGCCCATGAGGTGCCCGAAGACGCTCCAGGTGTAGAGGTTGGCGGTGCGCTCCTCGTCGCTCAGCAGGACGCCCATGGTCTCCATCGCCTCCCACGTCACCACGGAGAAGTCGAAGAGCGTGGCCAGCAGCAGCTCCTGGTTGACCGGCGGGCCGTGCTGCTCGGTGTCCCAGCTGTCGGCGTACTTCTCGTCGACCAGGGCCCGCACGAACGAGTGCAGGATCCGCAGCCCGATCGCCGTCGTGTGCCCGGGACGGCCCGGCTGCAGGCTGTCGGCGGCCTTCAGCCCCATCACGTCCACCAGCATCTGGCCGGTCTCCGCCACCCGGCGGGTGAGGCTGTGCGTGGCCAGCTGGGAAACGCCGCCCAGCACCTTGGCGCTGGACATCTCCGCGTACGCCATCGGCAGGCAGGCGAAGAACAGCGCGGCCGACTGGTACAGCCCGTAGTCGGCGAAGACGGCCTGCCCCCGGGCCAGCAGCTCCCGGTCGTCCCCCCACTCCGGCAGGTCCCTCACGAAGTCGAGCGCGTCGAAGATCTCGGAGGTCGGCGGCTCGCCCGAGGGGGCCCGGGCCTCCCGCTTGGCCGCCCCCAGCTCGGCGACCACGGCCTTGACCAGCTCCAGCGCGCCCGTCCCCGCGGGCTGCGCCTGGAGGTACTCGGCCACCACCTTGTCGATGTCCGGGTCGGCCTGCTGCCGTAGCTGCCGGAACCTCTCCTCCGGCCAGCGCTCGTCATGAACGTTCATCTACCCCGTACTCTCCAGTTCGTTCAGAGGCCGCCCCGTTTCCGGAGGGCGGCGACATCCAGCAGCGTGATCGTTCGGCCTTTGACGGCGATGAGGTTCCTCGCCACGAGTGACTGCAGCGCCCGGTTGACCGCCGGTCGCGACGCGCCGATCAGCGCGGCGAGGTCGGACTGGGTCAACCCGGGCAGGTCCACCACCCCGGCGTCCTGGCCGTGCTTGTCGGCCAGCTGCAGCAGCAGCTTGGCCAGGCGGCCCCCTAGGTCGAGGAAGGCCAGGTCGGCCGCCTGGTCGGTGAGCCTGCGCACCATCCGGCCGAGCAGGCGCAGGAACTCGTCGGCCAGCCCCGGGTGCTCCCGCATCAGCTCCAGCAGCCGCGCCCTGGGCAGCACGAACACCCAGGCGGGCCGCACGGTCACGATGGAGGCCGAGCGGGGCGAGCCGTCCAGCAGTGCCATCTCGCCGAAGGTGTCGCCGCGGCCCAGCATGTTGAGGACGATCTCGTCGCCGTGCTCGGTGGTGAACACCACCTTCACCAGCCCGTCCAGCAGCACGTACAGCGACTCTCCCGGGTCTCCCTGGTGGAAGATGATCTGCCCGGACCGGTATCTGCGCGCCAGCCCGGCCCGTGCCGTGCTCTGGATGCCGCTCTCTCCGAGTACGCGGAACAACGGGATCTCCGCCAGCACGGCGGCGACCGGCTCGACGTCGTGTGGAAGCCCGCTGCGAGCGTTCATGCAAGAACTCTAGGCCGCATTCCGCGAGCGGACAGCCTGTGGTTACCGATCTCCGAAATGTGATGCGGAACACACCTGGACTGTCACGTTCGAGACAGCCTTTTCGGATCACTGGGCGCACCGTGAGGGAGCCGGCCGGAAATGACCCCCCGAGTGCCCGGGCCGGCGGGGAGAACGACATGCAGTTGGAGACCATCGAACGCCCTGACACCGCCGCCCTGGTGTCCGCCGCGCAGGACGGCGACGCCATGGCGTGGGAGCGGCTGGTCGAGGAGTTCAGCCCGATGCTCAGGGCCCGCATCCGCCGCTTCCGGCTCAGCCACGAGGACGCCCAGGACGTGCTCCAGACGACCTGGCTGCTGGCCTGGCAGAACCTGCGCAGCGTGGAGGACGGCCAGCGCATGGCGGGCTGGCTGGCCACGATCGCCTTCCGCGAGTGCCTGAAGCTCACCAGGCGGACGAAGGAGATCTGCACACCGGACCTCGACTCGCTGGGCAGCACGGACGACGTGGACAGGGAACTTGCCAGGATCTGGCTGGCCGGCACGCTGGAGGAGCTGGTCGAGAAGCTGCCGGCAGCGCAGCGGGTCCTGTTCAGGGCGCTCACGGAAACCTCCGAGCCGCACTATGTGGACGTGGCGCGCAGGCTGGGCAGGCCGGTCGGGAGCATCGGGCCCACCCGAGCCCGCTGTTTCGCGAAGCTACGCGGGCTTCTCCAGGCCCGCGAGATCACGCGCGACTTCCTGGACTGATCTACTTCGTGGCCGGGTCAAGCTGGATCGCCTCCAGGAACGGCTCGAAGTCGAAGTGCGCCATCTCGTGGGCGTCCGGGTCGGTCTCCGCGGGATAGGCGTAGAACTTCGTGCGCCGCTCGCGCAGCCCCGGCCTGCTGTCGAACATGCCGCTGATGGCGTCGGGGACGAACCCCCGGCGCATCTCCTCGGCGAGCCCCTCGGCGACCTGCTGGTCGAACGGCACCCGGTAGAGCGCGTCCACCCGCTGGTAGACCCGGAAATAGCTGACGATGAACCGCATCCGGTCCCGGTAGGACACCCAGTCGGTCACCCCGGCCGTGGAGGCCTCCTGGTCCTCGGTGATGAACTCCTCGGCGAGCTTGCGTACCTTCTCGTTCTGGATCGGCGCCCATGCCTTCGCCATGTCCACGCCCGCCGGCGCCGTCAGCGGCCGGCCGACCTTGATGTCGCTGAGCGGCGTCCGCACGGCGAACAGGTGGCGGGTGTAGAGCGAGGACCACAGGTCCTCCAGCTTGCGGGTCAGCCACGGCTGGTCCGCGTGCGCGGCGGCGTAGAGGCGGAAGCGGGCGAAGCGCCTGCGGGTGACCAGCGAGCGCAGCGACCGCCACGACACCCGGGTCAGCCACCGGACCGGCCGGTAGAGCACCAGCTCGAGCGCAGCCTGCGCGCGAGCCTGCTCGTACGCCGACAGCGCGATGTTCGCGCCCAGCATCAGCTCGGCCCGCACCTCGGGGTCGTCGGCCCCGGCGGCCTCGACCATGAGCTGGGCGGCGTCCTTCAGATAGCGCGCGTCGGCCGGCGACAGCAGGTTCGTCAGGAACTCCGGCGGCGTCGGCGTCAGGTCGGACTCCGGGCTCACCCGGAGGAAGCGGTCAGGGCTGTCGTTCCACAGGTTGACCGCCAGGCTGGCGGTCTCCAGGAAGATGGCGCGGTTGGCCAGCGCCAGCCCGAGCTGGTAGCTGGGCCCGAGCAGCGTGAGCAACGCGGCCCTGAACACCCGCTTGAAGCGCTGCGGCACCCGCAGGCGGCGGCCGAAGTCCTCGATGAACGGGGAGTCCGGGCCGAGGTCGAGGCTCTCGCCGACGGCCTTGGACGTCCAGGTGGCGTAGCAGTACCAGTTGTTCGCCTCCCGGCCCAGGCGGGTGGCGAGGTCGGCGGCCACGCGATGGTAGCTGTAGGCGATGACCATGGCTTCTAACGCCGCGCTCCGGTCCTTGTAGGCCGCGATGCGCAGCACGTCGTCCGCGGTCATCGGAGTGTCGGACATGGGGTCTCCCGTTGTGGTCCCGTCGCCTCGAGGAATGCTCACGGAGTAAAGAGAGCCTCCAGCGGCGTCAGATACAGTCCGGCGGCCGCATTGCCCCGTGACCGCCAGGGCTGGAGCGTAGGAGCCGTCACTTGCGACGGGCTTGCAGCGCGCCGCCCCGGGCGGCCGGCCCGGGGCGGCGGTCCTCAGTCCTTGACCATGATCTTGCTGATCACGACGAATCCGCCGAGCGCCCCCGCGGTGCCGGCGGCCGTCGTCGTGGTGAGATTGACCACCAGGTCATATGTGCCGGGGACGAGCTGGCCGCGCATGGGGACAGAAGCGGTATATCTGCCGGAGCCGGGTGTGAAGGTCATCTCCACCGGGGGTGATGGATGCCTTGTCTCACCACCCCCCAGCAGATCGGCGATGATCTCCAATTGCCAGCGGCCCGCCAGCCAGTCGACGAGCTCACCGGTGACCTCCCAGCTCACGTCCACGGTCCAACCCTCGCCCTGATGAACGATGTTCGTGGGATGAGCTCCGGGATCGACAACCTGACCGTGCAGAATGCCGGTCAACTGCTCGGCCGGCACTTTCATCAGTTGAAATTCTCCGGTTGCCATTTCGATCTCCTCTCCGCGGGACAGGTCCCCGTGTGAAGGAGCAGAGCGACGACACCGGTGGCGAAATACGCGTCCTTTCTGATGATGAATAGGTGACTTTTTCTAGATTCCTGGACCGCTGATCCTGACGAGGTCGCCGGGGCCCGTGGCGCCGACGCGTACGCCGTTCAGCCGCACGCTGGCCTCCACGGCGCAGTCCAGATAGGCGTTGAGCCCCTTGACCACCATGTCGCCGAGCCGCCCGCCGGCCAGGCGCAGCACCGCTCCGCCGCCTTCCGCGGCGACGACCTCGACGGTCCCGTATGGGGTCCGCAGGCCGATCGGGCCCTCGTTGCCCGTCTGGACGAGCACCGTGAGGTAGTGGACGTCCCGGCCGGGGTGGCTGCGCAGGAACGCGTCGGCCTCCCCGTACAGGACCAGGCCCTCGCCGGCCTCCGGCGGGGGAGCGGGGGAGGGGGTGAGCAGCGCGCACGGACCCAGCCGCTCGTCCAGCTCGGGCACGGGCCCGTCCACCAGCACCCGCCCGCCCGCCGCGGCGTAGGCGGCCAGCAACTCCTGCACGCGCCGGTGCATGAACGGCCCGCCGGGCACGGTGACCGTCCGGTACGCGGCCAGCTCCTCCGGCGTCACGCTCTCCAGCTCGACCAGCCCGTAGTCCAGGCCCCGCGCCCGCATCCGCTCGTGGAAGGCCAGCAGCGCCCGCCCGCAGCCGGGGCCGCCGGGGCCGGACAGCGCGGCGATCCCGGCGTACGGGAGGTACAGCCCGAACGCGTCCCGCCGCACCCCGGCGCACTCCAGGAACTCGGCGCCGTGCGCGGCGAAGAAGTCCGCCAGCGCCCGCACCACCGGCGCCTTCCCGGTGGCCGCGCCGCCCGCGTCGATGGGCGCGCAGTCCGGGTACGGCCCGGCGTGCGCCGCATCGAGCTCCGGCGCCCAGCCCGAGGTGGCCACCCCGGTGTAGACGTTGAACCCGGTCGCCCCCGCCGCCATCGCCAGCAGCGACTGGTGGAAGCTGGTCGCCCCGTCGATGTAGGCCGGGTCGTAGAGCTCGGAGAAGCCCCAGTTCTCCTCCAGGTTGGGGCCGGGCGCGCGCTTGGCGGCGATCACGTAGCGGGCCTGCGCGCCGGGGTCGGCCGACACGACGCCCATCCAGTTGGTGAACCCGTAGGAGATGCCGTCCCACAGCTCCGGCCTGACCCTGGCCAGCCAGTCGTCCAGCTCCGGCACGGTCGGCGGGTTCAGGTTGACGACGACCGGCAGGTCGGAGCCGACGGCCTGGGTCCAGACGCGGTACACCTCGGCCAGGTATTCGGCGTGGAAGCGACCCCAGTCGGCGAGGGCGAGCAGGCCGGTGACCGGGGGCCCGATCTCCGCCCAGTCGCCGAGCGCGGTGCCGTGCACCTCGTTGTACGCCTGCGGCGTCCCGTACCAGGCCCGCAGCCGGTCCCGGTAGAACGCCACCCCGGAGGCGCTGTAGTCGTAGGCCGTCAGGGGCAGCGCCCCGCTGGTGTAGATGCCCTCGTTCGCGATCTGCACCGCGATCACCGCCTCCGCGCCGGCCAGCACCTCCTTGCCGACCGCCGAGAGCCACTGCGTCGCCCTGGTCAGGAACGCGGGCCCGAGCGGCGCCGGCAGCGTGCGGGTCGCGGCGCCGTCACCCCAGCGCGAGGGCGCGCCGGCGGCGTCGAGCAGCGGCTCGATCGACGGGTCGGCGTCCGGGCACACCCAGTCCGGCAGGCCGCCGTAGCTGACCTCGGCGTGGATGAACGGTCCCGGCTTGGCGACCACCCGCAGCCCCAGCTCGTGGCAGAGCGCCAGGAAGCCGGTGACGTCCCGGGCGGGATGGGTGACGCCGGTGAAGTCAGGGGCCGTGCCCGCCTCGGGCTGGTGGTGCCGCCAGGGCAGGTAGCAGGTGACCACCTCGATCCCGAGCTCGTCCCGTACCGCCCGCAGCCGGTCGGCCCACACGGCCGGATCGTCGCGGTAGTACGGATAGTCGGCGGTGACGAGCACCCGCGGCACGCCGTCGACGACGGCGACCCCGTCGCGGACCTCGATGACCACGCTTGTCCTCCTAAGCTTTCAGACCGGTGAATGCGATGCCCTGCAGGATGCGGCGCTGGAAGACCAGCAGCACGGCGATCACGGGCAGGACGGCGAGCGTGGCGCCCGCCATGATGTAGTACGCGCGCCCGCCGTCGGGGCTGGCCACGAGCTGCTGCAGCGCCAGCGGCAGGGTGTAGAGCTCGGGGTCGTTGGTCACCAGCAGCGGCCACACCAGGTCGTTCCAGTGGAACAGGAAGCTGGTGATGGTGACGACCGCGAGCACGGGCTTCGACAGCGGCAGCACGATCCGCCAGAAGATCTGCATCCGGCCGGCCCCGTCGATCAGCGCGGCCTCCTCCAGCTCGCCGGGCAGCGACAGGAAGAACTGCCGCAGCAGGAAGATGTCGAGCACCGAGGCGATGTTCGGGACGATCAGCCCCCACCCGGAGTCGAACATGCCCAGCGACTGGGTGACGTGGATGCGCGGCACCAGCAGCGTGATCGCGGGCACCATCATGCCGCCCAGCATGATCACGAACAGCTTGTCGCGGCCGGGGAACGGGATCCGCGCGAACGCGTACGCGGCCAGCGCGTCCACCAGCAGCTTCGCCGGCACCAGGATCGCGCAGACCCACACGCTGTTCACGAACGCGTTGCCCAGCCCGCCGACGCCCAGCACGTAGTCGTAGTTGTCCAGCGTCGCCGCCCACTCGCCGGTCTTCCTGTCCAGCGGCAGCAGGTTGGGCACCTTGCTGTAGATGTCCTGGCCGTGCTTGAAGGAGGTGGCCAGCATCCACAGGAACGGCACCACCGACACGGCCGCCAGCAGCACCAGCGCCACGTACATGGACGCCTTCCTCATGACGCCTCCTGCTTGACGAACCTGAACTGCAGCGCGGTGACGATCATGATGAAGACGAGCAGGATGAACGACATCGCGCAGGCCGCCCCCATCGCGTCGTAGCGGAAGGCGAACAGGTAGAGGTGCAGCACGTACGTCAGCCCCGACTGCTCGGGCCCGCCGGTGACGCTGCGCCCGTTGCCGGAGAAGATCACGTAGACCAGGCCGAACACCTGCAGCGCCGCGATCACCCCGGTCACCAGCAGGTAGAACGTGGTCGGCCGGAGCATCGGGAACGTCACCCGCCAGAACCGCTGCCACGGCCCGGCCCCGTCGATGATCGCCGCCTCCTGGATGGCGCCGGGGATGCCCTTCAGGCCCGCTAGGTAGATGATCATCGAGATGCCGCACTGCCAGGCCGCGATGAACGCCAGCGCCGGGATGACCAGCTCGGGGGTGTTGAGCCAGTTCTGCCCCGGGATGCCGACCAGGCCGAGCAGCGTGTTGATCAGGCCGTACTGCGGGTCGTAGAGCCAGCGCCAGATCGCGCCGACCGCCGCCTCCGCCGTGACGACCGGCAGGAACAGCAGCAGCCTGAACAGGTTCGCCCCGCGCCTGATCGCGTTCACCAGCAGCGCCTGCACCAGCGCGGCCACCAGGGTCAGCGGCACGGCGATCAGCGTGTACTGCAGGGTGACCTGCACCGACTTCCAGAAGTGCGGGTACTTGACGTCGTCGAACAGCAGGTCCGTGTAGTTGGCCAGGCCCACCCAGTTCGCGTCGGTGCGCAGGTTCCAGTCGGTGAAGCTGTAGTAGAGCGCCGACAGGGCCGGGTACAGCAGGAAGACCAGGAAGTAGACGAGCGCCGGGGTGACCAGGAGCCAGCCGATCACGTGGTCGCGGCGGCGTGGCGGGCGGCGGCGGGCACGTCTCCCAGGCCCCGCCGCCACCCGCCGGTCCGCCAGTACGGGTGCCGTCACGTCAGCTGTTCCAGCCGAGCAGGGAGCGCGTCTTGGCCGCCGCGTCCGCCAGCGCCTGCTGGGCCGTGACCTTGCCGGTCAGCGCCGACTCGATCGCCGGGGCGATGATCTCGTCGTTGACCTGGATCCACTGCGGCACCGCCGGGCGCGCGTGCGCCACCTTGAGCTGCTCCAGGAACGCCGCCTGCTCCGGGCCGCCCGCGACGACCTTCGCCTTGAGGTGGACGGGGAACCCACCGAGCGCGTCGGCGACGACGCCGTTGTTGTCCGCGTTGCCGAGGAAGGCCAGCCACTTCCACGCCAGGTCCGGGTTCTTGCTGGTGGAGAAGACGACCGAGTCCTCGCCGCCGATGTTGCCGGCCGGCTCGCTCTTGTACGGCAGCGGCGCCACGCCGAAGTCGAGGTCGGGGAACTGCTCGCGGATCGTCGGCACGTCCCACGGGCCGGAGATCGTCATGGCGGCCAGGCCGTTCTCGAAGGGCTTGTCCGAGTCGGTGATCTTGCGCGGCGACGACTTCTGCAGGTCCACCCAGAGCTGCAGCGCCTCCACGGCCGGCGGCTGGTCGAACAGCACCTTCTTGCCGGCGTCGTCCACCATCTCGCCGCCCGCGCCGTGCACGATGCCGGGGAACATCCAGGCGCCGTAGCCGTCGCCCTTGGGCACGTTCATGCCGGCCACGTTCGCGTCGGCGGCGTGCACCCGGTCCGCGGTCTGCTTCAGCTCGTCCCACGTCTTGGGCGGCGTCGGGACCAGCTTCTTGTTGTAGAAGAGCGCGACGGTCGTCTGGTCCTGGGGCAGGCCGTAGAGCTTGCCGCCGGCGCGGTTGGTGTCCAGCGCGCCCTTGTAGTAGTCGGCCTCGGTGATAAGCCCGGCGGGCACCTCCTTGATCGTGCCGTCGAGGGCGTACTTGGAGACCAGCGGCTGGTCGAGGATGCCCGCGTCGGGGGCGCTCTTGCTGGCCACGGCGCTGCCGAGCTTGGTGTTGTAGTCGTCCTTCGGGATCTTGACGAGCTTGACGGTGACGCCGGGGTTGGCCTTCTCGAAGTCCTGGCGGACCTTCTCGATGACCTGGCCCGCCTGCGGGGTGCGGTCCTGGTACATCCAGAAGGTCAGCTCCTTGGAGTCGCCCTGGCCACCGCCGCCACCGCCGCCGCACGCGGCCAGCCCGCTCGCCAGCACCGCCACGACGGCGCCTCGCACAAGTCCTCGGCTCATTGTCGTCTCCTCATCGGGGGGATGGCCAGACCATAATCTAAGGTCCGAAAGAAGTCAGGGGTTGCCGGGAAACGCTTCGGTAACGCCGTGGACATCCGGGCGGCCCGAGCCCGCTCTTCGGGCCGTGAACTAACATGGCGGCGGGTTTCAGGAGAGGAACGGGGACGAGGATGGGCACGTCAGGGCGCAGGACCGTACGAGATCTTCGCCGGGGCAACCGGGCGATGCTGCTGCGCGCGCTCTACTTCGGCGGCCCCGCCAGCCGCAACGAGCTGTCCGCCGAGACCGGCCTCAGCGCGGCCACGGTCAGCACGATGACCGGCGACCTGCTGGCCGACAACGTCATCGTCGAGGCGGGCCAGGTCGACTCCGACGGCGGCCGGCCCCGCGTCCTGCTCAAGGTCAACCCGGCCTTCGGCTACGCGGTGGGCGTGGACGTGGGCGAGACCCAGGTCAAGGTCGAGCTGTTCGACCTGGAGATGAACGTGCGGGCCAGGGCCCACTACGCGGTCCGGTCGGCCAAGCACGACCCAGAGCTGGTCGCCCGCCACATCCTGACCGGCGTGGACGCGGTCATCGCCGAGGGCGAGGTGGCGCCCGGGCAGGTGCTCGGCGTGGGCGTCGGCGTGCCGGGCATCGTCGAGCCGGGGCCGGACGCGCTGGTGCGGGCCAAGACGTTCGGCTGGGAGGCGGTGCCGCTGGGCGCGCTGCTGCGGGCCGGCACCGCGCTGCCGCTGTTCGTGGACAACGGCGCCAAGACCATGGGGCAGGCCGAGCTCTGGTTCGGGTCCGGCCGGGGCACCCGCGACGCGATCATCCTGCTCGTGGGGTCCGGCGTGGGCGGGACCGTGGTGAGTGACGGGCGGATCTACCGCGGCGCGGGCAAGGCCGCGGGCGAGGTGGGGCACCTGAAGATCGTCGCCGGGGGGCGGGTCTGCCGGTGCGGGGCGCGCGGGTGCCTGGAGGCGTACCTGGGGGCCGAGGCCATCCTCGACCGGGCCGGCGTGGTGGCCGACTCCGCCGACGAGGAGGCCGCGCTGGCCAGGCTGCTGGAGGAGGGCTCGCCGGTGATCGGGGAGAGCGTCGAGCTGCTCGGCGTGGGTCTGTCGAGCCTGGTGCACCTGTTCAACCCCGAGCGCATCGTGATCGGGGGGTGGGCGGGCCTCATGCTGGGCGGCCGGCTGCTGGCCGACATCCGCGCCGCCACCGCGGCCAACACGCAGGCGCAGCCGTTCCAGCCGGAGATGGTCGTGCTCGGCCGCCTCGGGCCCGACGCGGTGGCGCTGGGTGCGGCCACGCTGGTGATCGAGCCCTTCTTCGGGGACGCCGCGTTTCCGGAAGCGGTCACCACTATTGCGTAGGCGTTAAATCAAGCATTGACAGAAGTGCCGGGCGCAGGCACGCTCTCCTCGATAGAGCGCTCTCTCACTACCCCCTGTTCGTGAGGAGTTCGCAGTGCACCCGCCCCGAAGTACCGCCCTCATCGTGGCGTCACTCGCCGCCCTGATCCTGTCCTTCCTGGTCGCCGGGCCCGCGCGGGCGGCCGACCCGCTCCTGTCGCAGGGCCGGACCGTGACCGCTTCGTCCTCCGAGAGCGCCGGCACGCCCGCCTCGGCCGCCGTGGACGGCGACACCGGGACCCGCTGGTCCAGCGCGTTCGGCGACCCGCAGTGGGTCCAGGTGGACCTGGGCGCCACCGCCACCGTGTCCGGCGTGGTGCTGCGGTGGGAGGCCGCGTACGCCACCGCGTTCCGCCTCCAGGTCTCCACCGACGCCGCCACCTGGACCGACATCTACTCGACCACGACCGGCACCGGCGGCACGCAGACGCTCACCGTGTCCGGCACCGGCCGCTACCTCCGCCTGTACGGCACCGCCCGCGCCACCGCGTACGGCTACTCGCTGTGGGAGCTCCAGGTCTACGGCACCACGGGCACCACGGCCTGCGGCACCGCCAACGCCGCGCTCAACCGCCCGGCCACCGCCTCCTCGTCCGAGGGCGCCGCCACCTCCGCTCCGGCCGCCGTGGACGGCGACGCCGGGACCCGCTGGTCCAGCCTGTTCACCGACCCGCAGTGGCTCCAGGTCGACCTCGGCTCGGTCCGGCAGATCTGCCAGGTGGTGCTCCAGTGGGAGGCCGCCTACGCCAGGTCCTTCCGCGTCCAGGTCTCCGACAACGCCTCGACCTGGACCGACATCTACTCCACCACGACGGGCACGGGCGGCACGCAGGCCCTGAACGTCTCCGGCGCCGGCCGCTACCTCCGCGTGCACGGCACGGTCAGGGCCACCGCGTACGGCTACTCGCTCTGGGAGCTCACCGTGCGGACCCCCGGCACGACCGACCCGCAGCCCGGCGGCGACCTCGGCCCCAACGTGCACGTCTTCGACCCGTCGATGCCGGCCGCCACCATCCAGTCCACGCTGGACTCGGTGTTCACCCAGATGGAGTCCAACCAGTTCGGCCTGCAGCGGCACGCCCTGCTGTTCAAGCCCGGCAGCTACAACGTCAACGCGAACATCGGCTTCTACACCTCGATCATGGGCCTGGGCCGCAGCCCCGACGACGTCACCATCAACGGCCAGGTCAGGGTGGACGCGGGCTGGTTCGGCGGCAACGCCACGCAGAACTTCTGGCGCTCGGCCGAGAACCTGTCGATCACGCCGACCGGCGGCACCAACCAGTGGGCGGTCTCGCAGGCGGCGCCGTTCCGGCGGATGCACGTCAGGGGCAACCTCAACCTGGCGCCCAGCGGGTACGGCTGGGCCAGCGGCGGCTACATCGCCGACAGCCGGATCGACGGGACCGTGCAGCCCTACTCGCAGCAGCAGTGGTTCACCCGCGACAGCACCATAGGCGGCTGGCTCAACGGCGTGTGGAACATGGTCTTCTCCGGCGTCGCCGGGGCGCCCGCCCAGTCCTTCCCCGAGCCGCCGTACACGACGCTCGACACCAGCCCGGTGACCAGGGAGAAGCCCTACCTGTACGTGGACTCCGCGGGCGCCTACCAGGTGTTCGTGCCCGCCCTGCGGCAGAACTCGCGCGGCGCGAGCTGGCCCGGCACCGGCACCTCCATCCCGCTGAACCGCTTCTACGTCGCCAAGCCGGCCGACACCGCCGCCACGATCAACGCCGCCCTCGCCGCCGGCCTGAACCTGCTCTTCACGCCCGGCATCTACCACGTCGGCCAGACCATCAACGTGACCCGGCCCGACACGGTCGTGCTCGGCCTCGGCTACGCCACGATCATCCCCGACAACGGCGTGGTGCCGATGCGGGTCGCCGACGTGGACGGCGTCAAGGTGGCCGGGCTGCTCTTCGACGCCGGGCCGGTCAACTCGCCAATCCTCATGGAGGTCGGCCCGTCCGGCTCCTCGGCCTCGCACGCCGCCAACCCCATCTCGATCCAGGACGTGTTCTTCCGCATCGGCGGCAGCCACGCGGGCAAGGCCACGACCAGCCTCGTCATCAACAGCGACCACACGATCATCGACCACATCTGGGCCTGGCGCGGCGACCACGGAACCGGCATCGGCTGGACCGTCAACACCGCCGACACCGGGCTGATCGTCAACGGCGACGATGTCACCGCGTACGGGCTGTTCGTCGAGCACTACCAGAAGTACCAGGTCATCTGGAACGGGCAGCGCGGCCGGACGATCTTCTTCCAGAACGAGATGCCCTACGACCCGCCGAACCAGGCCGCCTGGATGAACGGCTCCACCCGCGGCTACGCCGCCTACAAGGTCGCCGACTCCGTCACCTCGCACGAGGCGTGGGGGCTGGGGGCGTACTGCTACTTCAACGTCGACCCGAGCATCGTGGCCGAACGCGGCTTCGAGACGCCGGTCAACCCGAACGTGCGCTTCCACGACCTGCTCACCGTCTCCCTCGGGGGCAACGGCACGATCGCCCACGTCGTCAACAACACGGGCGGCCCCGCCCAGGGCACGGACACGATCCCGGTGAAGGTCGTCACCTTCCCCTGAGCCGTACGACGTCGGGGCCCAGGCCCTCGACGCCGCCCACGCCCAGCAGCTGCAGGGTACGGACGAGCTCGGCGTGCAGCAGGTCCAGCACCCGCCGCACGCCGGGCTCGCCACCGGCCATCAGGCCGTACAGGTAGGCGCGGCCGACGAAGCACGCCCGGGCGCCCAGCGCGACCGCGGCGGCGACGTCGGCCCCGCTCCGCACCCCTCCGTCGAGGAACACCTCCGTGCGATCCCCCACGGCCGCCACCACCTCGGGCAGCAGCTCCAGCGGCGTGGGGGAGCGGTCGAGCTGGCGCCCGCCGTGGTTGGACACCACGATCCCGTCCACCCCGACGGCGGCCAGGTCCTTGGCGTCGTCCACCCGCTGCACCCCCTTGACCAGCAGCCGGCCCTGCCACGCGGACCTGATCCACTCCAGGTCGCGGATCGTCACGGACGGGTCGAACATCAGGTTCGTCAGGCCCGCGATGTCGGCGGGCGCCCCCTCCACGGTGGCGAACCGGAGCGGCTCGCTGGTGAGGAAGTCGAACCACCACGCCGGGTGCCGCAGCACCTCCAGCGCGCCGCGCCAGCGCAGGGCGGGCGGGATCGTCAGCCCGTGCCGCACATCCCGCAGCCGCGCCCCGGCCACCGGCACGTCCACGGTCACCACCAGCACGTCCATGCCCGCGTCCGCGGCCATGGACAGCGACTCCAGGTTGCGGGCGCGGTCGCGGACCACGTACAGCTGGAACCAGTTCCAGCCGCCGGGCGCCGCCGCGGCCACGTCACGCACCGTCGTGGTGCCCATGGTGGACAGCGTGTACGGGATCGACGCCCCTGCCGCCGCCCGTGCCACGGCCCGCTCGCCCTCGCGGTGCATCATCCGGGTGAACCCGGTCGGGCCTAGCACGACCGGCATCCCGATCCGCCGCCCCAGGACCTCGACCGCCGTCGGAGCCTCGGCGACGTCCCGCAACACGCGCGGGGCGAACTCCACCCGCTCGAACGCCTCCACCGCCCTGGCCATCGACCGCTCACCCTCGGCCGCGCCGTCCACGTAGTCGAACACCATGCGCGGGGCACGCTTCCTGGCCAGCAGCCGCAGATCCGCCACATCGGCCGCCGCCGCCACCCTCGCCGCCCGCGCCCACCGGGGCCGTCCGGGCATGACGGCCCGCAGCTCCCGCCAGCGGGGCAGGCGCCGCGGCTCCTTGCCTGTCGTCCCGATGCCCAGGACGCTACCACTACGGTGGAACTGTGATCGACGACTGGCCGGCACCGGACAACGACACCCCCACCGCCGGACCTCCGGCCTCCGGCAGGTCCCGCGACGACGACGGCGCGACCCCCGGCAACGGTCCCGGGGACGCCGCCGCGTCGCGTGAGAGCCGGCCCTCGGGCGTCGGCGGGTCTCCCGGGAGCGGGGCCGCGGGCGTCGGCGGGCCTTCCGAGACTGGGGCCGCGGGCGTCGGCGGGCCTTCCGAGACTGGGGCCTCGGGCGTCGGCGGGGTGGCTGAGGACTGGACCTCACCCGGGCGCTGGGCGGAGCTCGCGGGCGGCTCGCCCGCATCCCTGGCGGTCCGCGCGGAGCTCATCGCCCGCTGGTCCGAGCCGCACCGCAGATACCACACCCGCACCCACCTGGCCGCCGTCCTGGCCGCCATCGAGCCGCTCGCCACCGAGGCCGAGGACGCGACGGCCGTACGGCTCGCCGCCTGGTTCCACGACGCCGTCTACGACGGCCGCCCCGGCTGGGACGAGGAACGCAGCGCCCAACTCGCCCAGTCCCGCCTCCCCAGATGCGGCGTCCCCGCCGACCGGGTCGCCACGGTCGCCCGGCTGGTACGCCTCACGGCCGCCCACGACACGCTCGAACCCGGCGACCACGACGGCGCCGTCCTGTGCGACGCCGACCTCGCCATCCTCGCCAGCCCCGCCTACCCGGCCTACGCGCACGCCATCCGCCAGGAATACGCCCACGTCCCCGACCCGGCGTTCGCTAAGGGCCGCTCGCAGGTGCTGCGCCGCCTGCTCGCCACCCCGTCCCTCTACCGCACCCCACGAGCCAGAGAACTGTGGGAAGCCCCCGCCAGGACCAACATGACGGCCGAACTCGCCACCCTGACCACCGACTGATCCCGGCCCCGCCTTCTCCCTCCCCCGAAGGACACCAGCCGTAGTGCGGTGGGAGAGCCGGGATCGGGGGCCGGAGGCGAGAACCAGCCCTGACAGGCCCTAACCGACCCGGTGCCGCTTGCGGCGGCGCAGCCCGCCCGCGATCAGCCGCCGCAGCAACTCCCGAGAACTGACCGCCTCGGCCCCCAGCTCCACAGCCCGCGCATGCACGGTCTCCGGCACGTCATAGTGGTCCCGGTCGAACGCCCGCTCCGGCACCCCCAACCGCACGGCGAAGGCATGCAACTCCTCCAGCGAGCTGTCGCTGACGAGATGCGACCACATCAGGCCACGCGGCCCCGGCCAGTTGGGCGGATCGATCAGAACGGTCACGCCCTCAAGGGTAGAACCCTTCCCAGCACCCCCAGATCCCCCAGATCGGGCACCACGACGTCCGCCCCGGTCCCGTCGCCGTCCCGGGCCACCGCGGCGACCAGCCCGAACCCGCCCTTCTTGCCCGCCTCGATCCCCGGCAGCGCGGACACCACCACCGCGACCTTGGCCGCGGGCAGGTTCAGCCGCCGGGCCGCCTCCAGGTAGAGCGCGGGGTCGGGCGTGCCGGGCAGGTTCATCAGCGCGGCGTCGTTGCCGTCCACCATCAGGTCGAACAGGTGCATGACCCCGGCCGAGCCGACCAGCTTGCGGCCGTGCAGGCTGGCGGAGACGGCCGCCGTACGGGCGCCGCGGTGCCGCAGCTCGTGCAGCAGCGCCACCGTGGACGGGAACGCGGCCACCCCGTACTTGTCCACCTGCTCCATGAACAGGCGGTCCTTGGCCAGGCCAAGCCCGTGTACGGTCGGCGCGCCGGGCTCGTCGTCGGGCGATCCCTCGGGCACCGTGATGCCGCGAGCGGTCAGGAACGTACGGATGCCGTCCAGGCGCGGGCGCCCGTCCACGTGCCGCAGATAGTCGTCGCGGATGTCGAACGGTGCCGAGCGGCCGCGCAGGAACGCGTCGAAGACGTGCTTCCAGGCGGCCGCGTGCCCCCGAGCGGTGTCGGTGACCACGCCGTCGGTGTCGAACACGACGGCGCTGATCGCGGTCAGGTCGATGACAGGCTCGTTCACATTGCGAACGTAACCGCTCTACCAGGCGACGGGTAGTTCTTTGACCCCGTAGACGATGGCGAGTTCCCGGAACGGCACCTCGCCCGCGACATGCAGGCCGGGGAAGCGGCGCAGCAGCGCGGGGAAGGCGATGCGCATCTCCATCTGGGCCAGCGGCGCGCCGATGCAGCGGTGGATGCCGTGGCCGAACGCCATGTGCGAGCCCGCCGTCGCCCGTCCCGGCAGTACCTCGTCCATGTTCTCGCCGAGGGCGGGGTCGCGGTTGGCACCGGTCAGCGAGCACAGCACCATCTCGCCCTTCTTGATCGGTACGCCGTGCAGCTCCAGGTCGTCGCGGGCGAAGCGCGGGAAGGCGACCTGCACGACCGTCATGTACCGCAGCAGTTCCTCGACCACGTCCACGACGTAGCCGTCCACCTCGCGCACCTTGGCGGCCTGCTCGGGGTTGCGCATCAGCCACAGGGAGCCGAGCGCGAGCATGCTGGTGCTGGTGTCGTGCCCGCCGGTCAGCAGCCCGTCGGCCATGCTGGCGAGCGTACGGTCGTCGAGCTCGTCGCCGTGCTCGCGCAGCAACTGCCCGAGCAGCCCGTCACCCGGATTCTGCCGCTCCCTGGCCACGAGGTCCGTCAGGTACGTCATGGCGTCGTTGATGGCCTGCAGGGACGCCTCGGGCCCGGCGGTGAAGTCGAACCGGTCCTTGCTGATCTTCACGAAGTCGGCGCGCTCCTCGAACGGGACGCCGAGCAGCTCGCACACGACCAGCGACGGGATCGGCAGCGCGAACTCCTCCACCAGGTCCACCGGCATGCCCTCGGCGCCCTTGGCCTCGATGCGGTCGAGGTACTCCTCGACCATGGCCTCGATGCGCGGCTCCAGCCGGCGCAGACGGCGCATGGTGAACTCGGGCGTCAGGTACTTGCGCAGCCGCGTGTGCTCGGGCGGGTCGCGGAACCCCAGGCCACCGGGGTCCTCCTGGTTGGAGCCGAGCCCGATCACGCCGGCGAAGTCGTTGCTGAAGCGCTCGTGGTCGCCGAGCACACCGCGTACGTCCTCCCAGCGGGTGACGAGGTACACGGTCTGACCGCCCGGGATCTCCATGGGGAAGACCGGGTGCTCGGTCCGGATGCGCCCGAGCTCGCCCACGGGGTCGAACCCGTCACGCATGAACTGGACGAGCGGGAACTCTTCTGTATCTGACATCGATATCCGTCCTGCTGGGATACATCACACCATGTTGGGATAAATCCCTGCATAGATGGTCCCATCCGGATTGGTGAATGGTGCCCTCCGAAAGGACGAATTTACATCTCGCCCCTGCCGCCCTCTCAGCCGGTGGGTGCAGATGAACTCGACCCGGGGGCGGCCTCACCTGCCGGCTAACGCCCTGGTCACCTCGTCGGGCGGCGGCTGGGTGCGGTCGCGGGCGCGGATGAGCGGCTCGGGCAGTGGGGCCTCGGCCGACAGGGCGGGCGGGGCGGGCTTGGGCCTGCGCGGCTCGCGCACGCCGCCCTCGCCTCCTTGCGGATCGTCGAACGGGAAGTCGTCGCCTTCGGTCCAGTGGGGCTCCCCGGGGCCGAAGCCGGGCGGCCAGGCGGGCGCGCCGCTGGTTAGAGCACGGCGTCTGCGCGATCGCTTGCTCACAGTCCCTCCTCGCGTCCCATTGTGCGCCCGCCGTCCATGACCGACCACCCCGAATCACCCCTGTCACCAACACGGCACCCCACCCGACCGACGCCCGCCCCACCGACCGCACCCGCGCCCGGTTCCCCGCGCGCCTGGTTCCCCGCGCGCCTGGTTCCCCGTCCGGCTGGTTCCCCGTCCGGCTGGTTCCCCGCGCGGCTGGTTGCCCGTCCGGCTGGTTGCCCGCGCGGCCAGCTGTCGGAGGTGCTGCTCGCCCGCACCCCGATCGGCAGGCGGTTGCCGACGTCGCCGGGTGTGGCGCGTGCGACGGTCGCCCGAGCGGCCCCCCGTGCCGTAAGCCCCGTGCCGCATGCCCCGCTCCTGGGCTCAGTCGGACGGCGTGCCCTGGCCGGCCGCTGGCGTGGGGCCGCCCGCTCGGGTGCTGCGGCGGGGACCGGTGCGGCGGCGGGCGCGGCGGGGCGCGGGTGGCGTGTGCGTCGCCGCGCCCGTCACTCCGTCCGTCGCCCCGTCTGTCGCCCCGTCTGTCGCCCCGTCTGTCGCTCCGCCTGTTGCCCCGTCCGTCGCCGTGGCCTGCGGGTGCGGTTCGGTGGGCGCCGGGGGTGTGGCCGTGCCCGCCGGCGTCGAGACCTGGCGGACGAACGCCGCCCCCACCACCGCCACGAAGGCCATGATGGACGCCGTCTGCTGCTCCGTCAGCGCCACCCCGAACACCAGCCCCAGCGTGACCGCAGCCTGCGCGAACCCCAGCGCCGCCGCCTTGATGGACCTGCCCCCGTCCAGGTTCCGCGTGGCGAACGCCGTCCAGACGCCCAGCCCCGCGGCCGCGATCGCGTTGATCGCCGCCACCTGCGTGGTGGTCAGCGGCAGGAACGTCGCCGTCACCATCTGCACGCCCGCGCTCGCCAGTCCGAGGACGAGCGCCGGCTCACCGCCGAAGATCTTCATGAGCCCCTCCCTGAGTCGAACCCCCTGTGACCGCAGAGCACGCTCCGCCGCGCCTGATACACCCTCCGTCAAGAGCATCGAACAGCAGTGAAAGGTGGGCAAAATGGTGCAGCAGACGGCGTTTGGCGTACAAGATGGCGACATTCTGCGATGATCTCGTCGCATAGAGCCGGAGTTTGAGCCTCACGGATAGTGACTGATGCCGACATTTGAGGAAATAACAGCCTTCGTCACGGAGAAGCCGCTCGCCACCGCTGTCATCGCGCTGTTGAGCCTGGCCGGGCTGGTGCTCGCGTTCCTGGTGCTCAGGATCGCCTGGCGCGTCGTCTCCTGGGTGTTCGCCAGGTACGTCGCCCCGCGTCCCGTCGAGGACGTGCTGACCGTCGTGGCCGCCTCCATCGCCACGGGCGTGTCCGCGCAGGGCATGTGGCGTTTCTCCGGGGACGTGCTGGGCCTCGACGGGCCGCTCAGGTTACTGCTGTTCGCGTTCATCGAGGTCGCGATCATCACCTCCGCCGTACGCGCCCGCCGCAACATGCGCGAGAACTTCTCCGCCGGCATCGACGGCATCGCCGTGTGGGCGCTGACGTGCCTGACCGCCGTCCTGTCCAGCATGGACGCGCGCAGCCTGCCCGAGGCGGTGTTCAGGCTGGCCGCCCCGCTGGTGGCCGCCTGGCTGTGGGAGCGCGGCATGGCCATCGAGCGTCACCGCATCCGCGGCACCGGCCGCATCAACTGGCGGCTGACCCCCGAGCGGCTGCTGGTCAGGATGGGGCTGGCCGAGGTCAGCGACCGTACGGCGAGCGAGGTCGACGCCCACCGCAGGCTGACCAGGGTCGCCCTGGCGGCCAAGCGGGCCAAGGCGCTGCGCGAGGGCGGCGCGTCGGAGCGGAAGATGCGCGCCGCGCTGGCCAAGCTCGACAAGGCCATGGACCAGGCAGTCGAGCACACCGGCCTGGCCGTGGACCAGTCCCGCCAGGAGGCGCTGCTGGCCCAGATCGCCGCCCTGTACAACACCTCGGCGCTCATCGACGCCGACCCCCGCGTGCCGTGGGAGCCCGAGGCCGACCACCACCCGGTGCCGGCGCGCCCGGCGCTGCCGCCCGCGCTGGCCGAGCTGGTCGACGACGAGGACGAGGACGCCGAGGTGCTCGACACCACCCCGCAGGTCATCAGCACGGCCGAGCGCGCGGCGCGGATGCGGTCCGCCCGCGAGTACTGGGACCGGCAGATCGCCAAGGGCATCGTGCCGCGTACGGTGGACATCGCCCAGGAGATCGGCATCTCGCTGGCCACGGCGCGCGAGTATCGTGCCCTGTGGAAGCTGGAGCCGCAGGCGCACGCCCTCATCGAGGCGCTGTACCAGCAGCACGGCATCGTGGACACCGGCGCCTTCCCGATCATCGCCGACGACGGGCGGGTGCTGACGACCAAGTCTTAGGGGAGAGTGCCGTTGCGGGAGCGGACGCTCGATCGCGTCAGGAAACTGCTGGCCAAGGCCGAACGCACCGACAACGAGCACGAGCGGGCCACCTTCATGGCCGCCGCGTCGGCGCTGATGGCCAAGCACGGCATCGACTCGCTGCCGCCCGCCGGCACTCGCCAGACCCCCGGCAACCGCGTGGTCACCCTGCCCGCCCCCTGGGCCAGGGAGAAGGCGCGCCTGGTCAGCCTGGTGGCGCAGGCGGTGCGGTGCCGGCCGCTGCTGATCGGGCGCGGCGACGGCGGGCAGCGCGTGCACGTGTTCGGGTTCGCGGCCGATCTGGAGCGCGCCGACCTGCTGGCCACCTCGCTGCTGCTGCAGATGGCCTCGGGGCTGGCCCGGGTGCGGCCGCCCGAGTACGTCACGGCGGTGCGGGCGTACCGGAGGTCGTGGCTGCTGGGGTTCACCGACGAGGTCTACCGGCTGCTGTGCGCGGCCGAGTCCCGCGCCGAGACCGAATCCGCCGGCACGGGGTCCGCCGTGGTCCTGGCCGACCGGCGGGCCGAGGTCGAGCGGGCGGTCGCCGCCCACTACCCCGACATCCGCATGAGCGTGCCCCGGACCAGCGGCACCGGCTACCGCGACGGCGTCGCGGCGGGCCGCCGGGCCGACCTGGGCCGTACGGGGATGACCACCGCCACGGCGCCGGAACTGGCCCGGTAAGCCCTTTCCCGAGACCCGTTTGGCGGGGCCGGAAACGGGCATAAGCGCGCACACGGAACGCAGTCCTGCCGAAGCGAGACAGGTCACCGTGAACGCAGCCGTACGTGTCCTCGCCGCCGATCTCCACGTACTCGCCCGAGACCTCCTGACCGCCGCCGGCGTGCCCGCCGGCACGGCGGCCACGGTCGCCGAGTCCCTGGTGGAGGCCGACCTCGCGGGGCACGGCTCGCACGGCGTACGGCGGATCAAGCCGTACCTCGACCGGATCGAGGCGGGCGTCGTCGTGCCCGCCGCCCGCCCCGAGGTGGTCTCGCGCCGTGGCGCGAGCGCCGTCGTGTCGGGGCGGCGCGGCTTCGGGCAGGTCGCCGCCCGCCTGGCCACCGAGGAGGCGGCCGAACTGGCCGCCGGGCACGGCGTCGGCGTGGTCGCCATCAGCGAGTGCAACCACGTCGGCCGGCTCGGCGAGTACGCGGAGAAGCTGGCGGGCCGGGGCCTGGCCGCTCAGGTCATCGGCAACGCCGACCCCACCGTGGCACCGTACGCCGGGCACCGCAGGATGCTCGGCACCAACCCCATGGCCTGGGCCGTGCCGCGCGCCGGCGGCGCGGCCGTCGTCATGGACTGGGCGACCGCCGCGATGGCCGAGGGCAAGCTGGGCCTCCTGAACGCCGCCGGGGCGCCGGCCCCCGAAGGCGTGCTGGTCGACCCGGACGGCCGCCCGTCCACCGACCCGGCCGACTTCTACCGGGGCGGGGCGCTGCTGCCGTTCGGCGGCCACAAGGGGTACGGCCTGAGCGTCCTCATCGAGCTCGTCGGCGGCCTGCTCACGGGCACCGGCACCGCCTGCTCGCCCGAGTACGACGGCACGTTCGGCACGGTGATCACCGCGATCGACATCTCCGCCTTCGTCCCGCTGGAGACCTATGTCGCCCAGGTCGAATCCTTCTGCGAGGCCCTGCGCGCCTCCGGCCCCGGCGTGGTCGTGCCGGGGGAGCCAGAGGCCGGCACGCGCGCGGAGCACCTGAAGGAGGGCGTCCCGGTGTCCGTGCCGGTGTGGGAGGAGCTGGGCGGGCTCGCCGCGCGGCTCGGCGTTCCGCGGCCTCACACGCCCCCTGGAGGTTAGATGCCCGCCACACCCGAATTACGGCGCGTCGTCCTGGGTGCCCTCGTCGGCACCGCCCTGGAGTGGTACGACTTCTTCATCTACGGCACCGCCGCCGCCCTCATCTTCAACCGCCTGTTCTTCACCGAGTCCGACCCGGCCACGGGCACGATCGTCGCGTTCGCCACGTTCGGCGTGGGGTTCGTGGTCCGGCCGTTCGGCGGGGTCCTGTTCGGCCACCTGGGCGACAAGATCGGCCGCCGCTCCACCCTGATCATCACCACCGTGATCATGGGCGTGTCCACCGGGCTGATCGGCCTGCTGCCCACCTACCCCGCCATCGGCGTCTGGGCGCCGATCCTGCTCACGCTGCTGCGCGTCTGCCAGGGGCTCGGCGCGGGCGCCGAGTTCGGCGGCGCGGCGACGCTGCTGGCCGAGCACGCGCCGCCCGGCCGGCGCGGCTACTACGCCTCCTACGCCCAGACCGGCGTGCAGATCGGGCTGGTGCTGGGCACCTCGGCGTTCCTGCTGGTCCAGCTCCTGCCGGAGGAGGACTTCGTGGCGTGGGGCTGGCGGGTGCCGTTCCTGGTGAGCTTCGCGCTGATCGGGGTGGCGCTGTACGTGCGGCTGCGGGTCGCCGAGTCGCCGGTGTTCCGCGAGATGGCGCGGACCCGGGAGATCGTCAAGCTGCCGATCAGGGACGCGCTGGCCCGCTACCCGCGCAACTTCCTCGTCGGCGTCGGCGCGCACATCTGCGACACCGCCGTGGTCTACACGCTGGCCACCTTCAGCGTCGCCTACGCCACCAACCAGCTCGGCCTGACCAACCGGACGGCGCTGCTGGGGGTGATCCTGTTCGGGCTGACCGTCATCGTGCTCCAGCCGATCTACGGCAACCTGTCGGACCGGATCGGGCGGCGGCCGCTCAACCTGTTCAGCGTGGTGTTCGTGGCGGCGTACGTCTATCCGTACTTCCTGCTGGTCAACACCGGGGTCACCTGGCTGGTGTGGCTGGCGATGATGATCATGGGGGCCTTCGGCTTCGCCCCGCAGGTGGCCGTGCAGCCGGTGTTCTACGCCGAGCTGTTCGGGGCGCGCGTGCGCTACACCGGGTTCGCCGCCTCGCGGGAGCTGGGGGCGGCCCTGGCCGGCTTCTCGCCGCTGATCGGCGCGGCGCTGGCGGCGCGGCTGGGCGGGGCGCCGTGGCTGGTGGCGGCGTTCCTGGTCGGCACGGCGGTGATCTCGTTCGCGGCCTTCTACGCCTCGCGTGAGAGCAAGGACATCGACATCGCGGCCTTCGACCCGCTGAAGGAGTAAGGGCATGGACATCAACGGCACGGTCACCGTGATCACCGGCGGCGGCACCGGCATCGGCGCGGCCGTCGCGGAGGGCCTGGCCAGGAAGGGCGCGGCGGCCGTGGTCCTCAACTACTCGCGCTCGGCCGCCGAGGCCCAGGCCACGGTGGCGCGGCTGGAGAGCCTGGGCTGCAAGGCCGAGGCCGTGGCCGCCGACGTGTCGGACGACGCCGCCGTACGCAGGATGGCCGAGCGGGTGCGGGCCACCTACGGCCGGGTGGACGCGCTGGTGTGCAACGCGGGCACGACCAGGTGGGTGCCGTTCCCGGACCTGGAGGGGCTCACCGACGACGTGTGGCGGCAGATCATGGGCGTCAACCTCATGGGCGCCTTCTACTGCGCCCGCGCGTTCGCCCCCGACCTGCGGGCGGCGCGCGGCGCGATCGTCAACGTGGCCTCCGTGGCCGGGCTGCTGGCCACCGGCTCCTCGATCGCGTACGGGGTGAGCAAGGCCGCCCTGCTCCACCTCACCCGCGACCTGGCCGTGGCGCTCGGGCCCGAGGTCAGGGTGAACGCGGTCGCGCCCGGCATCGTGGCCACCCGGTGGCACATCGACCGGGTGGGGGAGCAGGTGTTCTCCGAGATGGCGGCGAAGGAGGAGATGAAGGCGCCGCTGCGGCGCACGGCGCGGCCGGAGCACATCGCGCAGACGGTGACCGCGCTGCTGGAGTCGGACCTGGTGACGGGGGAGGTCCTGGTCGGCGACGGCGGCCGCCACCTCGGCTACTGAGCCCCGGTCACCTGCCCGGCCCGCTCGCTCACCCCAGGGCGGCCGACACCAGTGAGCGGGCCTCCTCCTGCACCTTGGCCAGGTGGTCGGGGCCCTTGAAGGACTCGGCGTAGATCTTGTAGACGTCCTCGGTGCCGGACGGCCGGGCCGCGAACCAGGCGCTCTCCGTCGAGACCTTCACCCCGCCCAGCGAGGCCCCGTTGCCGGGGGCCGACGTCTGCACCGCCGTGATCGGCTCGCCCGCCAGCGAGGAGGCCGTCACCTGCTCGGCCGACAGCTTGCCCAGCACGGCCTTCTCCTCGCGGGTGGCCGGCGCGTCCACCCGCGCGTACGCGGGCTCGCCGAAGCGCCCGACCAGGTTACGGTAGCGGGCGCTGGGGGACTCGCCGGTGACGGCCAGGATCTCCGAGGCCAGCAGGGCCAGGATGATGCCGTCCTTGTCGGTCGACCAGACCGAGCCGTCGCGCCGCAGGAAGGACGCGCCCGCGCTCTCCTCGCCGCCGAACCCCAGCGACCCGTCCAGCAGCCCCGGCACGAACCACTTGAAGCCCACCGGCACCTCGTAGAGGCGCCGGCCCAGGGACTTGGCCACCCGGTCGATGATCCCGCTGCTGACCATGGTCTTGCCCACCCCGGCGTCGGAGGGCCAGCCGTCGCGGTGCGTGCAGAGGTAGGAGATGGCCACGGCGAGGTAGTGGTTGGGGTTCATCAGGCCGCCGTCGGGCGTGACGATGCCGTGCCGGTCGGCGTCGGCGTCGTTGCCCGTGGAGATGCCGTACTTGTCGCGGTTGGCGATGAGCGAGGCCATCGCGTACGGCGACGAGCAGTCCATCCGGATCTTGCCGTCCCAGTCGAGCGTCATGAACCGCCACGTCGGATCGACGAGGGGATTGACCACGGTCAGCTCCAGCCGGTGCCGCTCGGCGATCTCCCCCCAGTAGGCCACGCTCGCCCCGCCCAGCGGGTCGGCCCCGATCCGCACCCCGGCCGCCCGGATCGCGTCGAGGTCCACCACGGACGGCAGGTCGTCGGCGTACGTCCCCAGGAAGTCGTAGCGCCCCGCCCCGCCCAGCGCCGTCGCGTACGGCACCCGCCGCACGCTCTTGAGCCCGTCGTGCAGCAGCCGGTTGGCGCGGTCCTGGATCCACGTGGTCGCGTCGGTGTCGGCGGGACCGCCGTGCGGCGGGTTGTACTTGAACCCGCCGTCGCTCGGCGGGTTGTGCGACGGCGTGACCACGACGCCGTCGGCCAGCCCGGTCGTGCGGCCCCGGTTGTGCCGCAGGATGGCGTGGGAGACGGCCGGGGTGGGCGTGTAGCCGTCGCGCGAGTCGATGAGCACCTCGACACCGTTGGCCGCCAGCACCTCCAGCGCCGACACCCGCGCGGGCTCCGACAGCGCATGCGTGTCGATGCCCAGGAACAGCGGCCCGTCCGTGCCCTGCAACTGCCGGTATTCGCAGATGGCCTGGCTCGTGGCCAGGATGTGGTCCTCGTTGAAGGCCGTCCTCAGCGACGACCCCCGGTGCCCCGACGTGCCGAACGCCACCCGCTGCGCCACCTCGCCGACGTCCGGACGGAGGGCGTAGTAGGACGTCACGAGCCTGGCGACGTCGACCAGATCCGAAGGCTGAGCGGGCTGTCCTGCGCGTTCGTGCGTCATGTAGGCCACTTTACAAATCACCTCCGGCCCGGCGGGTGAGCGCGTGGCGGCGCGGGGAGATACATTCGCGTCAGTCACCAGAATGGAGTTCTGTTCCATGCGCTACGGATACTTCCTGGCCGAGCCCCAAGGGGATGACCCCATCGGCGGCCTGCGCGACCAGATCGCCCAGGCGGCCGAGGACGGTTTCTCCTCCGCCTGGCTCTCCCACATCTTCGGCCTCGACGCCATCACCGCCCTGGCGGTGGCCGGCGCGCAGGCACCGCCCCTGGAGCTCGGCACCGCGGTCGTGCCGACCTACCCGCGCCACCCGGCCGCGCTCGCCCAGCAGGCCATGACGGCCAACGCCGGGCTCGGCGGGCGGTTCGCGCTGGGCATCGGCCTGTCGCACCAGGTCGTCATCGAGAACATGTTCGGCTACAGCTTCGACCGCCCCGGCCGGCACATGAAGGAATACCTCGACATCCTCATCCCGGCCTCGCGGGGCGAGCAGGTCGAGTACGCGGGCGAGACGCTCAAGGCCAACGTGCGCCTCAGCACGCCGGGGGCGGGCTTCCCCGTGCTGGTGGCCGCGCTCGGCCCGCGCATGCTCAAGCTGGCCGGCACCGTGGCCGACGGCACCGTGCTGTGGATGACCGGCCCCAAGACGGTCGCCGAGCACATCGCGCCCACCATCAAGGCGGCCGCGGCCGAGGCGGGCCGCGAGGCGCCCAGGATCGTCTGCGCGCTGCCCATCAGCGTCACCGACGATCCCGCCGGCGCGGTCGAGCGCGCCAACGAGATCTTCTCGGTGTACGGGCAACTGCCCTCCTACCGTGCGATGCTCGACAGGGAGGGCGCGGCCGGGCCGGGCAACGTGGCCATCGTCGGCGACGAGGACACGGTGCTGGCCAAGCTCGACGAGCTGAAGCAGGCCGGCGTGACCGACTTCGTAGGATCCCCGTTCGCCAACCGGGAACGCACCCGCAACCTGCTGATCGGCGCGGCGAAGGGCTGATCCGGAGACATCTCAATAAAATCCGACAAGGTGAAGCGCGTGCTACAGGGCATTGATGTGTCGAACTGGCAGGGCACCGTCGACTGGGCCGACCACGCCGAGGCCGGGGTGGCCTTCGCGTTCGCCAAGGCGACGGAGGGTGGCGACTACACCGACAAATGGTTCGCGCGCAACTGGAACGGCATGCGCGAGAGCTGGATCGTCTGTGGCGCCTACCACTTCGCCAGGCCCAAGGGCGACCCCATCGAGCAGGCACGCCACTTTCTGGGCGTGATCAGGTCGGCCGGCGGGCTGCGCCGCGGCGACCTGATCGCGCTCGACCTCGAGACCAACGACGGCCTGCGGCCCGAGCAGGTCGCCCGCTACGCCCGCCGCTGGTGCCACCACGTCGAGCGGCACGCGGGCGTGCGGCCCTTCATCTACACCTTCCACGCGTTCGCCCGCGGCGGGCACTGCGCCGGGCTGGCCGAATATCCGCTCTGGATCGCCAGCCCGGAGAGCCCGCGCGGGCGCCCCCCGGTGCCCAGACCCTGGAGCGACTGGACCATCCACCAGTACGCCAGCAGCCCGATCGACCGCAACGTCTTCCACGGGACCCGGCAGGAGCTGACAAAGCTGGGGTTTCACCCGCGATAGCATCGGGGTTCACCATCGAACCTTGCCTCGGTGCCGGGCATCGAGCGCGATCCACGAGGAGTCACCGTGTCAGCCGAGCTACGCATCACCCTCGCCGGAGCCGAGCGTGTGGTCGCGGCCGGCACGACGGCCGGGGAGGCGCTCGAGGCGGACGGCCGCACCGTCATCGCCGCCAGGGTCAACGGCGTGCCGCGCGATCTGGCCCACCCGCTGGAGCAGGACGACACGGTCGAGCCGATCGAGGTCTCCAGCGAGGACGGCCGGGCGATCGTGCGCCACTCCACCGCCCACGTCATGGCGCAGGCGGTGCAGGAGCTGTTCCCCGAGGCCAAACTGGGCATCGGGCCGCCCGTGGAAAACGGGTTCTACTACGACTTCGACGTCGAGCAGGCGTTCCACCCCGACGACCTCAAGCGCATCGAGAAGCGGATGCGGGAGATCGTCAAGCAGGGGCAGCTCTTCTCCCGCCGGGCCGTCTCCGACGACGAGGCCCGCGAGGAGCTGGCGGCGGAGCCGTACAAGCTGGAGCTGATCGGCCTCAAGGGCGGGGCCGCGGAAGAGGAGTCCGTCGAGGTGGGGGCCGGGCAGCTCACCATCTACGACAACCTCGACCCCAAGTCCGGCGACCTGCGGTGGAAGGACCTGTGCCGGGGGCCGCACGTGCCCTCCACCCGGTCCATCCCGGCGTTCAAGCTCATGCGCTCCGGCGGTGCCTACTGGCGGGGCAGCGAGAAGAACCCGCAGCTCCAGCGCATCTACGGCACCGCGTGGGAGTCCCGCGACAAGCAGGACGAATATCTCAAGCTGCTGGAGGAGGCCGAGAAGCGCGACCACCGCAAGCTGGGCGCGGAGCTCGACCTGTTCAGCTTCCCGCCGGAGCTGGGCAGCGGCCTGCCGATCTTCCATCCCAAGGGCGGGATCATCCGCAAGGAGATGGAAGACTACATGCGCCGGCGGCAGGCCGAGGCGGGCTACGAGTTCGTCAACACCCCGCACATCACCAAGTCCTCGCTCTTCGAGACCTCGGGTCACCTTCCGTGGTACGCCGACGACATGTTCCCGGCCTTCGAGCTGGAGGGCATCGAATACCGCGTCAAGCCGATGAACTGCCCGATGCACAACCTGATCTTCAGGGCGCGCGGGCGGTCCTACCGCGAGCTGCCGCTGCGGCTGTGCGAGTTCGGCTCGGTCTACCGCTACGAGAAGTCGGGCGTGGTGCACGGGCTCACCCGCGTGCGCGGCATGACGCAGGACGACGCGCACATCTACACCACCCGCGAGCAGATGGCCGACGAGATCAAGTCGCTGCTGCGGTTCGTGCTCAGCGTGCTGCGCGACTTCGGCCTGCCGGACTTCTACCTGGAGCTGTCGACCCGCGACGAGTCCGAGAAGTTCATCGGCGACCCCGCCGAGTGGGAGGAGGCGACCGCGGCGCTGCGCCAGGTCGCCACCGAGTCGGGGCTGAAGCTGGTGGACGACCCGGGCGGCGCGGCCTTCTACGGGCCGAAGATCTCGGTGCAGGCCAAGGACGCCATCGGCCGCACCTGGCAGCTGTCCACCATCCAGCTCGACCTCAACCAGCCCAAGCGTTTCGGCCTGGAATACCAGGCGGCCGACGGCTCGCGGCAGACCCCGGTCATGATCCACCGGGCGCTGTTCGGCTCCGTCGAGCGCTTCCTCGGCGTGCTCACCGAGCACTACGCCGGCGCCTTCCCGCCCTGGCTGGCCCCGGTGCAGGTGGTGGGCATCCCGATCGCCGAGGCGCACGTGGCCTACCTGCAGGACGTCGCGAAGAAGCTGCGCGCGAGCGGGATCCGGATCGAGGTCGACGCGGCCGACGACCGGATGCAGAAGAAGATCCGCAACGCGCAGAAGGCCAAGGTGCCCTTCATGCTGCTGGCCGGCGACGACGACATCGCCAACGGCGCGGTGTCGTTCCGCTACCGCAGCGGTGAGCAGAAGAACGGCGTCCCGGTCGAGGAGGCGATCGCCGAGATCGTCAACGCCGTGGAGCGGCGCGTCCAGGTGTGAGTCAACGCGGCGGGGCCGGCGTCTTTGCCGGGCGCAGGCCCCGCCCCCGCCGTCGCATGTCCCGCCCGGTGACGCCCCCGCGCAGGCCCGTCCAGCGCAGGCCCGTCCAGCGCAGGCCCGTCTCGTGAGTACGGCGGAGCGGCCTCGTGCTGGCCGGCTCCGCCGTTCCTCCGCTGCCCGCCACCGCTACTTGGCCAGCGGCTGACCCTGCTTGTCGGTGAACTTCCCGATGAGGATCATGATGAAGTCGATCAGCACCCACACGCCGAGGCCGCCGAGGGTGACGATCATGAGGATGCCCGTCCCGATCTTCCCGACGTAGAAGCGGTGCACGCCCAGCGCGCCGAGGAAGAAGCAGAGTAAGACAGCCACGAGCCATGACTTGGCCATGAGGAATCGCCTTTCGGTTCGGGGGATCGGCCGGGCGCAGAGCATGGCGCGCCCGACCGGCAGGACCTGCGGGAAGGATCACCGCAGGGCACCGAACCCTAGCAAGGTCTCCCGGGCTGTCGCAGACGCTTTCCTGACGATGCGTCTAATATCCAGCAATGGGTGGAAGATGCTGATATATCCGCGATTGGTGAATTAAAGGGTGAATAGTCGGAAGGTGACTGCGGGGCGGCCGCCGAAGCGCTTCGCCTCCTCCCTGGCGAAGCCCTCGATCAGGTTCCGGGCGTACGCCTCCGGGTCCTCCGTGGTGAGGGCCTCGATGTAGGCGCGGTGCTCCATGAGCGAGCGCACCCCGCGGTCCAGGCCGTCCGTGACGTCCACCGCGTGGGTGGGGGAGTCGACGCCGGCGACGGCGACCCAGCGGACGCCGCTCCAGGGCTCGGCGTCAGTGTCCGGAAATATCCATCGGTTTCCGGCGTCTCCGGCGGCATCCATCAGGGCGCGCCCCACGGCGCGGTGGTCGGGCGTGTTCCAGTGCGTGCCCGCCCAGGTGTCGTCGAAGTTCAGGGTGATGAGGAGCTCGGGGCGGTGCCTGCGGATGGCGGCGGCCAGGTCTCTCCGCAGCGCGGTGCCGTACTCGATGACCCCGTCGGCGTGGTCGAGGAACTCCACGCTCGTCACCCCGACGACGGCCGCGCTGGCCCGCTCCTCGCGCTCGCGCAGCGGCCCGGCCGCGCCGGGTTCGAGAGTGTCGATGCCCGCCTCGCCCCTGGTGGCGATCAGGTAGGAGACCTCGCGCCCGGCATCCGTCCAGACGGCCACGGCCGCCGCGCAGCCGTACTCGAGGTCGTCGGGGTGGGCGACGACGGCCAGCGCGCGCTGCCAGTCGTCCGGCATGGGCTCAAGCTGATCAGTCATGGCTATCATCCTGGCAGGCGCGACCGGACGGGGAGAGGTGCGGTGGATGGGCACTGGGGACGACGTCACGGGCGGCGCGCGGGCCGGTGGCCGCGCCGGGAAGCACGGCGGGCCGGCCGCCGAGGCGCATGGCCGGGGAGACGGTGAGCGGGCCGTCGAGGCGCGCGGCCGGGGGGACGGCGAGCAGGCTGCCGGGGCGCGGGGAGACGGTGAGCGGGGCGGGTTCGCCGAGCTGGCCGAGGCTCACCGGCACGAGCTGCAGGTGCACTGCTACCGGATGCTGGGCTCGTTCACCGACGCCGAGGACATGGTGCAGGAGACGATGCTGCGTGCCTGGCGCCGGCGGGAGACGTTCGAGGGGCGCTCGACGCTGCGGGCCTGGCTCTACCGCATCGCCACCAACGCCTGCCTCGACCTGCTGTCCGGGCCCGCCCGCTCGCGCGAGATCGCGGTCGGCATGGAGAGCGCGTCCCGCTCGCCGTTCGCCGAGGTGCCGTGGCTGCAGCCGTATCCCGACCGCCTGCTCGATCTGGCCGCCCCCGACGGCGGCCGGCCGGACGCGGTGACGGTCGAGCGGGAGACGGTCGAGCTGGCCTACCTGGCCGCCATCCAGCATCTGCCGCCGCGCCAGCGCGCGGTGCTGATCCTGCGCGACGTGGCGGGCTGGTCCGCCGAGGAGACCTCGGGGGCGCTGGAGCTGAGCGTGCCGGCCGTCAAGAGCGCGCTGCAGCGGGCCCGCGCCACGCTGCGCATGCACCTGCCGGCGCAGCGCACGCAGTGGGGCCCCGTCACCGCCCCGAGCGAGGAGGAGCGCGCCGTGCTGCGCCGCTACATGGACGCCTCCGTGGAGGGCGACCTGTCGGCGCTGGCCGCCCTGTTGCGCGAGGACGCGCGGCAGACGATGCCGCCGGCGTCCCTGGTGTACGACGGGCGCACGGCCATTCTCGACATGTGGGGCCCCGTCATGGCCGGACCCGAGGCGTGGGGCTCCTGGAAGGCCCTGGCGACGTACGCCAACCGCCGCCCGGCCGTCGCCAACTACGTACGCCGCCCCGGCGAGAGCCGCTACACGGCCGTCAACCTCGACGTGCTCCGCGTCGAGGACGGCCTGATCGCCGAGATCACCACGTTCGGCCCCGAACTGAACGCCGCCTTCGGCCTGCCCACCGAAATTTGCTGAGAAATCTCGCCCAGGACCGATTCCTTTCCCGGCGCCGTGCCGTCATACAGGCGTAACCGACTCACCGAGACAGAGGAGCGATCATGACCGAGCACGTCGACACCCAGCTCAAGGCCCTGGACCGGCTCGTCGGCACCTGGAAGCTCAGCGGCGACGTCGGGGGCACGGTGACCTACCGCTGGATGGAGGGCGGGCATTTCCTCATCCAGGAGGTGGACATCCTCAGCGAGGGCAGCCGGACCAGGGGCACGGAGTTCATCGGCAGGAAGCGGCCGTACGGCGCCGAGGGGCCGAGCCAGGACATCCACTCCTGGTACTTCGACAACCAGGGCGCCACCCTGGCCTACGTGTACGAGGTCGACGGCGACACGCTGACGATCTGGGCCCACAAGAGGGACTCGGGGGCCTACTACCGCGGCACGTTCAACGCCGACGGCACCAGCGTCACCGGCGCCTGGGTCTACCCGGGAGGCGGCGGCTACCGCTCCGACATGACCAGGGTGGCCTGAGCTCAGGAGGGCTCGTCGTCGTCCTCGGCGGGGTCGCGGGTCGCCGTGCGGCCCTCGCCGGGGAGCCGGACGTCGTCGACGGTCACGTTGACCTCCATGACGCGCATGCCCAGCATGCGGCTGACGGTCTGGGCCACGTTCGTCTTGACCTCGGAGGCGACGTCCATGACGACGTGGCCGTACTCGACCACGATCGTCAGGCTCACCGCCACCTGGCGGTCCTGGATCTGCGCGCTGACGCCCTGGGTGCCGCGCCGGGAGCCGATGCCGATGCGGTCGCGTACGGACTCGAAGGCCCGCGCCAGGTCGCCGCCCATGTCGGCGACCCCGGCCACCTCGAGCGCGGCCAGTGCCGCGACCTTCTCGACCACCTCGTCGGCGACCTTGATCCGGCCCTTGACCACCGCGTCGGCGGTGGGCGCCTCGATGTACGAGGGCGTGGTGGGTTCGGCCGGCGGGTCTCCGGCGGAGTCGGCGGGCGGGGTGTGCTGCTCGGCTAACGCTTCACTCATCGCGGCCTCCTGTTGGCGGTGCTCAGGATTGTGCCGGAAGAGCACCCGGTTTGTCCGGGGTCCTATGCTGCTAGTTATGCACGATCAGGCAGGGGCCGGGGCCCCCGACAACTTCCAGCGTCTGTGGACCCCGCATCGCATGGCCTACATCAAGGGCGAGAACAAGCCGACCGGCACCGGTCCCGGCGACGGGTGCCCGTTCGACGCGATCCCCAAGATGAGCGACGAGGACGGCCTGATCGTGGCGCGGGGCGAGGCGGTCTACACCGTGCTCAACCTCTACCCGTACAACTCGGGCCACCTGATGGTCGTGCCCTACCGGCACGTGTCCGAATACGACGAGCTCGACGCGGCCGAGGTGGCCGAATTGGGGGAGTTCACCCAGAAGTCGCTGCGGGCACTGCGCAGGGCCAGCGGCGCGCAGGGCTTCAACGTCGGCATGAACCTGGGCCACGTCGCCGGCGCGGGCATCGCCGCGCACCTGCACCAGCACGTGGTGCCCCGGTGGGGCGGCGACACGAACTTCATGCCGGTCGTCGCCCAGACCAAGGTGCTGCCGCAGCTACTTCGTGACACCCGCCAGCTTCTCGCCGACGCCTGGAACTGACTCGGGGGCGCGCGCCATCGCGCCGATGCCCGTGGCCAGCAGCAGCGGCACGGCCAGCGCCAGCGCCATGGACAGCACGGCCGCGCCCGAGTCGTTGACCAGCATGCCGACCACGCCGCTGACCAGCGTGCCGATCAGCCCGGCCCGCAGCGCGGGGGAGTGCTCGAACGCGGCCGGCACCACGCCCGCCGAGGCCTGCTCGGGCCGCAGGATCGCGTAGACCAGGAACGCCACGGCCGCGATCACGATCGGCATCAGGTTGGGGTTGAGCAGGGTGCCGAGCATGGCCTGCAGCTTGCGCCAGATGACGTCGAACGCCTCCCCGGTCAGCACCTGCCCCACGAACCTGCCCAGGTGCGTCTGCTCGGCGGGCGGCCGCAGGTAGTTGAGCCACGCGAAACCCATCACGATCACGCCGCCGGCCACGCAGAACGCGCCCAGCTTCAGCAGCGAGACCCGCTTGCCCGACAGGATCAGCGCGGTCACCGCGATGCCCGGCACGAACGCGATCACGCCGCCGAAGTCGCTGCCCATCCCGGACCCGCCCAGCACCATCGCGAACGTCCCCAGCCCGACGATCGCCGCCAGCCCCACCTTGCCCGGCCACCGGTGCGCGATGACCGTGGTGACCAGCAGCGTGCCGGTGGCCAGCAGCGCGAAGGGGATGTTGCCCAGGCCGAAGTAGCGGGCCCCCTGCTCGGCGCTGTAGCCCATGAAGCTGTTGAGCTGGAGCGTGGTGCCGGTGAGCAGGTCACCGGCGAGCGTCAGCGCGGTGACGCCGGCGACCACGGCCAGCGGGCCGAGCGGCCTGCGCCGCCACGGCCCGGCGAGCGCCAGGGTGGTGATCGCGGCCCACCAGGCCAGCATGCCGCCGAACAGCTCCAGGTGGGTGGACCAGGGCAGGAGATTCACCAGGAACGAGGTGACCGGCAGGGCCGCCAGGGCCACGGCGGCGCCGCGTACCCAGGACAGGGTCTTGCGGCGGCGCAGCAGCAGGAAGGCCGCCACGTAGAACCCGACCTGGAGCACCGCCAGGGCGGTGAAGTAGGGGCCCTTCGCCGAGCGCATGGTCTGGGCGGTGGCGTCGGCGCGCGCGAGCCGCTCGAACGTCGCGCCCTGCTCGCCCACCCGCAGCGGCTCGCCGACCCGCATTGGCACGCCCACCACGGTGCTCGGCACCGGCACGCCCAGCTCGGTCAGCACGGTGGAGGTCACGTCGGGCAGGATCGAGATGTCCTCGCGGCGGGTGGAGGCCGCGCCGAGCAGGCGCCCCTCGGCGCCCGGCTCGCGCAGCGCGGCCACCCGCAGGTGCGGCACGGAGCCGTGGTCGGACAGCCCCGCCAGCAGCACCGTGGTGCCGGCCGGGAGGACCGACAGCAGCGCGCCCGCCTTGGCGTCGGCCAGCCGCAGCGCGTCGCGGCGCTCGGCCGGGGCGAGCTGGTCGGGCACCTTGGGCAGCCGGTCGCCGGTCAGGTAGGGCAGGACGAGGTCGTCCACGTCCATGGCGACCATCGGGCACTTCTCCAGGTCGGCGGTCGTGACCTGGAGCGGCGAGGCGTGGTAGCCGGCCACCGCGCCCTGCCGGTCGGCCAGCGCCAGCGCGGCGCCCGGGCCGATCGCGATCGAGCAGCGGCCGGCCGCCTTGAGCGACTCGCCCAGCGTGCCCGCGTTGCGCTGCCCGGCCACGTCGACGAGGTAGCGGTAGTCGGGGATGACGGCGCCCGTGCCCGCGGCCTCGGGCCTGGGAGGCGCGCCGCAGCCGTAGCCGACGGCCGACCTGGTGCCCGCCGACACGGTCAGCCACCCGTCGTAGGGGCAGGTCACGTTGCCGACCGTGCGGACCGACAGCGACCCGACCGCGCTGGCCTCGGCCAGCTCCCACAAGTTCGGCGTGTCGGACGGGGTCAGGTCGTTCCAGTGCAGGCCGGGCACCCCGATGAGCGCCACCCGCCCGGGGGCCTGATCGATGCCTCGATCCGCCCCGGCGGGCCCGGCGAGCAGGCCCTGGCCCAGCATCATCTGTCCGACCAGCACGGCCAGCACGATCAGCGCGCGCCTCACCCCGATGACCTCCTGTGGTCGCCGATTTCCCGTGGCACGGCAGAGCAAGGTCGTGCCCCGGCGCCACCAGATCCCGACTACCCTCTCATGCGCCGAGTGTGCGTCGGGCCGACTCGGATCATCAGGCCGCCACCGGCGTGAGCCAGTGCCGGTAACGCTCGTCCCGGCCGTGCACCGCGTCGTCGTAGGCGTCGGTCAGCTTGGCGGTCACCGGTCCCGGGCCGCCGCCGAGCTCACGTCCGTCGATGGAGGCGACGTGCGCGATCCCGGCCCCGGTGCCGCAGACGAAGATCTCGTCGGCCGCGTACAGGTCCGAACGCATCAGCTCCTGCCTGACCGCCCGCAGGCCCAGGTCGGCGGCCAGCCGCTCGACCGTGTCCTGGGTGATCCCCTCCAGCGCGCCCGCGCTGGAGGGAGGCGTGACCAGCAGCCCGTCGCGGACCACGAAGAGGTTGGCGCCGGTGCACTCGCTGACATGACCGGCGGCGTTCAGCAGCACGGCCTCGTCGTAGCCGGCCCGCAGGGCTTCGTCCTTGGCCAGGACGGAGTTGAGGTAGGGGCCGGTGGCCTTGGCCGCGGTGGGCACCACCATGTGGTCGTTGCACCGCCACGAGCTGGTCATCAGCCGCACGCCGGCGCCGAGCAGCGCACCCCAGCTCCAGGACGCGATGGACACGTCGGTGGGGCAGCGGCGCGCCGCGATGCCCATCTCGCCGTAACCGCGGGAGGCGAGGTGGCGGATGTAGCACGCCGGGTGGCGGTTGGCGGCCACCGTCCGCAGCGTGGCCGTGCGCAGCTCGTCCAGCGTGTACGGCAGCGCCAGCCCGATCATCCGGGCACTGCGCACCAGCCGCTCCAGGTGATCGTCGAGCCGGAACACGGCCGGCCCCTCCGGCGTCTCGAACGCCCTGGTGCCCTCGAGGACGGCGGTGCCGTAGTGCAGGGCGTGCGAAAGCACGTGCACCCGGGCCTCGCCCCACGGCACCAGCGCCCCGTTCATCCAGATGTACGTGGCCTCCTCCACCCGCGCTCCTCTCCTCGGTGGCCCTGTTCGATCAAGATTGATGGGCCAATTTCACGATGAGTGGCACATTATCGAGATAATGGTGGCATGGGAAGGGAAGACAACCTCGTCACGCTCGTCCGGGACCGCCTCCGCCTCCAGCAGGGCACGCCCAGCCGCCGCCTGGCCGGCGCGCTCGCCGACCTCACCCAGGCGGGCCTCATCACCCCCGGCACCC
The DNA here is from genome assembly GCF_040674815.1 of Nonomuraea sp. NPDC049709. Classification (NCBI taxonomy): domain Bacteria; kingdom Bacillati; phylum Actinomycetota; class Actinomycetes; order Streptosporangiales; family Streptosporangiaceae; genus Nonomuraea; species Nonomuraea sp. NPDC049709. The sequence continues at coordinate 105,628 of NZ_JBFANM010000011.1, forward strand.
GGCTCCCGTCGGAACGCGACCTCGCGCAGGCCGTGGGGGTCAGCAGGGGGACCGTGGCGGCGGCCTTCAACGCGCTGTGCGAGGAAGGGCTGTGCGAGCGGCGCCACGGGAGCGGCACGTACGTGCTCGGCACGCCCTCGTTCGGCGGGTTGCTGCAGGCGGGGGCGGTGCGCGCGGACCTGTCCACGTCGGTCGTCCCCGACCCGTCACACCTGGTCCTCCCGCCCCTGGACCCGGCCGACCTCCTGCGGGTACCCAGCGGGCACGGCTACGACGCGATGGGCGACCCCCGTCTGAGAGCCCTCCTGGCGACCCCGGCAGCCCTCGCCCCCGAGACCGGCACGACGGGAGAGGCGGGTGTTCGGCCCGGGGACGGGGAGGCGGGACACGGCTATGAGGGGGCGGGCGTGCTGCCCGGGGAGATCCTGGTCACCGCGGGGGCACAGCAGGGCATCGACCTGGCCGCGCGGGTGCTGGTGCGGCCGGGCGACCGGGTCCTGGTGGGCGATCCCGCCTACGGGGGCGCGCTGAGCGTGTTCCGGCGGGCGGGGGCGCTCGTGGTGGCCGTGGACCTCACCTCGCCGGCGGCCGTCGAGGAGGCGCTCGCCCGGCACCGCCCCGCCGCCGTCTACGTGGTCAGCGTCGACAACCCCACCGGCTCGGTCCCGCCGCTGCGGCACGTCGCCGAGCTGGCCGCGGGCGCCGACGTGCCGGTGGTCGAGGACCGTACGCTGGCGGCGCTGGTGTACGACGGCACGCCGCCGCCCGAGCCGCTGGCCCGGCGGCACCCGTACGGGACGGTGACCGTCGGGTCGCTGTCGAAGGTGCTGTGGGGCGGGCTCCGGGTGGGCTGGGTGACGGCGGCGGAGCCGCTGCTGGCCCGGCTGGTGGAGGCCAAGCTGGACGCCGACCTGGCGACCAGCGCGGTGTCGCAGCGCCTGGCGGCCGACCTGCTGGAACGCAACCCGGTGGAGCCCTGGCGCGCCGAGCTGGCCCGCCGCCGGGACCACTGCTTGGCCGCCCTCACCGCGTACCTCCCCGAATGGACCTGGACCCGGCCGGCCGGCGGGCTGTCGGTGTGGGCGCGCCTGCCCGGCACGGACACGGACCGGTTCGCCGCCGTGGCCCGGGAGCACGGGGTCGCGGTCGCGCCCGGCTCCCTGTTCTCCCCGGACGGCCGCCACCGCGACCGCCTCCGCCTCAGCTTCGCCCTCCCACCCGCCCTGACGGACCAGGCGGTGGCAAGCCTGACCCAGGCCTGGCGGTCCTACCACCACTGACACCCCGAATGCCCCTGCCTGTGGCGCGACGGCGTCGTGGGGCGCCCTCAGCGGCCTCGTGGGGCGGCGCCCTCGGTGGCCCTGTGGGGCAGTGACGCCGCTCGCGGGAGGCCGATCCCAAGGGGCGCGGCCGGCAGGGCGTGGTCCGCTGGACCCTGGCAACCGGCCCCGCCGGCGTGCGTGCGGAGACGACGAAGGGCCGGCCCCATGTGGGACCGGCCCCGGTGTCGTGCGGGGGTCAGACCGCGTCCACCTTCACCTTGACCGCCTTGCTCTCATGGTGCAGCCGGTCGAGCGAGGTCACCAGGTAGGTGCCCGCCGACTTCGCCGCGTAGGACGGATCGCTGACCACCGCCACCAGGTTCCGGGCGTCGGTGGTGTGGCAGTCCTTGCCCGACTTGGGCAGCTGGTACACCGCGTAGGCCCGCGCCCCGGAGGAGGGCGTCCAGGACAGCTGCGACCCGGCCGCCTTGGCGCCGGCGGGCGCCGCCGGGGCCTGGCCGCCGCGGTCCTCGGCCAGCGGCAGCAGCGCCGGACGGCTGTAGTAGGTCTTGGCGACCCGGTCCATCGCGCCCAGCGGGTTGGTCAGGAGCTGCTTGGCGCTGAAGTAGACGGCGCCGTCGACCTGCTTGCTGGCGCGGTTGACGCCGATCTGCCCGGCGAGCTCGCCCGGCCTGGTCCAGGTCCGGTCGTCCCTGGTGCCGACCCGGTAGAGGCCCTCGCCGATGTAGAGCTGCACGTCGCTGCCCTTGACCTCGTTGGACCACCAGCGGACCAGCGTGTTGTAGTCGGCCAGCTTGTGCCCGCGCGGCCAGTAGAGCTGCGGCAGCACGTAGTCGACCGTGCCGGACTTGATCCAGGCCCGCGCGTCGGCGTAGATCGAGTCGTACGCCGACATGCCCGACGTGTTCGACCCGGTCGGGTCGTTGGACTTGTTACGCCAGATGCCGAACGGGCTGATGCCGAACTTCACGTGGTTCTTGGCCTGGTGGACGGCCTTGTCGACACCGGCCACGAGCGTGTTGACGTTGCCGCGCCGCCACTCGGCCAGGCTCTGGCCCTTGCCGTATTTGCGGAAGGCCGCGGTGTCGTCGAACTTCGCCCCCGCCACGGGGTAGGGGTAGAAGTAGTCGTCGAAGTGGATCCCGTCGACGTCGTATCGGTCGACCACGTCGGTGATGACCTTGGTCACGTGGTCGCGCACGGCGGGCAGGCCCGGGTTGTAGTAGAGGCGGCCGCCGTATTTGATCGTCCAGTCCGGGTGCTTGCGCGCCGGGTGGCCGGCGGGCAGCTTGGCGGTGCTGTCGCCGTAGGAGGCGCGGTAAGGGTTGAACCAGGCGTGGAACTCCATGCCGCGCTTGTGCGCCTCCTCGATGAGGAAGGGCAGCGGGTCCCAGCCCGGGTCCTTGCCCGGCGTGCCGGTCAGGTATTGCGACCAGGGCTCGAGCGAGGACTTGTAGAGCGCGTCGGAGGCGGGCCGCACCTGGACGAAGACCGCGTTGAGGTTACGCTCGGCGGCGCTGTCCAGGATCTTGACGTATTCGGCCTTCTGCCTGTCCGCGCCGAGGCCGGCCTTGGAGGGCCAGTCGATGTTCTGGGTGGTGGCAATCCACACCCCGCGCAGCTCTCGCTTGGGATAGCGGGCGTCAGCCTTGCAGGCCGCGGGGGGTGCGGCGACGGTCGTCTTCTTCTCGCTCGCTGCGGGGCTCTCCCCGGCACCGGGGCCGAAGACGTAGGCGGCCGTGGTGGTCACGACAGCGAGAGCAGCAGCGGCTAGGAGTGGGCGTCCAGTTCGCATAATGCCACCCAGTGTGACAGCTGCTCCGGCGTGCTCGGTACGAAAAATCGAAATCGAGTCGTGATTCCTTTGTGACAAAAGCACATTACTGGGCCGGGAGGGACATATCCCTCCCGGCTCCTCCGGGGCCTCAATCCGCGGCTGTCACCTTGTTCGCGAGGTTCGGCGGCAGCGGTTCGTAGCGCAGGAACGTCCGGTGGAAAGTTCCCGTCCCGTGTGACATGGATCTCAGGTCGATGGCGTACCTCGTTATCTCCAGCTCGGGCACCTCCGCCTTGACCAGCGTGCGCCCGGTGCCGACCGGCTCGGTGCCGAGCACCCGCCCGCGCCGCGACGACAGGTCGGACATCACCGACCCGACGTAGTCGTCGGCCACCAGCACCGACAGCTCGTCCACGGGTTCGAGCAGCAGCGTCGAGACCTTCGACGCGGCCTCCTTGAGCGCGAGCTGCCCCGCGATCTGGAAGGCCATGTCGGAGGAGTCGACGGAGTGGGCCTTGCCGTCGTACAGCGTGACGCGCACGTCCACCATCGGGTAGCCGGCGACCACGCCCCGCTCCATCTGGGCCCGCACGCCCTTCTCCACCGACGGGATGAACTGCCGCGGCACCACGCCGCCCACGATCTTGTCCACGAACTCGAAGCCCCCGCCGGACGGCAGCGGCTCGACCTCGAGGTGGCAGATCGCGTACTGGCCGTGGCCGCCGGTCTGCTTGACGTTGCGGCCCATCGCCTTGCACTTGCCGCCGAACGTCTCGCGCAGCGGCACCCGCAGCTCGATCCGCTCGACCTCGACGCCGTGGCGCTTGGCCAGGCGGTCGAGCAGCACGTCGGTGTGGGCCTCTCCCATGCACCACAGGACGAGCTGCCGGGTCTCGGCGTTGTTCTCCAGGCGCAGCGTCGGGTCCTCGGCCACCAGCCGGCCGAGCGCCTGCGACAGCTTGTCCTCGTCGGCCTTGGACTTGGCCGTGATCGCCACGGGCAGCAGCGGGTCGGGCATGTCCCAGGCCGTCATCAGCAGCGGGTGCTCCACGTCCGACAGCGTGTCGCCGGTCTCGGCGCGCGACAGCTTGGCCACGGCCACGATGTCGCCGGCCATGCCCTTGGCCGCGCCGCGCTGCTGCTTGCCCAGCGGGCAGGTCAGGGTGCCGATGCGCTCGTCCACGTCGTGGTCCTCGTGCCCGCGGTCGGCCAGGCCGTGCCCGGACACGTGCACGGTCATGTCGGGCCGCAGGCTGCCGGAGAAGACGCGTACGAGGCTGATGCGGCCCACGTACGGGTCGCTGGTGGTCTTGACGATCTCGGCCACGAGCGGCCCGTTCGGGTCGCACGTGATGCCCTTGACCGGCTTGCCGGACAGGTCGGTGATCTCCGGCATCGGGTGTTCGAGGGGCGACGGGAAGCCCTGCGTCACCAGCTCCAGGATCTCCTGCGCGCCCACCCCGAGGCCGCTGCACAGCACCGGGTAGAAGCTGCCGCGCGCGACGGCCTTCTCCAGGTCGTCGATGAGCACCTTGGTGTCGATGGGCTCGCCCTCGAGGTATCGCTCCATGAGCGACTCGTCCTCGCTCTCCTGGATGATGCCCTCGATCAGCACCCCGCGGTGCTCCTCGATCTGCGCTTCGTACTCCGCGCCCGGGTCCTTCTCCGTACGGGTGCCCGTGGCGTAGTTGTAGAACTTCTGCGACAGCAGCCCGATCAGCCCGTTCACGTGACCATTGGTGATCACCGGGAGATAGAGCGGCGCGACGCCGTCACCGAAGATGTCCTGGCAGGTCGCGAGCACCTCGTCGAAGTCGGCCCGCTGGTGGTCGATCTTGGTGATCACGACCGCCCGCGGCATGCCGACCTGGGAGCACTCCTCCCAGAGCATCTGGGTGAGCCCGTCCACCCCGTCGGACGCCGACACGACGAACAGCGCGGCGTCGGCCGCGCGCAGCCCCGCGCGCAGGTCGCCCACGAAGTCGGCGTAGCCGGGGGTGTCCAGAAGGTTGATCTTGATGCCGTTGTGCACCAAGGGCGCCACGGCGAGGTTGACGGACCGTTGTTGCCGGACCTCTACCTCGTCGTAGTCGCTGACCGTGTTGCCGTCCTCCACCCGTCCCGGGCGCTGAATGGTGCCCGTCGCGGCCAGCAGCTGCTCGACGAGGGTCGTCTTACCCGCTCCTGAGTGGCCGACCAGCACGACATTGCGTATCGCATCCGCCCTGTCGGCCGCGGGTGCCCTGCCCGCGGCTCCCACGGCGCCTCCCGAATGTCTTTCCGCCACATCGCCTCCCGCGTCGTCGGTCTGTTTGCCAACGCCGCGCCCGCGCGGAGGGTGATGGAAACCGCATGGACGCGGTGTGTTCACCAAATACCCCTGTGGCGGATATCACAAGAGGGGAGGGGCAAAGAAAGTTGTCAGGCTCGTCATGGCCTACGATCGGACCGCGATGCTCAAACTCCTGCGCCCGGCCATGACCCGGATACTCACCCCGCTGGGCAGGGCCCTCGTCGGCCGCGGGATCGGCCCGAACGCCGTCACGGCGGTCGGCACCCTCGGCACCGTCGTGTCCGCCCTGCTCTTCTTCCCCCTGGGGCACCTCACCTGGGGTGCCCTCGTGATCACTGTCTTCGTGCTGTTCGACCTGCTCGACGGCGTGGTGGCCCGGCTCGGCGGGAAGGGGGGCAGCACCTGGGGGGCCTTCCTCGACTCCACGCTCGACCGGGTCGCCGACGCCGCCATCTTCGCCGGCCTGATCCTGTATTTCATCTCCGTGGACGACACTCTGATGGCCGCGGTGACGCTGGTGTGCCTGATAGCGGGCACCCTCGTCTCCTATGCCAAGGCCAGGGCCGAGGGGCTCGGGCTCACGGCCGACGTCGGGCTGGCCGAGCGGCCGGAGCGGCTGGTGGTGGCCCTGGTCGCGGCCTGTTTCTCGGGGCTCGGAGTTCCGTACATCCTGCCTGTGGGCATGTGGCTGCTGGCGGTGGCCAGCGTGATCACCGTGGGGCAGCGCGTGGTGGCCGTCTACCAGCAGACGAGGGAGAGATGAGCGAGAAGGTGTCGTTCGGCGACCGGATCGTGGCCGCCGGGTTCGCGGCCGGGTGGAAGCTCGTGCCGCTGCTGCCCGAGCGCCCGACGGCCGCGGTCTTCCGGTTCCTGGCCGACCGGGTCTGGAGCCGGCGGGGCAAGTCCGTGCTCAGGCTGGAGTCCAACCTGGCCAGGGTGACCGGTCTCGACCCCGGCAGCCGCGAGGTGCGCGAGCTGGGCAGGGCCGGGATGCGCTCCTACTTCCGCTACTTCCACGAGATCTTCCGGCTCCCGTCGATGCGCACCGAGGAGGTCGTGCGCCGCACCCACGTCATCGGGGCCGAGCACGTCCACACAAACGTGGCGGCCGGCCGGGGCGTGGTGCTGGCGCTGCCGCACATGGGCAACTGGGACCAGGCCGGGGCGTGGCTGGTGGGCGTGGGCCATCCGTTCACCACCGTGGCCGAGCGGCTCAAGCCCGAGTCGCTGTTCCGGCGCTACGTCGCCTTCCGCGAGGGGCTCGGCATGGAGGTGCTGCCGCTCACCGGCGGCGACGGGCACAACTTCGGCACGCTGGCCATGCGGGTGCGCAAGGGCGGCGTGGTGTGCCTGCCCGCCGAGCGCGACCTGACCAAGAGCGGCATCGAGGTGCGCTTCTTCGGTGCGGCCACCAAGGTGCCGGCCGGGCCGCCGCTGCTGGCCGTGCAGACCGGGGCCGCGCTGCTGCCCGCCACCGTCTACTTCGAGGGCGACGACTGGGGCATCCACATCCACGAGGAGGTCCCCGTCCCCGAGGAGGGCACCAGGCAGGAGAAGGTCGCCGCGGTGGCGCAGCACCTGGCCGACGTGTTCGAGAAGGGCATCTCCGAGCACCCGGAGGACTGGCACATGTTGCAGCGGCTCTGGCTGGACGACCTGCCACCCGGCCGGGAACCTCGATGAGGGTCGGCATCGTCTGCCCCTACTCCTGGGACATGCCGGGCGGCGTCAAGCAGCACATCGACGACCTGGCCCAGGCGCTCGTGGCACAGGGGCACGACGTGTCGGTGATCGCGCCGGCGGCCGACGACGACGAGCTGCCCCCCTACGTGACCGGCGCGGGCAGGGCGGTGCCGGTGCCGTACAACGGGTCGGTGGCCAGGATGTCGTTCGGGTTCCTGTCGGCCGCGCGGGTGCGGCGCTGGGTCCGTACGGGCGGGTTCGACGTGCTGCACATCCACGAGCCGCTGATCCCGAGCCTGGGCGTGCTGGCCTGCTGGGCGGCCAAGGGGCCGATCGTGGCCACGTTCCACGCCTCCTTCTCGCGATCGCGGGCGATCGCGGTGGCCGAGCCGCTGCTGCGCAGCGCGCTGGAGAAGCTGAGCGGCCGCATCGCGGTCTCCGACGCGGCCCGCAAGAGCCTGGTCGAGCAGTTCGGCGGCGACACGGTGCTCATCCCGAACGGCGTCACCGTCGCCCGCTACACCGAGGCCGAGCCGCTCGACGGCTGGGGGCCCGACGGGGCCACGCTCGGCTTCCTGGGCCGCATGGACGAGGAGCGCAAGGGCCTGCCGATCCTGCTCGACGCGTTCAACACCCTGGCCGCCGAGCGGCCGGAGGTGAAGCTGCTGATCGCCGGGCCCGGCGACGCCAAGGACGTCTACGAGCGGGTGCGCAAGCAGTTCCGCGACCGGGTGACGGTGCTGGGCATGGTGAGCGAGGCCGACAAGATCCGCGCCTACCACTCGGTGGACGTGTTCTGCGCGCCGAACACGCGCGGGGAGAGCTTCGGCATCGTGCTGGCCGAGGCCATGGCCTCCGGGGCGACCGTGCTGGCCAGCGACATCCCCGCCTTCCGCAAGGTGCTGGGCGAGGGGCAGGCGGGCGCGCTGTTCGCCAACGGCGACCCCGGCTCGCTGGCGCGCGAGGCCGGCGCGCTGCTCGACGCGCCGGAGCGCAGGGCCAAGCTGGCGGCCGAGGCGCTGGTCGCGGTCCGGAAGTACGACTGGTCCACGGTGGCGCGCGACGTCGTACGCGTCTACGAGACCGTCACCACGAGCGGCGCGGGGCGCGTCGAAGAGGACCTGTGAGGTAGGGGTAGGGCCTGTGACATCCACCATGATCGTGCTGATCGTGGGCATCGTCGTGGTGCTCACGGCCGTGTACATCTCCTGGCGCGCCGGCCGGCTCGACCGGCTGCACATCCGGCTGGAGCTGGCCCAGGAGTCGCTGGACGCCGCGCTCATGCGGCGCCGCGCGGTGGTGCTGGAGCTGGCCGGCTCGCGCCTGCTCGACCCCGCCACGTCGCTGGTGCTGGCCGCGGCGGCGCACGAGGCCAGGTCGGCCGGGCCGGAGGAGCGCGAGCACGCCGAGAGCGACCTGTCGCGGGCGCTGCGGGCGGTGGTGGACCAGGAGCGGTTCAGGGAGAAGCTGTCGGAGTCGCCCGGCGGCCGCGCGCTGCTGGAGGAGCTCGACACGGCGGTGGCCAAGGTCGTCTACTCGCGGCGGTTCTACAACAACTCCGTCGGCGTCACGCGTACGGCCCAGCGCCGCTGGCTGGCCCGGACCCTGCGCCTGGCCGGGCACACCGAATACCCGCAATTCTTCGAGATTGATGACAATCCGCCTGCGGCTATGGCAACTGAATGACCTGATTTGGGGAAGCCAGTAAGCTTCATCCCGTTTTCGGGCTGAAGCGAGGAGAGTTACACGTGCGGCTACCCCGGATGATCACGCTCTGGCTGGCCGGAGCGGCCGTGCTGCTGCCCGTCGCCGCCTGCTCGTCGGAAGAACCGGCCCCCGGCAAGGCGCCACAGGCCGCCACGGCCGCGCCCAGCGAGGAGCCGGAGGAGGTCAACGCCCACCCGTTCACCGGCAAGCCGTACCAGAGCCTCAAGCCGGTGCTGGCCGTGAAGATCGAGAACACCGCGGCCGGCAAGCCGCAGCTCGGGCTCAAGAGCGCGGACATCGTCTACGTCGAGCAGGTCGAGGCCGGGCTGACCCGGCTCATGGCGATCTTCTCCTCCAAGCTGCCGCCCAAGGTGGGCCCCGTGCGCAGCGCCCGCATCTCCGACCTGCACATCGCGCCGCAGTTCGGCAAGCCGGCCTTCTCCTACTCGGGCGCGCAGACCAAGATGCTGCCGTTCATCGCCGAGGCGTCGCTGTTCGACGTGGGCGACACGCGTAACCCCGGCGCGTACTTCCGCCAGCCCGGCCGCTTCGCCCCCTACAACCTGTTCGCCAACACCAAGCAGCTCCTGGCCAAGGCGCCCAAGGCGACCAAGGCCAAGGACATCGGCTTCACGTTCGGCGAGGCGCCGGCGGAGGGCGGGGTCGAGCGCAAGTCGTACACCGTCAAGTGGCCCGCCGCGCGCTTCACCTTCGCCTGGTCGGAGGAGCGCAAGCAGTGGATGATCTGGCAGGACGGCAAGAAGGACATGGCCGCCGAGGGCGGCCAGCTCGGCGCGCCGACGATCGTCGTCCAGTACACCAAGACCGAGCGCTCGGAGTTCCACGACAAGAACGACAGCTACACGCCGCTGGTGCACACCACGGGCAAGGGCTCGGCCATCGTGCTGCGCGACGGTAAAGCTTTCAAGGCGCGGTGGGAACGGGAATCGGAGGGGTCCGGCACGACGTTCACCACTGAGAGCGGCGAGCCGATGAACTTCGCCCCCGGCCAGGTCTGGGTGGCCCTCGCCAGCCGCAAGCCCGTCATCCCGTAGCGCCTACCTGTATCGGTATGGCGGTAAAACCTGACATCCTGGCATGTCGGGGGAGGGGTCCTCCAGGACCTACGATGGGCTTGATAACTTACCGATCCGCCGTTGAGAGCCCGTGAGGATGACCGTGTCCAGCAGCACGCCAGAAAGCACCCCCGTCACCGGAACCGCCCGCGTCAAGCGCGGCATGGCCGAGATGCTCAAGGGCGGCGTCATCATGGACGTCGTCACGCCGGAGCAGGCCAAGATCGCTGAGGACGCCGGCGCGGTGGCCGTCATGGCCCTGGAGCGCGTGCCCGCCGACATCCGCGCGCAGGGTGGCGTGTCCCGGATGAGCGACCCCGACATGATCGACGGCATCGTCAACGCCGTCTCGATCCCCGTCATGGCCAAGGCCCGCATCGGCCACTTCGTCGAGGCCAGGGTGCTGCAGGCGCTCGGCGTCGACTACGTGGACGAGTCGGAGGTGCTGACCCCGGCCGACTACGCCAACCACATCGACAAGTGGCAGTTCACCGTGCCGTTCGTGTGCGGGGCCACCAACCTGGGCGAGGCCATGCGCCGCATCACCGAGGGCGCGGCCATGATCCGCTCCAAGGGCGAGGCCGGCACCGGCGACGTCTCCAACGCCGTCACCCACATGCGCACGATCCGCGCCGAGATCAAGCGGCTCACCTCGCTGCCCGAGGACGAGCTGTACGTCGCCGCCAAGGAGCTGCAGGCCCCCTACGAGCTGGTCGCCGAGGTCGCCAAGACCGGCAAGCTGCCGGTCGTGCTGTTCACCGCGGGCGGCATCGCCACCCCGGCCGACGCCGCGATGATGATGCAGCTCGGCGCCGAGGGCGTGTTCGTGGGCTCGGGCATCTTCAAGTCGGGCGACCCGGCCAAGCGCGCCGCGGCCATTGTCAAGGCCACGACCTTCTACGACGACCCCGATGTCATCGCCAAGGTCTCGCGCGGCCTGGGCGAGGCCATGGTCGGCATCAACGTCGACGAGATCCCGCAGCCGCACCGTCTGGCCGAGCGCGGCTGGTAAAGCGGCGCGTCGTTGCAGGTCACAGACTTGCCGGCGTGAGACGATCACCTCTGGCAGGCCGGTGACGGCCTGGCGGGGACGCCACAATGTGACGGTGGAAATTGCCGGAGAAGGCGACATCCGCGAAGGATGTCGCCTTTTTCGTGTTGTGTGGTGTTCACCACGTAGTCATGATTCTCAGTCAGGCTACGGGGCGTCCCTCACCCTTGATCGTCCCAGGAGCGCCGCATGTCCCTCAACCGCAGGCATTTCCTCGTCACCGGGTTAGCGGCAGGCGCCGCCGCGGCCATCCCCGCCACCGCCGCGCACGCCGAGCCCGACCCCGCCGCCGAGACGGCCCAGAGCCTGGCCTCGCGCGGTCTGCGCACCGACCCCTTCACCCTCGGGGTCGCCTCCGGCGACCCCGACCACGAGGGCTTCGTCCTGTGGACCAGGCTCGCCCAGGAGCCGATGGCCGAGGACGGGCTCGGCGGCATGCCGCAGCGGCCCTTCCCCGTGCAGTGGCAGATCTACGGCGACGAGCGCGGGCGCCGGGTCGTCCGCACCGGTGTCACCGTCGCCGCCCCCGAGTGGGGTCACAGCGTCCACGTCGAGGTCCAGGGGCTGAGCTCCGACCGCGAGTACTGGTACCGCTTCCGCGTCGGCCCGTACGTCTCGCCGGTCGGCCGCGCCCGCACCGCCCCGCACCCCCTGTCGTACGGCGGCGCCCTGGCCATGGCCTTCGTCTCGTGCGCCCAGTACGAGCACGGCTACTTCACCTCCTACCGCCGCCTGGCCGAGGAGCACCCCGACCTGGTCCTGCACCTGGGCGACTACCAGTACGAGTACACCAGGGACACCTACACCATCCCCGGCGGCAACGTCCGCCACCACGAGGGCCCCGAGACCGAGACCCTGGCCAACTACCGCCAGCGGCACGCCCAGTACAAGGCCGACCCCGACCTCCAGGCCGCACACGCCGCCGCGCCGTGGCTGGTGGTGTGGGACGACCACGAGCTGGACAACAACTGGGCCGACGAGGTGCCCGAGCGCCCCGAGACCCCCCAGCCGAACTTCCTGACCAGGCGCGAGGCCGCCTTCCGCGCGTACTACGAGAACATGCCGCTGCGCCGCACCTCGATCCCGCGCGGCATCGACATGCAGCTCTACCGGCGCATCCGGTGGGGCCGGATGGCCACGTTCCACATGCTCGACACCCGCCAGTACCGCGACGACCAGGGCTGCGGCGACGGCTACCGCGACTGCCCGGACGCGGTGGACCCGGCCCGTTCGATCACCGGCACCGCGCAGGAGGAGTGGCTGCTGAACGGCTTCCGCCACTCGCGTGCACAGTGGGACATCCTGGGCCAGCAGGTCTTCTTCGCCCAGCGCGACAACAACGCCGGGCCCGCCAAGATCACCTCGCAGGACGCCTGGGACGGCTACGTCGCCTCCCGGCAGCGCATCACCCAGGGCTGGATCGACGCCGAGGTGCGCAACCCGGTGGTGCTGACCGGTGACGTGCACGCGCACTGGGCCAGCGACCTCAAGCTCGACTACGACGACCCGACCGGGCCCACGGTGGGGTCGGAGCTGGTGGCCACGTCGATCTCGACGGGTGGCAACGGGGCCGACTCGGACCCGGCGCAGCACCCGTTCCTGGCGATCAACCCGCACCTGAAGTTCTACAACAACCAGCGCGGCTACGTGCTGACGAAGATCGAGCGGGATCTGATGACGGCCGACTTCAAGGTCGTGCCGCAGGTCCAGACGCCCGGGTCCGAGGTGTACACCAAGGCCACGTTCGTCATCGAGGACCGCGCGCCCGGGGTCAAGCAGACGTACCTGCGCCCGCTCGACCCGGCGATGCGCATCGGCCAGCAGATGACAGTGGAGGAGACGGTCCGCCTGGAGACCGAGCGTCCGTAGTCCCCCATCGAAGGGCCCGGTCTCCTCAGGAGGCCGGGTCCTTGCGTTGCCCGGGCCGGAATATTAGCCAGGCTAAGTTAGTTTGGCTAATCATGAGGGACGATCCCACCCACCTGGCCGAGCAGGTCTCCGCGGTGCTGCGGCACCTGGTCCTCCTGCTCAGGCGCACCGTCGCCGGCCAACCCGTCACCAGCCAGCAGTACGGCGTCCTCGGCTCGCTCGAGCACGGCCCCCGCCGGATGACCGCGCTGGCCGAGGAGCACGCCGTACAGCTCCCCACCATGACCGTCCAGATCAACCGCCTGGAGGACGCGGGCCTGGTGACCCGCGGATCCGACCCGGCCGACGCGCGGGTCAGGACGGTCGAGCTCACCGGCGAGGGGCGCGACCGGCTGCGCGCCGTACGCCAGGCCAGGATCGGCCACCTCACCCGGGAGCTGGCCGCGCTCACCGAGGAGGAGCGCGCCACGCTCGCGGCCGCCCTGCCCGTGCTGGCCAAGCTCGGCCGCTCGTAGAAAGGAGCAGCATGCAAACCGGCGGCGGAATCCTTCGCCGGCCCATGTCCGTCTGGGCCACCGCGTTCGCCGCGGTCGTGGCCTTCATGGGCATCGGCCTCGTCGACCCCATCCTCCCCTCCATCGCCCAAGGGCTGGACGCCACCCCCAGCCAGGTCTCCCTGCTGTTCACCAGCTACTTCCTGGTGACGGCCGTGGCCATGCTCATCACCGGCTGGGTCTCCAGCCGCATCGGCGGCAAGCGGACGCTGCTGGCCGGGCTGGCGCTGGTGATCGTGTTCGCCGCGCTGGCCGGCACCTCCACCAGCGTCGCCGAGCTCGTCGGCTTCCGCGCCGGCTGGGGCCTGGGCAACGCGCTGTTCGTGGCCACGGCGCTGGCCGTCATCGTCGGCGCCGCCAGCGGCGGCGCGGAGTCGGCCATCATCCTGTACGAGGCCGCGCTCGGCCTGGGCATCTCCGCTGGCCCCCTCGTCGGCGCGCTGCTCGGCGACTGGAACTGGCGGGCCCCGTTCTTCGGCACCGCCACGCTCATGGCCGTCGGCTTCGTGCTGATCGTCACCCTGCTCAAGGCCCCCGCCAGGCCCGCGGTGCCGACCAGGCTGAGCGCCCCCATCAGGGCCCTGGCCCACGGCGGGCTGTCCACGACCGCCTTCACCGCGCTGTTCTACAACTTCGCCTTCTTCACGATCCTCGCCTTCACCCCGTTCATCCTGCACATGTCCCCGTACGGCATCGGCGCCGTCTTCTTCGGCTGGGGCGTCTGCGTGGCGCTGGCCTCGGTCTTCGGCGCGCCGCCGCTGCAGCGCAGGATCGGCTCGGTCAACGTGCTGCACCTGTCGCTGGCCCTGCTCGCCGTCCTCCAGATCGGCATCGCGCTGTCCGGGCACACGGGCGTCATCGTGTTCACCGTCCTGTCCGGCATCCCCATCGGCCTCAACAACACCGTCTTCACCGAGTCGGCCATGGAGGTCTCCGACGCCCCCAGGCCGGTCGCCTCGGCGGGCTACAACTTCGTGCGCTGGATGGGCGGCGCGCTGGCGCCGTTCATCGCCACCAAGCTCGGCGAGGAGGTCGGCGTCGCCGTGCCGTACGTGCTCGGGGCGGTCTGCTGTGCCATCGGCATGGCCATCCTGTACACCCGGCGCCACCACCTGCGCTCCCTGGCCCGCGTGGACGCCGGCCACACCATGCACGACACCGCGCCCGCTGTGGTTTGATGTCCCACCATGGTGGGACACGTGCTGCTGCTCGTGGCGGGGCTGCTCGCGGCGCCCGTACGCACGGAGTTATCCGTCATGACGTGGAACGTCTGCACCGGCACCAACTCCGACTGCCGCCTCTACCGCGCCGGCGCCGTCGAGTTGGCCGAGAACATCGGCCGGCAGGCGCTCTCCCGGACCGCCCGGCCCGGCGTCATCTTCCTGCAGGAGTTCTGCACGGGAGCGACGGGCACCCTCGAACTGTGGCTCGAGCGGCGCACCGGCCGTAGCTGGACCGTCGGCTCCTGGGGCCTGACCGGCCACGACGGCAAGCCGTACGCCTGCCACCCCGACCGCCTCGGCCGCCCGCGCGGCGCGCAGAGCATCGCGGTCGCGGTGGCGGGCGAGGCCACGTTCGAGACCCACCCGCTGCCCGCCCCGCCCTGGTACGTCCGGCGCGCCGCCGTCTGCGCCACCGTGACCGCCACCGTGACCGCCACCGTGGCCGCCACCGTCGTCGCCCCCAAGGTCCGCGCCTGCGGCACCCACCTGTCCTCCGGCGCCCAGTACGACGACCGCCAGCCAGGCGCCCCCTACCGCACCCGGCAGCTCCAACGCCTGCTGGAGGTGGCCGCCAGGCCCGGCTACCGGACGATCGTCGGCGGCGACCTCAACGTCTCGCCGCCCGACGGCGGTTACGGCAGCGCCGCCGGCCGCCGGGCCGTCGCCCCGTTCTACCGCGCGTACCAGGAGTGCGACCAGCGCGGCGGGCGGCGCACCGGAGGCCGGACCCGCGAGGACAAGAAGCTCGACTACCTGTTCGCCCCCAAGGGCAGCGTGCGGAGCTGCCACGTGGCGCGCGAGGTGACCCTGTCCGACCACAAGCCCGTCCACATGGAAGTGGCCCTGCGGCCCTGACCATCGCGAGTTCGCCGGACGCGGCCCCCAGGCGGAAGATGTCGGCGCATCCTGGTGTTGAATTGGCGGAATCCGTACCCGGACGAAAGGATCGGCTGTGCCCAAGATCGGTGTACTCGCCCTCCAGGGAGACGTGCGCGAGCATGCGCGCATGCTTCAGGAGGCGGGCGCGACGGCCACCGCCGTACGCCGCCCCGCCGAGCTGGACGCGGTCGACGGCCTGGTCATCCCCGGCGGCGAGTCGACCACGATGTGGAAGCTCGCCGAGACCTTCGACATGCTGCAGCCGCTGCGGATGCGGATCAAGGAGGGCATGCCCGCCTACGGCTCCTGCGCCGGCATGATCATGCTGGCCGACCGGATCGAGGACGGCATCGCCGGCCAGCAGACCATCGGCGGCATCGACATGGTGGTCAGGCGCAACGCGTTCGGCCGCCAGGTGGACTCCTTCGAGTCCGACCTGCGCTTCGCCGGGGAGCCGGTGCACGCCGTCTTCATCCGCGCGCCCTGGGTCGAATCCGTCGGCGCGGACGTCGAAGTGCTGGGCAGGGCCGAGCCTGGGGATAGGATCGTCGCGGTCCGTCAAGGGCCGTTGCTCGCTACGTCGTTCCACCCCGAGCTCACCGGGGACGTACGCGTGCACCGTTACTTCGTAGACATGGTGAGGGAGCTCTAGGTAATGTCCGGCCACTCCAAATGGGCGACGACGAAGCACAAGAAGGCCGCGCTCGACGCCAAGCGCGGCAAGCTTTTCGCCAAGCTCATCAAGAACATCGAGGTGGCGGCCCGGACCGGTGGCCCTGACCCGGACGCCAACCCCACCCTCTTCGACGCCATCTTCAAGGCGAAGAAGAACTCCGTGCCCAACGACAACATCGAGCGGGCGCGCAAGCGCGGCGGCGGCCTGGAGGCCGGCGGCGCCGACTGGCAGACGATCATGTACGAGGGCTACGCGCCCGGCGGCGTCGCGGTGCTCATCGAGTGCCTCACCGACAACCGCAACCGCGCGGCCTCCGAGGTGCG
The DNA here is from genome assembly GCF_040674815.1 of Nonomuraea sp. NPDC049709. NCBI lineage: Bacteria > Bacillati > Actinomycetota > Actinomycetes > Streptosporangiales > Streptosporangiaceae > Nonomuraea > Nonomuraea sp. NPDC049709. The sequence goes on from NZ_JBFANM010000011.1 coordinate 122,022, forward strand.
CGTCGCGCTGACCCGCAACGGCGGTTCGCTGGCCGACCCCGGCTCCGTGTCCTACATGTTCAACCGCAAGGGTGTCGTGATCGTGCCCAAGAACGGGCTCGACGAGGACACCGTGCTGATGGCCGTGCTCGACGCCGGCGCCGAGGAGGTCAACGACCTCGGCGAGTCGTTCGAGGTCGTCTCCGAGGCGGGCGACCTGGTGCCGGTGCGCAAGGCGCTGCAGGACGCCGGGATCGACTACGACTCGGCCGAGTCCAGCTTCCTGCCGACGATGAGCGTGCCGCTCGACGAGGAGGGCGCCAAGAAGGTGTTCCGCCTCATCGACGCGCTGGAGGACAGCGACGACGTGCAGAACGTCTTCGCCAACTTCGACGTCTCCGACGACGTGCTGGCGGCGCTGGACTAGCGGCTCCGCCACCTGGAGGGTCCGGTTCGCCCGCCGGGCCCTCGTCCGCGCGTACCCGCCGGCTCGGTCGTGCGCATCCGGCGCCGCCCGGGACGCGCGCGTTTCTTCGCGTGCGCGAGGAGCCGGGGCAGCGTAGGGTCTGGCGACGTGACTTCCCCCACCCCTCCTCCGGCCTACTCACCCGCGCTCGGCTGGCTGCTCGCCGTACCGGCGCTGCTCGGCACCCTCATCTCCCTGGTGCTGCCGACCGTCCAGACGATCTGGCTCAGCCTCCAGAGCGGCGGCGTCATGCGTGAGAGCTCCTACGTGGGGGTGTCCAACTACACCGAGTTGCTGGGCGAGGGCGACTTCTGGCGGGCTCTGGGCTTCACGCTCTCGCTGACCGTGATCCCGCTGCTGGTGGCCGTGGTGGTGGGGCCGCTGCTGGCCCTGGCGCTCGACCGGGCGGGCACGTGGCCCAGGCGCGCCGGGCGCGTCGTGCTCTCGCTGGCCGTCGTCACCTTCTCGCCCGTCGCCGTCGCGGGGGCCTGGACGCAGGGGCTGAGACAGGACGCGTCCGGCCTGGTCGCCCTGGCCGAGGGGCTGCGCGAGCCCGCGACGGCGCCTGGAACGCTCCGGCTCGTCGTCGCCGCCGCCACGTTCGGGGTCGTGTGCGCGCTGGCCGTGATCACGTTCCTGCCCGCCCTGCGCGGCGGCACCGCCGGGCCCGCGACGTTCGCCGTAGGGGCGCTCGTCGCGCTCGCCACGGTCGCCGTCGGGCTCCAGGCGTTCTCCATCGGACTGGTGCTCACCAGGGGAGGCCCTCAGCGCTCCACAGAGACGCTCGCGGGCCTGCAGTACCACTACGCCTTCCGGCTGGCCGAGTTCGGTCCTGGCGCGGCCGTCGCGGCCCTCACGGGGGTGATCCTCGGCGTGCTGGGCATCGTCGCCACGGTCATCGCGATCGCCACCCGCCTCCGCCTCACCGTCACACCGCGCACCGCCACGCCCACCGGCCCCTTCGGCTCCCAGCCCGCGCACGACGGATCGGGGCCGCCGGACCGCGGTGCGCCCGGGGCGGTCGGGGTGGCCGTCGGGGTCGTGGCGCTGATCGTCGTCGTGGCCGTCGCGCTCCTGTGCGCCTGGCCCTGGGCCGACGGCGTGCTGGCCTCCCCGGACACCCCGGCCGGCGACCTGCGCGCGCAGGTCAACACCTGGGTCCCCGCCCTGGCAGGGGCCCTGGTCTCGGTCGGCGTGGCCTACCTGGCGGCACTCGGCATCGGCGGCCTGCGCCCGCTCGGACGGGGCAGCGAGTGGCTGCTGCTCGCCTTCGCCCCCTGGCTGTTCGTCGGCCCCGGCCCCCTCGGCGTCGCCAACTGGCAGAACATCCGCAACCTGGGCCTCATCGACTCCCTGCCCGCCCTGATCCCGCCCCTCCTCGTGAGCGTGCCCGCCCTGTTCGTGCTCACGCTGCTGTGCAAGGGGCTGGCCGAGCGCACCGACCGGGACTTCTTCGGCGGCGTGTTCCTGCCGTCGCTCCCCATGGCGGGCATCCTCACCGGCGCCGTCACCCTCGTGAACGCCCACGACCTGCTCTGGCCGATGCTGGTCGCGCAGAACCCCGCCCTGTTCACCACCCCGGTCGCCCAGGTGAACCAGCTCAGCGGCTTCAACACCTCCGCCCCCGACGTCGGCGCCGCCACCCCGCTGCTCGTCGTCGCCGTCGCGCTGGTGGCCCTCGTGGCCGCCCAGCTGCTCTACCTCGACAGGCTCGCCATCGCGGCAAATGATTCGCGGGTACGCACGCGCGCTGCGTAGTTTGCTGCCTGTGGACATACGTGACCTGACACCCGAAGACCTCGACGACGTCCTCGACCTGCGCAAGCGCTCGTTCGGCCCGATCCCCGCGGCCGATCGGGACAGGTGGCGACAGGCGGTGCTCCCCGTGCTGGATGAGGGCCGTTACCTGGGGGTGTTCGACGGCACCCGGCTGGCGGCGGCGGCCCGGGTGCGCCGGTTCACGCAGTGGTGGCACGGCACGCCGCAGCCGATGGCCGGGATCGCGGGGGTCACGGTCAACCCGGAGGACCGCGGGCGCGGCGTCGGCACCACCCTCATGCGGGCCGTCATCGGCCGCGCGGCGGAGCTGGGCGACGCGGTCTCAGCGCTCTATCCGGCCACCACGCCCATCTACCGCGGGGTCGGCTACGAGCACGCCGGAGCTCAGCACAACGTCCGGCTGCCCGCCGAGTCGCTGCGCAGGATCCGCCCGTCCGGCCAGGTCAAGCTGCGCAGGATGGGGCCGGGCGACGCCGCGGAGCTCGTCTCGGTGCTGCACCGCGTCCACACCGCCGCCCGGTCGAGCGGGCCCGTCTCCTGGGACGAGGCCACCTGGAACGTGTGGCTCGGCAACGAGGACGACTTCCTCTACCTCGCCGACGACGGCTACGTCATCTACCGGTGGAAGGGCGACGACATGCAGGTCGAGAACCTCGTCGCCACCTCCCCGGAGACCCTGCGGGCGCTGTGGTCACTGGTCGGCAGCGCGTCCTCGATCGCCCGCGACGTCGTCGCCTCCGTGACGCCGGACGACCCGGTGCTGTGGCTGCTCGGCGAGCGCTCGGAGGAGCAGGTCAAGCAGGCGCGGTGGATGTTCAGGGTGCTGGACGTGGCGGCGGCGGTGGAGCGGCGCGGCTATCCGGCGAACGTGGCCTGCGACGCCGTCGTCACCGTGGACGACCCGGTCAGGGGCGGGGGCACGTGGCGCCTGGAGATCTCGGGCGGATCGGGCACCGCCACGCCGGCCGGCGAGGGCGGCGTCACGCTCTCGGTGAACGGCTTCTCCGCCCTGTACGCCGGGATCCCGCCGTACACGCTGCGGCTCGCGGGTCTCATGTCCGGAGATGACCGGTACGACCAGGCGCTCGAGGCGGCCTTCGCGGCGAAGCCGTACATGCTCGACTACTTCTAGCGGCCGTTTCCCGATGCACGGCCACCTCAACCGGGGTAAAGTCTCGTGCCGAACAGATGTTCGGCCGGGCGGGAGGGCATGCCGGTGCGCGTGATGGGCGTCGACCCGGGGCTGACCCGGTGCGGCCTGGGTGCTGTCGAGGGGCGCCCGGGCGCGCCGCTGACGCTGGTTTCCGTCGGAGTGGTGCGCACGGGCTCCGACGAGGAGCTCGGCGCCCGGCTCGTCGGCATCGAGGCCGGCATCGAGCAGTGGCTCGACGACGTGCGCCCCGACGCGGTCGCGGTGGAGCGCGTCTTCAGCCAGCACAACGTCCGCACCGTGATGGGCACCGCCCAGGCGGCGGGCATCGCGGTGCTGTGCGCGGCCAGGCGCGGGCTGCCGGTGGCCCTGCACACGCCCTCCGAGGTCAAGGCCGCCATCACGGGCAGCGGCACGGCCGACAAGAAGCAGATCGGCGCCATGGTCACCCGCCTGCTGCGGCTCACGGAGATGCCCAAGCCCGCCGACGCCGCCGACGCGCTGGCCCTGGCCATCTGCCACATCTGGCGCGGCGGCGCCCAGCACCGCCTGGCCGCGGCCCTGGCCCGAGCCACCCGCCCGAGCCCCAAGCGATGACCCCTGACCACCCCTCGTGGCGCCCCGCCGCCCGGCACTTCACCGCGCAGGGCCCCACCGAACCGGGCCCCGCCGCCCGGCCTCTCCGTCCCACGACATGCCGCCTGCCGACGTTTCCGCTCGCGGCACGCCCGTGGAAGGGAGTCCGCCTTGCGGTGGCCCGCCGGCCGGGATGCCGTCTGGCGGCACGCCACAGCCCGGCGGCCGGCTCGTGCCCGTCGCCGGAGGCGGGGACGCGGAACGCCCCCAGGGGCGGTTCGACGGTGGGGGCCGAGCCTCGGAGGCGGCGCTCGGGCTCTCGGCAACCCGTGCGGCATGCCATGGCGGCCGTCATGGGACAACCCGCCTTTCGAGCCGGCTCCCGCCACGCGTCGTGCCCCCCCAGCAGCCCGGAGAAAGCAGAGGCGGAGCGGCGCGAAGACGGCATGGGCGGAGTGGAAAGCGGGCTCCGAGGGCCCGGATGTGCGCTATGACAGGAGCCGGTGATGAGAACCGGTGAGGTGAGCCGCGCAACGGCGGGGCCAGGGACGGCAGGAGGACGGGCGTGATCGCGTCAGTGGCGGGCAAGGTGACGGCGATGGCGCCCGACGGGGCGGTGATCGAGGTCGGCGGCGTCGGCATCCTCACCCACTGCACCCCCGGCACCCTGGCGACGCTGCGCATGGGCGAGGAAGCGCGCCTGTCCACGTCGCTGGTGGTGCGCGAGGAGTCACTCACCCTGTACGGCTTCGCCACCGACGACGAGCGCGCCGTGTTCGAGCTGCTCCAGACGGCCAGCGGCGTGGGCCCCAAGCTGGCGCTGGCGATGCTCGCCGTGCACACCCCCAACGCGCTGCGCGTGGCCGTGGCCAGCGCCGATCTCAAGGCGCTCACGCAGGTGCCGGGGATCGGGCAGAAGGGGGCACAGCGGATCGTGCTGGAGCTCAAGGACCGGCTCGGCACGCCCGAGGAGGCCGTCAACGCCGCCCTCAACGGCGAGCGCCGGGTGGCGGTGTGGCGGGAGCAGGTCCACTCGGGCCTGGTCGGGCTGGGCTACTCCAGCAAGGACGCCGACGAGGCCATCGCCGTGGTGGAGCCGGACGCCGACGCCGAAGTCGCCGCCGGCCGCCAGCCCCAGGTCGCCGCCCTCCTGAAGGCCGCACTCCGCTCCCTGAGCGTCCGATGACCCCCGCCTCCCGCCCGCCAAGAGCACGAACGTCGAGCGGAACGCCGGTGATCGCGGCGGTGGCGGCGCCCGCCGGGACGGCGTCGGAAGAAGGCCCGGGGGGACGTCGGTGATGCGTGATAGGCAAGTCGGAAGAGCCGACACCCAGGTGCCGGGCGGGGAGAGGAGGTGCCGGCATGGGCTTTGAGAGGGAGATCCTGTCACCCGACGCCGGGGGCGACGAGCTGCAGATCGAGGCCGCGCTCCGGCCCAAGCGCCTCGGCGAGTTCATCGGCCAGGGGCGCGTGCGCGAGCAGCTGTCCCTGGTCCTCGAGAGCGCCCTGCGCCGGCAGCGCCCGCCCGACCACGTGCTCATGAGCGGCTCCCCGGGCCTCGGCAAGACCACCCTGGCCATGATCATCGCAGCCGAGCTGAACGCGCCGCTCCGGATCACCTCAGGCCCCGCGCTGGAGCGCGCGGGCGACCTCGCGGCCATCCTGTCCACGCTGGCCGAGGGCGAGGTGCTGTTCATCGACGAGATCCACCGGATGGCCAGGCCCGCCGAGGAGATGCTCTACCTCGCCATGGAGGACTTCCGGGTCGACATCGTCGTCGGCAAGGGCCCGGGCGCCACCGCCATCCCGCTCGACATCGCCCCGTTCACGCTGGTCGGCGCCACCACCCGCGCCGGGCTGCTGCCCGCGCCGCTGCGCGACCGGTTCGGCTTCACCGCCCACATGGACTTCTACGACGTCGGCGAGCTGGAGCAGGTGCTCTACCGCTCGGCCAGGCTGCTCGGCGTCACGCTGCCGGAGGAGGCCGCCCACGAGATCGCCCGGCGTTCCCGGGGCACGCCGCGCATCTCGAACCGCCTGCTCAGGCGCGTGCGCGACTTCGCCGACGTGCGGGCCGACGGCATGATCGACCGCGACATCGCCTCGGCCGCGCTCAATCTTTACGAGGTCGACGCCGAAGGGCTCGACCGGCTCGACCGGGCGGTGCTCGGGGCGCTGCTGAGGAAGTTCGGCGGCGGGCCGGTCGGCCTGTCCACGCTGGCGGTGGCCGTGGGGGAGGAGCCGGAGACGGTCGAGGTGGTGGCCGAGCCGTTCCTCGTACGCCAGGGGCTGCTGGCCAGGACCCCGCGCGGCCGGGTCGCCACCGCGGCCGCCTGGACCCACCTCGGCATGACCCCGCCACCCGACGCGTTCGGAGCGTCACTTTTCGACTGATCACAGAACGGTTGCAACCATTTCAAAATGGGAACTTCCCCGCGCGCCGAAACGCTGCCTCGTTGCCGCGTTTCGCAACAAGCGCCTACACTCCGTGGCTTGGCTGGCTGTGTAGGCTGACGGGCTGAGCGGCGCGGCCCGAAGCAACGCACGGAATTTCCGGCGCGAGGCCGGTGTCAACTTCTTGTACGACAATGGAAGGTCGCCCCTTATGGACATGGGACAACTCGGAAGCATCCTGCCGCTGATCCTTCTGGTGGTGGTGTTCTACTTCCTGCTGATCCGCCCTCAGCGCAAGCGCCAGCAAGAGGCGATCAAGATGCAGAACTCCCTGACCCCGGGCGCGCGGGTCATGACCACGACCGGCCTGTTCGGCACCGTCGTCGCGGTGGACAACGAGGACGTCGTCCTCGAGGTCGCGCCGGGGATCGAGACCCGCTGGGTGAAGGCCGCCATCGGCCGCGTCGTCACGCCGGGCGACGCCCCGGCGAGCGACGACGAGCCGGTCGCTCACGAGGCCGAGCTCGGCGAGGAGGGCAAGACGGAGTCCGAGGCCACCGTGGAGCGCAACGGCGACCAGGGCTCCAGTAGCAAGAAGTCCTGACTAAGCTCTGCGACAAACCCCTAATCTGAAAGAACTGACGACCAGTGGCCCGATCGACCAGCCGCCACAGCCGCCCGGGGCGTACGCTCCTGGTGCTTCTGGCGCTCATCCTCGCCCTGGGCGGGACGATGCTCCTGCAGAGGGCGTTCACGCCCAAGCTGGGGCTCGACCTCGCCGGCGGCACGACGGTGACTCTGTCTCCCGTGACCCAGAACAACGCGGCGCCCCCCGAGGAGATCCTCGACCGGGCGGTCAACATCATCCGCGATCGGGTCAACGGCACCGGAATCTCCGACGCGGAGGTCGCCAAGTCCGGCGACAACATCATCATCTCCATCCCGGGCGTCGGACAGAGCGAGGCCATCAAGCTGGTCGCCACCACCGCGGAGCTGCGCTTCCGCCAGGTGCTCGCCATGGCGGCCACGCAGATACCTCAGGACCTGGCCACCAACGCGCCGACGCCGTCCGCCAGCCCTTCCGGCTCCGCCAACCCCTCGGCCAAGCCGACGACCTCGCAGTCGGCCGGCACACCGCAGCCGAGCGCCTCCCCGACGGGCAAGGCGATTTCGTCCGCGCTGACCGCCCCGACGCCCGCGCCGTCTGCGCAGGCGTCCACGCAGGCGTCCGCTGAGCCGTCCGCGCAGCCGTCCGACGGCCGGCAGAACGGGCAGAAGCAGGACTCCAAGAAGGGCCAGGAGGCCAAGACGTCGCCGTCGGGCAGCCCGACCGCGCAGGCCAGCACGCCGCCCATGCAGGACCCCAACGCCGGCATCGACACCTCGGGCATCGACCCGGCGGTGCTGGCCCAGTTCAACAAGCTCGACTGCGCCGACCCGGCCAACCGCGGCCAGGGCGTCCAGGACGACCCGAACAAGCAGTACGCGGGCTGCGAGACCGACGGCAGCTACAAGTACGTCCTCGACGTCGCCAAGGTCGTCGGCACCGACATCGACACGGCCTCGGCCGGCGTGCGCCAGGGCACCACCGAGTGGATCGTCCAGCTCGACTTCAAGAGCAAGGGCGCGGGCGAGTGGAGCAAGCTCACCACCACCGCCTACAACTCGCCCGAGCCGCGCAACAAGGTCGCGGTCGTGCTCGACGGCGTCGTCATCACCGCGCCCAACATCATCAGCCCGATCCCCGGCGGCCGGGCCGAGATCACCGGCGGGTTCGACCAGGCCAGCGCCACCAACCTGGCCGACCAGCTCAAGTACGGCGCGCTGCCGCTGAAGTTCAACCGCAGCTCGATCGACACGGTGTCGTCGACGCTGGGCCAGGACCAGCTGGAGGGCGGCCTGGTCGCGGGCCTCATCGGCCTGGCGCTCGTGGTCCTCTACTGCCTGCTCTACTACCGGGGCCTGGGCATCGTGGCGGTGCTGAGCCTCGTGGTGGCCACGGTCATCACGTACACGTCGGTGGTCGTGCTCGGCCACAACGCCAACTTCCGGCTCTCCCTGCCGCACATCATCGGCTTGGTGGTCTCGATCGGCATCACCGCCGACTCCTTCATCGTGTACTTCGAACGCATACGTGATGAGATGAAGGAAGGGCGGCGGACGCTCCGCGCGGCCGTCGAGGTGGCCTGGGTCCGTGCGCGACGCACGATCCTGATCGCCGACGCCGTCATGTTCATCGCCGCGATCGTGCTCTACTTCCTGGCGGTGGGCGGTGTGGCCGGGTTCGCGTTCGCGATGGGCCTGACCACGCTGATCGACATCGTGGTGGTGTTCCTGTTCACCAAGCCGTTCATCGCCCTGCTGGCGAAGATGAAGTTCTTCGCCAAGGGGCACCCGCTGTCGGGTCTCGACGCCGAGCGCATGAGCGAGGCGACGTCCCCCGGCCGCACGACCACTCCGCAGGAGGCCTGAGATGGGACTGGGGCGTCGCCTCTATCGCGGCGAGATCGACGTCGACTTCGTCGGCAAGTGGAGGCTTTGGTACAGCCTGTCCGGCCTGCTGCTCGTCGTCTCGCTGGCCGGCCTGCTGATCAACGGGCTCAACCTGGGCGTCGAGTTCAGGGGCGGATCGGTCTTCTCGTTCAAGGCGCCGAGCGCCAGCATCGAGCAGGTCCGCGAGACCTTCCAGGAAGAGGGCGTGCACCAGCCGATCGTGCAGACCGCCGGCGACCGCTGGCGGGTCACGACCGAGACGCTCTCGGAAGGCACCATGAACGAGGTGCAGTCCGCCATCTCCAAGGACTACAGCGTCCCGACGAACCAGGTGGACATCCAGTCGATCGGCGCGTCCTGGGGCGGTGAGGTCTCCCAGAAGGCCTGGATCGGCCTGGGCGTGTTCATGCTGGCGATCATCCTGTACCTGTCGATGGCGTTCGAGCCGAAGATGGCGCTGGCCGCCATCGTCGCGCTCATCCACGACCTCGTCATCACGGCCGGCATCTACGCCTGGTCGGGCTTCGAGGTCACGCCCGCGACGCTGCTGGGCTTCCTGACCATCCTCGGTTATTCGCTCTACGACGCGGTCGTGGTGTTCGACATGATCAAGGAAGTCACGGCCAAGCTCGGCCACACGTCGAAGCAGACCTACTCGATGGCGGCCAACAACGCGCTCAACCACACGCTGATCCGGTCGCTGAACACCTCGCTGGTCGCCATCCTGCCGGTGGCGGCGATCCTGTTCATCGGCACCACGCTGCTCGGCGCGGGCACGCTGAAGGACCTGTCGCTGGCGCTGTTCGTCGGCATGATCGTCGGCACGTACTCGTCGCTGTGCGTCGCCACGCCGCTGCTGGTGACGCTGAAGGAGCGCGAGCCGAAATACCAGGCCATCGCCAGGAGGCTGGCCTCCACGGGAGGCGGCAAGGGATCGAAGGGTTCCAAAAGCGCGGCCGTAGCCAAGGGATAGCCGCCCGCGGGCTCCGTACGACGCCCTCGCCCCTCACCGGGGCGGGGGCGTCGTCCGTGTCCGCCCCCGCGGTGCAAGGCGCCCAGCGGGCGTCTGAGGGCCTTCCGTACGGAGCGGGCGCGCGATGCACCATCATGGAGCCCGGCAGACGGCCGGTGGAGAGATGCGAGGAAAGCCATGACCGAGCTGAGCACGACGATCCTGGACCGGATCAGGGACGTGCCCGACTACCCCAAGCCGGGAGTCATGTTCAAGGACATCACCCCGCTTTTGGCCGACCCGGTCGCGATGGCGGCCGTGGTGGACGCGCTGGCCGACCTCCACCAGGTGGACAAGATCGTGGGGATCGAGGCGCGCGGGTTCATCCTCGCCGCGCCGGTGGCCTACCGGGCGGCCGCCGGGTTCGTGCCCGTGCGCAAGAAGGGGAAACTGCCCGCCGCGACCTTGGAAGAGTCCTACGATCTGGAGTACGGCTCCGCGACCATCGAGGTCCACCGTGACGCCTTCGCGCCCGGCGACCGGGTTCTCATCGTCGACGACGTGCTGGCCACGGGAGGCACCGCGAGGGCGACCGTGGACCTGGTGGAGAGGGCCGGAGCCGAGGTCGTCGGCATCGCCGTGCTGATGGAACTGGCTTTCCTCAACGGGCGTGAGCGACTGCGGGGTGTGGAGCTGCACTCCCTCGTGATCGTCTGAGTCCGGCCCACGACAGGCCAGGTTTGCCACCTGGATACACTGGGGGGATCTGGACTCGAACGTGAGGAGCCACTGCGTGAGGAGTCTGTGTGCCCCGTGATGTGGTCGCGCCCGACGTGACCGACTCTGGCAACGCCGAGGCGCCCGGCGTTCCAGCGGTGCGTCGAAGGCGGTTTGGGGGTGGGGCCATGAATCCGGTGCTGGAGCCGTTGTTCCGGACGGTGCGCGCCACCCATCCCAAGGCCGACCTGCGGGTGATCGAGCGTGCCTACGACGTCGCCGCCTATCACCACCGTGACCAGAAGCGGAAGTCCGGCGACCCGTACATCACCCATCCGCTGGCCGTGGCGACGATCCTGGCCGAGCTGGGCACCGACGACGAGACCCTCTGCGCGGCCCTGCTGCACGACACGGTGGAGGACACCGCCTACAGCCTCGACGAGCTGCGCGGCGACTTCGGCGACACGATCGGGTCACTGGTCGACGGCGTCACCAAGCTGGACAAGGTCAAGTTCGGCGACGCCGCGCAGGCCGAGACGGTCCGCAAGATGGTCGTCGCCATGTCGCGCGACATCCGCGTGCTGATCATCAAGCTGGCCGACCGCCTGCACAACATGCGCACCATGCGCTACCTGCCGGAGCACAAGCGCCACCAGAAGTCGCGCGAGACGCTGGAGATCTTCGCCCCGCTGGCCCACCGCCTGGGCATGAACACGATCAAGTGGGAGCTGGAAGACCTCGCCTTCGCCATGCTCTACCCCAAGCGCTACGACGAGATCGCGCGCATGGTGTCGGAGCGGGCGCCGCGCCGCGACCTGTTCCTGCAGGAGGTCATCGAGAAGGTCTCCGGCGACCTGCGCGAGGCGAAGATCCGCGCGGTGGTCAAGGGCCGGCCGAAGCACTACTACTCGGTCTACCAGAAGATGATCGCCAGGGACGTCGCGTTCGACGACATCTACGACCTCGTTGGCATCCGTGTGCTGGTCGACAGCGTGCGCGACTGCTATGCCGCGCTCGGCACCATCCACGCCCGGTGGAACCCGGTGCCCGGGCGGTTCAAAGACTACATAGCGATGCCCAAGTTCAACATGTACCAGTCGCTGCACACCACGGTGATCGGTCCCGAGGGCAAGCCGGTGGAGCTGCAGATCCGCACCCACGCGATGCACCACAGGGCCGAATACGGCGTGGCCGCGCACTGGAAGTACAAGGAGGAGGTCGGCGCCCCCGGCCCCACGGGCAAGGTCAAGCCGGGCAGCGACATGGCCTGGCTGCGCCAGCTCCTCGACTGGCAGAAGGAGACCTCCGACCCCGGCGAGTTCCTGGAGTCGCTGCGGTTCGACCTGTCGGTCTCCGAGGTCTACGTGTTCACCCCGAAGGGCCAGGTCATCGCCCTGCCCGAAGGGGCCACGCCGGTTGACTTCGCCTACGCGGTGCACACCGAGGTGGGTCACCGCTGCATCGGCGCGCGGGTCAACGGGCGGCTGGTGCCGCTGGAGTCGCGGCTCGGCAACGGCGACACGGTCGAGATCTTCACCTCCAAGTCGCCGGACGCCGGGCCGTCGCGCGACTGGCTGAAGTTCGTCAAGTCGGGCCGCGCCCGCAACAAGATCCGTCAGTGGTTCTCCAAGGAGCGCCGCGAGACCGCGATCGAGGCGGGCAAGGAGGCCATCGGGCGGGCCATGCGCAAGCAGGGCCTGCCGCTGCAGCGGCTGATGTCCGGCGAGGCGCTGCTGGCGCTGGCCCGCGACCTGCGCTACCCCGACGTCTCCGCGCTCTACGCGGCCGTGGGCGAGGGGCACATCGCGGCCCAGTCCGTCGTGCAGAAGCTGGTGGCCTCGATCGGCGGGGTCGACAGCGCCGAGGAGGACATCGCCGAGACCTCGCTGCCGACCCGGCTGCGCGGCCGTCCCCGTGGCGGTGGCGGCGCGGGCGTGGTCGTGGCGGGCGACGCCGACGTGTGGGTACGCCTGTCGAAGTGCTGCACCCCGGTGCCCGGCGACGAGATCGTCGGCTTCGTCACCCGGGGCCACGGCGTCTCGGTGCACCGGGCCGACTGCACCAACGTGCAGCAGCTCAAGGCGCAGCCGGACCGCCTGGTGGAGGTGAGCTGGTCGCCGAGCGACGACAGCGTGTTCCTGGTGGCCATCCAGGTCGAGGCGCTCGACCGGCCGCGCCTGCTGTCCGACGTCACCCGTACGCTGTCCGACCAGCACGTCAACATCCTCAGCGCCTCGGTCACGACCTCGCGCGACCGGGTGGCGATCAGCAAGTTCACCTTCGAGATGGGCGATCCCAAGCACCTGGGCCACGTGCTGAAGGCCGTGCGCAGCATCCAGGGCGTCTTCGACGTCTACCGGGTGAGCGGCGCCGGCGGCTGAGGTCCGCCCCTGACCTGCGCCCTCGCAGCCGGCGCACTTCGGGCCTGACAGGCGAGCGCGGGCCCGCCCTGCGATCAGGAGGCGGGTCTAGCCGGACAGGCTGGGCAGGTTGACCACGATGGCCTCCTGGGTGCTGCGCGCGATCACCACGACGGCCTCGCGCGACGGGTCCGGGTTCTCCTCCCGGTGCGGCACGTACGGCGGCACGAACACGTAGTCGCCGGGCCCCGCGTCGATGCGCGTCTCCTCGCCCTCCTCCAGGAAGACGAACGACGGCGTGCCGCTGACCACGTAGATCGCCGTCTCCGACGCCCCGTGGTGGTGGTCGGACGAGCGGGTGGCGGGGGCGACGTGGGTCTGGCCCATCCACAGGCGCGCCGACCCGGTCGTGGCGCCGCTGACGGCGGCCAGCCGCCGCATGCCCGAGCTCTGCGCCGTATCGCCCGAGAGCTCTCCTGAGGCGACGTGACGCAGGATCTGGTGGAAGGGATCCCCCTCGCTCCGGTAACCCTCCCAGAGGCGCCCTCCGGCCCGCTCCAGCACCTCCGTGGCCACCGCGGCCAGCCGGGCGGGGTCGTCGTGGGCGGTCAGCAGCTCATCGGCCAGGGCGGGATCGTGCGCGCGCAGCTCGCGCAGCAGCCACTTGCCGCTGCCCTGCCACCTGCGTCCCAGGCCCAGCGCCGTCCTGGCGGCGGCCTGCACGACCTCCCAGCCGATGAACGCCTGCTCACCCGGGTCCGACGCGCCCGCCAGGTCGTCCAGCAGGTCGGACAGCACGTATCTCGCCCGGTCGGCCTGGCCGGGCGTCTGCCCGCCGGGACCGGCCGACACGCGCTCGCCCAGCGCGCTCTGCAGGTCGCTGGCCCGGCCGCCCGTCCGGTCGGCCAGCACCGCGCCCTCGGAGCAGATGCGCGCGAGGATCGGCAGCCGCTGCTCGAAGCCGCGCTCGATGTAGGCGGCCAGGCTGGTCTCGCTGTGCGCGAACAGCTCGACCGGCCACCCGTGCCAGCGCAGCGTCTCGCGATAGGGGCGGTCGAGACCGTCGAGCACCACCACGATGTCGAGGTCGGAGGTGTCGGTGCGGCGTTCGGTGAGCACGCTGCCGCCGACGAAGGCGTACAGGGCGCCGGGGAACATTTCCTCGACGAGGGAACGCGCGGCGGCGACGGGGTCCATGCCGGACAGCCTAGATCAGGCGCCGTCGCTCGCCGCCCGATTCGGCGACGGCTCCCGGAAGGTGGCGACCGCTCCCGGATGGCCCGGCATGGGGCCGGCCGGGCGGAGTCGCCCCGACGGTCCGGCGTGGGGCCTGGCGGCGGCCCCGCGCCGGACTAGCTGAACTCGGTCAGCGTGCGCTCGGCCTCCGCCAGCCACGAACGGCGGGCGGTCAGGGCCTCCTCGGCCTCCTTGACGTCCTTGGCGCGCCCGGCGGCCTGCGCCTTGGACAGCCGCTTCTCCAGCTGCTCGATCGAGGTGCGCAGCTGCTCGACCGTGCTCTGGGCGCGGGCCCTGGCCTCGGGGTTGGAGCGCTTCCACTCCGCGTCCTCGGCCTTGCGCACGGCCTCGTCGACCTTGCGCAGCCCGCCCTCCAGCCGGTCGCGCTGCTCGCGCGGCACGGGGCCGGCGGCCTCCCACCGCTCCAGGATGTGCCGCAGGGCCGCCCTGGCCGTGCGCACGTCGGTGACCGGCAGGATCTTCTCGGCCTCGGCGAGCAGCACCTCCTTGACCTCCGCGTTGGCGGCCAGCGAGGCGTCACGCTCGGCGAAGACCGCCGAACGGGCCTGGAAGAACTGGTCCTGGGCGCCCTTGAAGCGGGCCCACAGCTCGTCCTCGGCCTCGCGCGAGGCGCGCCCCGCGCTCTTCCACTGCTGCATCAGCTCGCGGTAGATCGCCGCGGTGGCGCCCCAGTCGGTCGAGTCGGCGATCGCCTCGGCCTCGGCGACGATGCGCTCCTTGGCCGCCCGCACGCCCTCGCGCTGCTCGTCGAGCCCCGCGAAGTACTGCTTGCGCCGCTTGGCGAACGCCGTGCGCGCGGCCGACAGCCGCTTCCACAGCGCCGCCTCGGTGACCCGGTCGATGCGGTCGGCGGCCTTCCACTCCTCGACCAGCTGGCGCAGCCGCTCGCCACCCGACTTCCAGTGGGTGGTCTCGTCCGCGATGCGCTCGGCCTCGCCGACGATGCGCTCTTTGACCGCCCTGGCCTCGGCCCTGGCGTGCTCGCGAGCGGCCTTGACCTCCTCGCGGCGCTGGGCGACGAGCTCGGTCAGGCCGTCGAGCCGGGCCGTCAGCGCGGCCAGGTCCCCGATGGCGTGGGCGTCGGCGACGGCCTCGCGCAGCTTGGCGATGTTCGCCTCCGCCTGGGCCGGAGCCAGGTCGGTGCCCCTGACGCGCTGCTCGAGCAGCTGCACCTGACCGGCCAGCTCGTCGTACTTGCGATGGAAGTAGGCCAGTGCCTCTTCGGGTTCACCGGCCTGCCAGGAGCCGACGGCCCGCTCTCCCTCAGCCGTACGCACGTAGACGGTGCCGTCGTCGTCTACCCGGCCCCACGGGTCGGTGCTCACCGTGTCCTCCCGCACTATCCATCAGACCCTTCGGGACTACTTCGTCCCTAGTTTGTATTACGTCAGCTCTTGCCGGCGATTGTCACGTCTTTGATTTCGACGGTTTGCTTTGGTGCTCCAGTCCCATCTCCCATGTCGGTGATGACGCCTGCTTTGTTCACCTTGTCCAGGATGTCGAGCCCCTTGGTGATCGTACCCACCGGCGTGTAATCCGGGGTGAGCCCGATGTCCCCGTAAACGAGGAAGAACTGGCTGCCCGTGCTGCCCGGGGCCTGGGTCTTGGCCATGGCCATCACGCCGCGCTTGTACTGGGCGCCCTGGAGGTTCTCCTCGGCCATCACGTAGCCGGGGCCGCCCGAGCCGTCCTGGCTCTTGCCGTCGGCCTTGGCGGTCGGGTCGCCGCACTGCAGCATCGGGAACTTGTCGCTGCCGAGCCGGTGGCACTTGCTGCCGTCGTAGTACTTCTTGCCCGCCAGGAACTCCAGCGAGTTGGTCGTGCAGGGCGCCTTGGCGTTGTTCAGCTCGACCACGATGTCGCCCAGGTTCGTCTTGAACGTCATCGTCTTCGTGGCGGGCTTGGTCTTCACCTTCGTCGGCGGCATGCCGACGTCCTTGACCTGACCCCCGGAGGGGTCCTTGACGTAGTCGCAGGTGCCCGCCGCCGCGTTGTACGGCTTCGGCCCCGCTGGAGCCGACGCCGACGCCGATGCCGACGCGGTGTCGGCGGGCGTCGCCGAGGGCGAGGCCGCCGCCTCCGTTCCCGGGTCGTTGCCCCCCAGCAGCGCGACCGCGGCCACGATGCCTCCGACCACGATCACCACGCCCACGGTGGAGCCGATGATCGCCGTGCGCTTGGCCTTCTGCTCGCGCTCGATGCGGCGCTGCATCTGCCGCTCGTAGTGCTCGCGCGCCAGCTGCTTCTGCCGGTCCTTCCCCGTGGCCACCGCTTTGCCTCCCATAGTCAATCAACTGAGGTGGGCGAATCGTATCGGCCAACGGGTAATGATTCGCAGCCCGGCGACCCGCACCGGTACCCTTCGGTTACATTCCCATTGGCTTTTCGACGAGATCACCTGAGGCAGATGCTCATCGCCGGCTTCCCCGCAGGGGCCTTCCAGACCAATTGTTACGTCGTCGCGCCTGCCGCCGGCGAGGAGTGCGTGATCGTCGATCCAGG
Source organism: Nonomuraea sp. NPDC049709 (assembly GCF_040674815.1). Taxonomy (NCBI): domain Bacteria; kingdom Bacillati; phylum Actinomycetota; class Actinomycetes; order Streptosporangiales; family Streptosporangiaceae; genus Nonomuraea; species Nonomuraea sp. NPDC049709. Next base: position 138,647 of record NZ_JBFANM010000011.1, read on the forward strand.
TCAGGACGCGACGGAGGGAGTCGACGAGCTGCTGCGCGAGCACCGGCTCAAGCCCGTCGCGGTCCTGCTCACCCACGGTCACCTCGACCACGTCTGGTCGGTGGCCCCGGTCTGCGGCGCGCGTGACGTCCCCGCGTGGATCCACCCGGACGACCGTCACCTGTTGAGCGATCCGGCCGCCGGCTGGTCCGACACGAGCGCCTCGCTGTTCGGCGGGATCACCCTGAGCGAGCCCGACGACGTGCGCGAGCTGTCCGACGGCGCCGTGCTGAAGCTCGCCGGCCTCGAGCTCGTGGTCGACCACACTCCCGGCCATACCAGGGGGTCGGTGAGCTTCCGGCTGCCCGGCGACGAGATCATGTTCTCGGGCGACCTGCTGTTCGCCGGCTCCATCGGCCGCTCCGACCTTCCCGGTGGCGACTACACGACCATCCTTCGCAGCCTGGCTACCAAGTGTCTGCCGCTGCCTGACGATACGGTCGTTCTGCCGGGCCACGGACCACAGACGACGATCGGCCGCGAGCGCGCGACCAACCCATACCTGAAGGAAGCAGCGCCGCACGCCGGTCCCACACGAGGGATCTAATGACTTTCCAAGCACCCAAAGGCGTCAAGGAATACGTTCCACCGCAGGCTTCTACGTTCTACGCGATCCGCGGGGCGTTCGCGGAGACGGCGAGGCGTGCGGGCTACGCCTACCTGGAGACCGCGGTCTTCGAGGACACGCAGCTGTTCGCGCGCGGGGTCGGTGAGTCCACCGACGTCGTGAGCAAGGAGATGTACACCTTCACCGACCGCGGCGGCAGGTCGCTGACGCTGCGCCCGGAGTTCACGGCGGGCGTGCTGCGCGCGGTCCTGGAATATGGCCTGCACCGCGGCCAGCTCCCGGTCAAGGTCTGGACCGACGGGCCGGTGTTCCGTGCCGAGGCGCCACAGGAGGGCCGCTACCGCCAGTTCTACCAGCTCGACCTGGAGGCGATCGGCAGCGAGGACCCGGCGGTGGACGCCGAGACCGTGGCGCTGGCCTGGCAGTGGTACACCTCGCTCGGTCTCACCCAGGTGCGGCTGCTGCTCAACTCGCTGGGCTGCGCGGAGTGCCGTCCGGTCTACCGGGCCCGGCTGCAGGAGTTCCTGCGCAAGCTCGATCTCGACGAGGCCACCCGGGCGCGCATCGAGATCAATCCGTTGCGGGTGCTCGACGACCGGCGCCCCGAGGTCCGTGCGCAGCTCGAGGAGGCGCCCCTCATCGGCGACCACCTCTGCGCCGACTGCAATGCCTACCACGACCGGGTCAAGCAGCTCCTGGTCGACCTGGACATCCCGTGGGAGGACGCGCCCCGGCTGGTGCGCGGGCTCGACTACTACACCCGCACCACGTTCGAGTTCGACCACCCGCTGCTCGGCGCGCAGTCGGGCATCGGCGGCGGCGGCCGCTACGACGGGCTCTCCGAGGCCATCGGCGGGCCGCGCCTGCCCGGCATCGGCTTCGGCCTCGGCCTCGACCGCACCGTCATCGCCCTGGAGCGCGAAGGCGTCGCTCTCGACGTCCCGGCCCGTTGCGAGGTGTACGGTGTGGCGCTGGGCGACGAGGCGGCGCGCGCGATGTTCGGGCTTCTGAGCGAGTTGCGCGCGGCCGGCGTCGCCGCCGACATGGCCTTCGGCGGCAAGGGGCTCAAGGGCGCGATGAAGGGGGCCGACCGTTCCGGCGCCCGCTTCGCGCTGATCCTCGGCGAGCGTGACCTCGCGGCCGCGGCCGTGCAGGTGAAGGACCTGGCCACCGCCGAGCAGACCGAGGTGCCGCTGGCCCAGGTCGTCAAAGTCTTGAAGGGAAAGGTGCAGTGATCCGCAGGTCAGCGCGTGCCGGATCGCCGCCGCCCTTCTCCTCCTATCCGCATGAAGGGAAAGTGCAGTGATCCGCACGCATACCGCCGGGTCGCTCCGCGAGGAGCACGCCGGGCAGCAGGTGACGCTCGCAGGATGGGTGGCGCGCCGCCGTGACCACGGCGGCGTCGTCTTCATCGACCTGCGTGACGCCTCCGGCTCGGCGCAGGTGGTCTTCCGCGAGGAGGACCACGCCCACGACCTGCGCGCCGAATACTGCGTGCAGGTCGTCGGCCAGGTCAGGGTGCGCCCCGAGGGCAACGAGAACCCCGACCTGCCCACCGGCGCGATCGAAGTGGTGGCCGAGCGGGTCGAGGTGCTGAGCGAGTCCGCGCCGCTGCCGTTCCCGATCGAGGGCAACGTGGGGGTGTCGGAGGAGGCGCGGCTCAAATACCGCTACCTCGACATCCGCCGTCAGCAGGTGGCCAACGCGATGCGCACCCGCTCCAAGGCCACCTACCTGGCCAACGAGGTGATGCACGAGCTCGGCTTCGTCTATGTCGAGACGCCCACGCTGACCCGCTCCACGCCCGAGGGCGCGCGCGACTTCCTGGTGCCGGTGCGCCTGCAGCCCGCCAACTGGTACGCGCTGCCGCAGTCGCCGCAGCTGTTCAAGCAGCTCCTGCAGGTGGCCGGGCTCGAGCGTTACTACCAGCTGGCCAAGTGCTACCGCGACGAGGACCTGCGGGCCGACCGGCAGCCGGAGTTCACGCAGATCGACGTCGAGATGTCCTTCGTGGACCAGGAGGACGTCATCGAGGTCGGCGAGAAGCTGATCAGCCGGCTGTGGAAGGAGATCGTCGGCTACGAGCTGCCGACGCCGCTGCCGCGCATGACGTACGCCGACGCCATGTCCCGCTTCGGCTCCGACAAGCCGGACCTGCGCTTCGGCCAGGAGCTGGTCGAGATGACCAGCTACTTCGCCAACACCTCCTTCCGCGTCTTCCAGGCCGACTACGTGGGCGCGGTCGTCATGCCCGGCGGGGCCTCGCAGACCCGCAAGGAGCTCGACGGCTGGCAGGAGTGGGCCCGCTCGCGCGGCGCCAAGGGTCTGGCCTACGTGCTCGTCCAGGAGGACGGCACGCTCGGCGGCCCGGTCGCCAAGAACCTGTCGGAGGAGGAGCTGTCCGGGCTGGCCGCCAAGGTCGGGGCCGAGCCGGGCGACGCGATCTTCTTCGCCGCCGGGGCCAGGAGCTCCTCCCGCGACCTGCTGGGCGCGGCCCGGCTGGAGATCGGCCGGCGCTGCGACCTGATCGACGAGTCGCAGTGGTCGTTCCTGTGGGTCGTCGACGCGCCCATGTTCGAGGAGGACGGTGAGGGCGGCTGGACGGCCGTGCACCACCCGTTCACCGGGCCGAAGCCGGAGTGGGCCGACAACTTCCAGGACCACCCGGGCGAGGCGCTCGCCTACGCGTACGACATGGTCTGCAACGGCATGGAGATCGGCGGCGGTTCCATCCGTATCCACCGGGCCGAGATGCAGCAGCGCGTGTTCGACGTGCTCGGCATCTCCAAGGAGGAGGCGGAGAGCAAGTTCGGCTTCCTGCTGGAGGCGTTCAAGTACGGCCCGCCCCCGCACGGCGGCATCGCCTACGGCTGGGACCGGATCTGCATGCTGCTGTCCGGCGGCGACTCGATCCGTGACGTGATCGCGTTCCCGAAGACGGCCTCCGGCTTCGACCCGCTCACGGGCGCGCCCACGCCGATCACGGCCGACCAGCGCAAGGAGGCGGGCGTCGACGCCAAGCCCAAGGTCGAGGCGTAGACACCAGGTCACAGACGAAAGCGGCGGGCACCGTCAGGTGCCCGCCGCTTCGCGTTCGTCCCCTACTTGAGGGTGACCTTCTTGATGATGATCGGGTTCTTCGGCGCGGTGGAGCCGCCGTCGCCGGTGATGTCGTCGGGGTTGACGATCACGCCGTCCTTGGCGACCTTCTCGATGATCTCCAGGCCGGACTTGACCATGCCCAGGACCGAGTACTGCGGCTCCAGCTGGGCGTTCTCGTCCGACAGCGAGATGGCGAACTGGCTGCTGTTCTGCCCGGCCGCGTCCAGCGGCTGCGTCAGGAAGACCACGCCCCTGGTGTAGGGGATGGCGCCCACGGCCTCGTCCCGGAAGACGTACCCGGCGTTGCCCTGGCCGTCCGTGGGGTTCTTGCCGTCGGCCTTGGCCTGCGGGTCGCCGCACTGCAGCAGGAACAGGCCGGACGTCTCGGGCAGGGCCAGGCGGTGGCACTTGTTGCCCTTGTAGAAGCCCTTCTTCGCCAGGAAGGCCATCGAGTTGACCGAGCACGGGGTGGCGTTGGGGTCCACCTCGATGACGATGTCGCCGTGGTTGGTGCTGACGGTCATCGTCGACAGCTTCATGTTGGGCTTCTTGCCCGGCAGGCCCACGTACTTGTGCGGGACCGAGTCGTCACGCTTGTACGTGCACGAGACGTCCGTCGCCTTCTTCGGCGGCGTGGTGGTCGGCAGCTCCGTGGGCGCGGCCGAGGCGGAGGCGGAGGCCGAGGCGGAGGCGGACGGCGTGCTCTGAGCCGAGGCCGTACCGGCGCCGTCGTTGCCGACCAGAGTGGTCGCGGCGAAGATGCCGCCGGCGACCACGACGACGGCCACAGCCGCGCCGATGAAGGTGTTCCGCCTCGCCTTGGCGCTCTGCTCGGCCGCGCGCTTCGCCTGCCGTTCCTTGTGCTCCCGCGCCAGCTCTGCCTGGCGGTCCTCTTCGTTCTGGCGGTCGTCGCCGCTCACCGCTATGTCCTCTCGTCTTTGCCAAGGTATGACCAAACAACTCCGCGCATGCTACCGGCCCTCGATATGTGACGGACGTAAGTGGCGAAAGCCGCATGTGCGACGGCTGAGGTCGCGAACCATATGGTGCTGGCATTCGTAGTTGAAATGAGAACTAAGGAGCCCTCCATGTTCGACGAGATCATGGGCTTGCCGGCCCATCCCCTGATCATCCACTTCGCCGTGGTGCTGACCCCGCTGCTCGTCGCCGTCGCCGTCGCGTACGCGCTGCTCCCGCGCCTGCGTACCTACGTGGCATGGGCGGTGGTGCTGCTCTCGCTCGCCGCGCCCGTGGCGGTCTTCGCGGCCAGGCAGAGCGGCGAGAACCTCAAGGCCGCCCGGTTCGGCACGGCGGAGGGCGAGATCGCGGCCCGCATCTCCACCCACCAGAGCTTCGCCACCCCGCTGCTGCTGTCGGTGCTCGGGCTCGGCGTGGCCGCCCTGCTGCTCGTGTACGCCACCCGCCCCTCCCGCGACTCCGTCGGCCGCGACCGGTTCGGCCGGCCCGTCTCGATGATCCTCTCGGCGCTCACCGTGGTGCTGGCGGCCGTGGCCGGCTATTTCGTCTTCCGGGCCGGGGACTCGGGCGCGCGGGCCGTGTGGTCGTGAGCCCCGGACGTGGGCCGGCGAGGGCGGCTCAGCGTGTAATCTCTCGTTGTGGACAGCCTGTTCGACTCGGCGGCTGAGGAGGCCACCCCGCAGCCTCTCGCGGTGCGCATGCGCCCGCGCTCGCTCGACGAGGTGATCGGCCAGCGGCACCTGCTCGGTCCGGGCACCCCGCTGCGGCGCCTGGTCGAGAGCGAGGCTCCCATGTCGCTCTTCCTGTGGGGGCCGCCGGGCACCGGCAAGACCACGCTGGCCTACGTGGTCTCCAACGTCACCAAGCGCCGCTTCGTCGAGGTCTCCGCCGTGTCGGCCGGGGTCAAGGACGTGCGCGCGGCCATCGACACCGCCCGCCGCGAGCTGGGCATGACGGGCCGCCAGACGGTGCTGTTCGTGGACGAGGTGCACCGCTTCAACAAGGCCCAGCAGGACGCCCTGCTTCCCGCCGTGGAGAACCGCTGGGTCACCTTCATCGGCGCCACCACGGAAAACCCGTTCTTCTCGGTCATCTCGCCGCTGCTGTCGCGCTCGCTGCTGCTCACGCTGGAGTCGCTGTCCGACGACGACGTGCGCACGGTGCTGGAGCGGGCCGTGTCCGACCCGCGCGGCCTGGGCGGGCGCAACACGCTCGCCCCGCAGGCCCTGGAGCATCTCGTACGCCTGGCGGGCGGCGACGCGCGCAGGTCGCTGACCTACCTGGAGGCGGCGGCGCTGCTGGCCGACGACATCACGGTGGAGGTGGTGGAGAAGGCCGTCGACAAGGCCGCCGTACGCTATGACCGGCAGGGCGACCAGCACTACGACGTGATCAGCGCGTTCATCAAGTCGATGCGCGGATCCGACGCCGACGCCGCGCTCCACTACCTGGCCCGCATGATCGAGGCCGGCGAGGACCCGCGCTTCATCGCCCGCCGCATCGTCATCTTCGCCTCCGAGGACGTGGGCATGGCCGATCCGACGTGCCTGCAGACCGCGGTGGCCGCCGCGCAGGCGGTGCAGCTCATCGGGCTGCCGGAGGGGCAGATCAACCTGGCCCACGCGGTCATCCACTGCGCCATGGCGCCCAAGTCCAACGCCGTGGTCAAGGCCATCGGGGCGGCCGTCGGCGACGTGCGGAAGGGGCTGATCGGGCAGGTGCCCGGCCACCTGCGCGACGCCCACTACCCCGGGGCGGCCAAGCTCGGCCACGGCGACGGCTACAAATACCCGCACGACTTCGACCACGGGCTGGTGCGCCAAGACTACGCGCCGGAGCAGGTGCGCGAGCGGCGCTACTACGAGCCCACCCGGCACGGGGCGGAGGCGCCGGTGGCCGAGCGGTGGGCGAAGATCCGCGACTTCCTCCGGGGATCCTGACCGGTCCTCACAGCCGGAGCTCGTTGATCGTCGCGATAGGTTGATCGTGACATGACCGACTACCGGGCCTCCTTCGACGCCGCCATCGCCTTCGGCAACGGTGGCGATCTGACCGTGCACGGGTTCCGCGTGGACCTGCCCGGCCCCGACACCCCCGAGGCGGAGATCGCGGCGCTGTTCGTGGCCTCGCTGGGCCTGCTCATGACCGACACCGTCGAGCTGGCCAACGTGCGGATCTTCCCGGAGGCGCACAAGGGCACCAGGGGCGGGCCGTCCGACCGCGGCCGCGAGGCGGCCGGCGCCGCCCGGGAGCGGGGCAGGCTGGTGGAGCTCAACCACCTCCCGCGCGAGGGCGGCACCTACTTCGAGGCGCCCCGCGGCGACCTCGGCGCCGTCCCGCTGGCGCGGTCCGTCGACGTGCCCGCCGTGGTCGTACGCGTGGCGGGCGCCGAGCGGCGGCCCGTCGGGGTCGGCTCGCTGGCCCCCTTCGACGTACGCGACCACGCCGTCCTGCTGCACACCGGCGTGCGCGAGGGCCACTGCCTGGCCCCCGAGGCCGCCGCCTGGCTGGTGGAGCACGGGGCCGCGCTGGTCGGCACCGACGCCGACCTGCTCGACGACGGCGCGCATGAGGCGCGTCCCGCGCGGGAGGCGCTGCTCGGCGCGGGCGTCCCCGTGGTCGAGAGGCTGACCGGCCTGGAGGGGGTGCCCCCGACCGGCGCCCTGTTCACGGCCGCGCCCCCGCGCCTCCTGGGCGTCGGACGCGTCCCGGTGCGCGCCTACGCCCGCGTGCCCGGCTGAGCCGCAAGGGCCGGCAGAACGTTCGCCGCCGGACCGTGCAAAGTTGTACTAAGCACGCGATCTCGGGGAATCACCATCGTGTGAAGGCGACTGTTACCCCCGGCGGCGGCCTTTTCGGCCCCCGGTCGATCACCTGGCGAGTGCACACCGAGACGCCCGGCTGGCCGGCCGTCGTACGCGCCTTCCAGCTGCAGGCCCTGCACCCCCGCACCATCCGCGGCATCGCCCAGAACTGCCTCCTCGACGACCCGGAGGTCGCCCGCGCCCGGCTGCGGCGCCAGCTCGACTTCGTCGCCGTGCGCACCTTCGGCACCCGCGAGCAGGCCGAGCACGCCGGAGAGCGGGCCCGCCGCGTGCACGCCCGCCTCATCGGCCTCGACACCGACACGGGCACCCTGTTCCGCCTGGACGAGGAGGAGAACCTGCGCTGGGCCCACTGCGTGGAGGTGTCCTCGCACCTGGAGGTGGCCGGGCGCTCCGGCGTGCCGCTCACCCGGGCGGAGCGGGACGCGTACGTGGCCGAGCAGCGGCGCAGCGCCCGTCTCGTCGGCCTCGGCGACGTCCCTGCCGACACGGCGGAGCTCGACGACTACCTCGCCGGCATGCGCCCGTACCTGGCCGCCACCGTCGAGGCCCGCGACGCGCTGCGCCGCAGCGTGAGCCCCCAGCTGTCGCTGCGGCTGGCCTTCCTCGCGCCGCCGCTCGCGCTCGGCTCGCTGCCCGCCGCCGGAGCGCTGGCCTTCGCGACCCTGCCCGGGTGGGCCAGGCAGATGTACGGCTGCCGCGGCCACCGGGCGGCCGGATACGCCGCCGACCTGGCGCTCAAGGCGCTGCGCGCCGGGGCCATGGCGCTGCCGGAACGGTTGGTGTCACCCGAGATCAGGGCGGCGCGCGGCCTGATGCGGGCGGTCACGGAAGCGCGGGGGGCCGACGTGGCTGCCTGATCGAGGGAGGTTTCCGCACTAACGTTGTCACTCGAACGCGATAGGGTCTTGCCGTTCCGGCCCAGCGTACGAGGGAGATGCGCGGATGCTTACCGCTGGAGAGGTCGCCGGGCTGATCGCGGCCACGGGCTGGATAGTCCTGGTCTGCGTGATGGTCACGGTGCTCGTCAAGCTCGCCAGGCTGCTCACGGAGACCACCAAGGCGGTCTCCGACCTCAACAACCGCCTCGCGCCGCTGCTCGACGACGTCAGCGTCACGGTCAACGAGACCAACCGGCAGCTGATCGCGGTCGAGGCCATCGCCAAGGACGTCAAGCAGGTCAGCGGCCACGCGGCCAAGCTGAGCGCGGTGACGCAGACGATCTTCACCGGGCCGCTGATCAAGGTCTCCGCCATCGGCCACGGCGTGCGCCGCGCCATCGAGGCCCGCCGGCCGAGCAAGCCGGGGCCGCGCGTCCGGCAGGGGCGTCCGCGATGATCAGACGGCTGTTCTACCTGTCGCTCGGCGCGTTCCTCGCCTTCTGGGTGATGCGCAGGCTGCAGGCGCTGCACCCCGACCACATCGCCCGCAGGACGGCCGACGGCGCGGCGGGCATGGTCCGGCGGGTGAGAGACTTTACCCACGACGCCCTCGGCGAGGCCGCGGAGCGCGAAACGGAGTTGCGAGCACGCTTCGGGCTCGACAACGCTGAAGACAACACCTGAAGACAACAACCGAAGACGACAACGACTGACTAACAGCAAAGGATGGCCACAAATGGAGTCGGCAGAGATCGCCCGCCGCTTCCTACGCTTCTTCGAGGAGCGTGGGCACAAGGTCGTGCCCTCGGCCAGCCTGATCGCTGAGGACCCGACGCTTCTCCTGGTCAACGCGGGTATGGTGCCGTTCAAGCCGTACTTCCTGGGGCAGCGCAGGCCTCCGGGGTCACGGCTGGCCACCGCGCAGAAGTGCGTGCGCACCCCCGACATCGAAGAGGTCGGCAAGACCACCCGGCACGCGACGTTCTTCCAGATGCTGGGCAACTTCTCCTTCGGCGACTACTTCAAGGCCGAAGTGATCCCCTTCGCGTGGGAGCTGCTGACCAGGTCCGAGTCCGACGGGGGCTTCGGCTTCCCCGAGGACAAGCTGTGGGCGACGGTCTACCTCGAGGACGACGAGGCCTACGACATCTGGCGCAACAAGGTCGGCCTGCCCGAGCACCGGATCCAGCGCCGCGACCTCGAGGACAACTACTGGCACATGGGCGTGCCGGGCCCCGGCGGCCCCTGCTCGGAGATCTACTACGACCGCGGCGCCGAATACGGCAAGGAGGGCGGTCCGGTCGCCGACGAGGACCGCTACCTCGAGGTGTGGAACCTCGTCTTCATGCAGTACCAGCTGAGCCAGGTCCGCTCCAAGATCGACTTCGACATCTCGGGCGAGCTGCCGAGCAAGAACATCGACACCGGCATGGGCCTGGAGCGCATGGCGGCGATCCTGCAGGGCGTCGACAACATCTACGAGATCGACACCACGTACAAGATCCTCGACAAGGCGGCCGAGCTCACCAAGACCCGCTACGGCCGTGACCACCGCTCCGACGTGAGCCTGCGCGTCATCGCCGACCACGTCCGCACCGGCACCATGCTGGTCGCCGACGGCGTCCTGCCCGGCAACGAGGGCCGCGGCTACGTGCTGCGCCGCATCCTGCGCCGCTCGATCCGCAACCTGCGGCTGCTCGGCTCCGGCGACGAGCGCTACATGCACGAGCTGACCGACGTCGCGATCAACGTCATGGGCGAGCAGTACGAGCAGCTCAAGGCCGACGCGCCGCAGATCCACGGGGTCATCGACGCGGAGGAGGCCTCGTTCCTGGGCACGCTGCGCACCGGCACCGCGATCTTCGACGTGGCCGTCGAGGAGACCAAGCGCAAGTCCGGCACCACGATCCCGGGCGACCAGGCGTTCAAGCTGCACGACACCTACGGCTTCCCGATCGACCTGACGCTGGAGATGGCGGCCGAGCACGGGCTCAAGGTCGACGAGGAGGGCTTCCGCCGCCTCATGAAGGAGCAGCGGGCGGCCGCCAAGGCCGACGCGGCGGCGAAGAAGACCGGCAACGCCGACATCTCCGTGTTCGGGCAGCTCCTGGAGGCGGGCGGCCGGGTCGAGTTCCTCGGCTACGACCAGACCGAGGCCGACACCAGCGTGGTCGGCATCCTCGTCGACGGCGTGTCCGTCCCGGCGGCGGGCGCGGGCACCACGGTGGAGGTCGTGCTCCAGCGCACCCCGTTCTACGCCGAAGGCGGTGGCCAGCTCGCCGACCAGGGCGTGATCCGCACCAGCGGCGCCGAGGTCGAGATCACCGACGTGCAGGCGCCGCTCACGGGGCTCGTCGTGCACCGCGGCAAGATCCGCAGCGGTGAGCTCAAGGTCGGCGACGAGGCGCAGGCGGAGATCGACATCGAGCGCCGCCGCGCGATCTCGCGCAGCCACAGCGCCACCCACCTCGTCCATCGCGGCTTCAAGAACGCGCTCGGCGAGACGGCGGCGCAGGCCGGCTCGGAGAACTCGCCCGGCCGCTTCCGCTTCGACTTCACCGCGGCGGGCGCGGTGCCGCCGAGCGTGCTGCGTGACGTCGAGGACGAGGTCAACGCCGTGCTCATCAACGACCTCAAGGTCAACGCCTTCTACACCTCGCAGGCGGAGGCCAGGGCGATGGGCGCGCTGGCGATGTTCGGCGAGAAATACGGCGACGAGGTCCGCGTGGTCGAGATCGGCGACTACTCGCGCGAGCTGTGCGGCGGCACCCACGTCCACAGCTCCGGCCAGCTCGGCCTGGTCAAGGTGCTGGGCGAGCAGTCGGTCGGCGCGGGCGTGCGCCGGGTCGAGGCGCTCGTCGGCATCGACGCCTTCCGCTTCCTGGCGCGCGAGAGCGTGCTGGTCGCGCAGCTCACCGAGCAGCTCAAGGCGCGCCGCGAGGAGCTGCCCGAGCGCATCGAGGGCATCGTCACCCGGCTGCGCACGGCGGAGAAGGAGCTGGAGAAGGTCCGCTCGGCCCAGGTGCTCCAGGTGGCCGGCGATCTGGTGTCGCAGGCGCGTGACCTGCGGGGTGTCTCCGTCGTGACACACCGCGCGCCTGATGGAACCGGTGCCGATGACCTGCGTAAGCTCGCGCTTGATGTGCGTGGCAGGTTCCCGGCCGACCGGCCGGCGGTCGTCGTGATCGCTGGTGCCCCCTCCGACCGGCCCGTGGTGGTTGCCGCGGTCAACGAGGCGGGGCGCGAGCGGGGGCTCAAGGCCGGACAGCTGGTCGGCGTCGCCGCCAAGGCTCTTGGGGGTGGCGGTGGCGGCAAGGACGATGTCGCACAAGGCGGCGGCACGCGACCGGAGGCGATCGGCGACGCGTTGCGCCTGGTCGAAGAGGCGATTTCGGGGCAGCTCGGCTGACATGAGGTTCGGTGCACGGATCGGCGTGGACGTCGGCTCCGTACGTGTCGGCGTGGCCCGCAGCGACCCTTCCGGGATGCTGGCCACGCCGGTCGAGACTGTCAGGCGGGGCAAGGGCGACCTCGACCGCATCGCCGCGATCGTCGCCGAGCACGAGGCGATCGAGGTCGTGGTGGGGTTGCCCACGTCGCTGTCGGGGCGTGAGGGGGCGGCGGCCGGGCTGGCGCGCGAGTTCGCCGTCAAGCTCGCGGCCCGGCTGGCGCCCACGCCCGTACGACTGTTCGACGAGCGGCTGACCACGGTCACGGCGCAGCAGGGCCTTCGGGCCAGCGGCGTACGCGCCAAGAAGCAGCGGGGCGTCGTCGACCAGGCGGCGGCCGTCGTGCTGCTGCAGGACGCGCTCGACTCCGAGCGCGCCACGGAGAGACCACCAGGCAGGCCCGTCGAACCGCCCCCAGCGGCCGACGGACCTGCCTCATGAGCGCGCCCGCGAAGGAGTGCCGGGGCATCGCCGGTGGGGTGGTCGCGTGAACGGGACACCCGAGGACGAGGACGACATCGGCGATGTGATCCCGTTCCGGTCCGGAGAGCCGGCGGACGACGAGACCGAGCCGTCGGCCGGCGATGAGCGGCCGGTAGGCGGTGACTCGCCTGGCGGTGACTCGCCTGGCGGTGGCTCGCCTGGCGGTGGCTCATCTAGCGGTGGCTCGCGGGCCGGTGGCTTGGCGAGCGGTGGCTCGCGGGCCGGTGACTCGCCGGGTGGTGGCTCGCGGGCCGGTGACTCGCCGGTTGGTGAGTCGCTGACCGGTGGCGATCAGCCGTCCGGCGACGAGCGGCCGGCCGGCGGTGACCGGCTGACCGGCGGGGAGCGACCCGCTGGGGACGAGTGGCCCGTCGGCGCTGAGCGGCAGGTCGACGGGGGGCGGCCGGAGGCGGCGGATGCCGAGGCGGACGTCATCCCGCTGCCCGCGCGGCGGCAACGGGCCCTGCGCAAGGTGGGGCTGCTCTCTCTGGGCCTGCTCGCCGGGGTGCTGGCCCTGGGCGGTGGAGCGATCGCGGTGCTCAAGCCGTACCTCAGCCCGGACGACTTCGAAGGGCCGGGCAGCGGCGCCGTGACCGTGCGGATCGCGCCCGGCTCCAGCGCGCAGGCCATCGGCTCGGCGCTGGCCGACGCCGGGGTGGTGGCCAGCGTCCAGTCGTTCGTGAACGTGACGGAGGACCGCGCCGTGAGCGACCGGCTGCGGCCCGGCCACTACCGGCTGCGCAAGGGCATGGCGGCGGGAGCTGCGCTCGACCTGCTGCTCGCCCCCTCCTCAAGGATCGTGCGGCGGGTGACGGTGCCGGAGGGCATGCGGGTGCAGGAGGTGCTGAGCCGCGTGGCCAAGCTGGCCGGCCTGCCGATCGAGGCGCTGCGGAACGTGGACAACGCGCTGGTCGGGCTGCCCTCGTACGCTAAGGGGCTGGAGGGGTTCCTGTTCCCCGCCACGTACGAGATCGAGCCCGGCGACACGGCCGTGGACGTGCTGGCGGCCATGGCCGAGCGCTTCGCCGTCGCGGCCCGGCACGTGGGCCTGGAGGAGCAGGCGTCGCGGGTGAATCTGACCCCGCTGCAGGTCGTCACGGTGGCCAGCCTGATCCAGGCCGAGGGCGGGACCGACGAGGACTACCCGAAGATCTCCAGAGTGATCTACAACCGCCTGGCGAAGGGCACGCCGCTGGAGATCGACAGCACCGTGCTGTACGCGCAGAACCGCAGGACCCTGAAGGTAACGGAGAGCGATACCAAGGTGAACTCTCCTTACAACACCTATCGCCACAAAGGACTGCCGCCCGGCCCCATCGCCAATCCTGGAGAGAAGGCGCTGATGGCGGCCCTCAACCCCGCAGAAGGTGATTGGCACTGGTTTGTGACGACGGATCCGGCGCATAGAATCACCAAATTCACCAACAAAGAGAGCGAGTTCGTGAGATACCGGGAAGAGTTGAACAAGAACCTCGGGACGAGCTGATGTTCGACGGGACCCCCTCTCTCCCCGCGCAAAAGCCCCAAAGTAGGGCATGCGCCCTCTTTTCATCCTCTAGCATGGCTACCCAGAGTGATCTCCGCCTGTCGTGGCAGCGCCACGCGCGGCGGCTCCCCCAGTTTCGCTCGGTGACCCCAGCCGGTTGGGCAGTTCCGCTTGACGCCCGGCGGGCGGTACCGGGAGATTGGCCAGCGCACCTATGAACGATCTCGATCTGAACACCTTGCTCGGCGCCGAGGACGACGAAGGCTCAAGTCGGCGCCGCACTCGGGGCTCCGGTAAACGCGGGAGCGGGCGCAGGCGGCGCCGGCGTCGCAACCGGGGCGGATTCATGGCGCCACTGCTCGCCTTCGTCGTCCTGGCGGGCATCATCGGCGGCGGCGGTTACTTCGGCTACCTGTGGCTCAGCGACGCGCTCGTGCCCGACGACTACACCGGTCAGGGCACCGGTCAGGTCGTCATCGAGATCAAGCAGGGTCAGAGCGCCTCGGAGGTGGCCCAGGAGCTGGAGCGGCAGGGGGTCGTCGCCAGCGCCAGGGCGTTCACCAACGCGATCGCCAACGCCAACATGAGCGACAAGCTGCAGCCCGGCGAGTACAAGCTGCGCAAGGAGATGTCGGCCGCCAGCGCGGTCGCGATGCTCGTCCCCGGGAACCAGTTGCTCGCCAAGGTGCCGCTCAAGGAAGGCCTGCGGCTGTCGCAGACGTACGCCGAACTGGCCGCGAAGACCGGCAAACCGGTCAAGGAGTTCGCCGCCGCGGCCAAGGACGCCGAGGCCCTGGACCTGCCGCCGTACGCCAAGGGCAGGCTCGAGGGGTACGCCTTCCCCGCCACGTACGAGTTCCAGCCCAAGACCACGCCCAAGGAGATGCTGGCGGCGATGGTCAAGCGGTTCAAGCAGACGGCCGAGCAGCTGGACCTGGAAGGCGGTGCCAAGGCGCTGGACCGCACGCCGCACGAGATCATCGTCATCGCCAGCATCGTGCAGGCCGAGGCCGGCCGGAAGGAGGACATGGGGAAGATCGCCCGTGTCATCTACAACCGGCTCGACCTCAAGCCGCCGATGAAGCTGCAGATGGACAGCACGGTGATGTACGCGCTGGGCAAGTTCCGCACCACCGCAACCATCCCGGAGACGCGGACCAAGCACCCGTACAACACGTACATGAATCTGGGCCTGCCGCCCGGCGCGATCACCAACCCGGGCGACGACGCTATCGAGGCGGCGCTGAACCCGGAGAAGGGGAGCTGGCTCTACTTCGTGGCCACCGACCCCAAGAGCAACGTCACCAAGTTCGCCACCACGGACGCCGAGTTCCAGCGGCTCCTGGCGGAGTTCAAGGCGAACGGCGGCGGCTGACGCCTTCACGCGGCCGCTTCACACGGTCGCCTCTCACGGCCACCTCTCACGGCCGCCCGGCGAGTGTCCGGGCGGCCGTGCGGTGTTCCGGCGAGTGTCCGGGCGGCCGTGCGGTGTCCCGGCGATCCCCGGGCGGCCGTGGGCCGGCTTGGCGATAGGGTCGTCCTGTTCGGAAGGAGTGGGGATGCGGGCTGCGGTGATGGGGTCTCCCATCGGCCATTCGCTCTCGCCTTACCTGCACAGGGCCGCCTACCACGCGATGGGGCTCGGCGGGTGGAGCTACGAGGCGTTCGAGTGCGACGAGGCGCGCCTGCCGGGGCTGCTGGCCGAGCTGACGCCCGTGCGCGGGCAGGCCGGCGCCGGTGCGGACGCGTGGGCGGGGCTCTCGCTGACGATGCCGCTCAAGCGGGCCGTGCTGCCCCTGCTCGACACCGTCTCCGAGACGGCCGTCGAGGTCGGCGGGGCCAACACCGTGGTGTTCCGCGACGGGCGGCGACACGGCGACAACACGGATGTCTACGGCATCGAGCAGGCGCTGGCCGAGGCCGGCGTGCCCGCGCCGCGATCGGCGACCGTCCTCGGCGGCGGGGCCACGGCGGCCTCCACGCTGGTGGCGCTGCGCAACCTGGGCCTGTTCTCGGCCACGCTGCTGGTGCGCGATCCCGCGCGGGCGGGGGAGACGGCCGAGGTGGCCGAGCGGCTGGGGGTGGCCCTGGCGGTGGAGACGTTCGACAAGCTCGACCCCCTCACGGGGGTGGACCTGGTGGTGTCCACGCTGCCGGGCGGGGCGGCCGACGTGTTCGCGGACCGGCTGGCGCGGGTGCCCGCGCTCTTCGACGTGGTCTACTCGCCCTGGCCGACCCGGGCGGCGACGGCCGTACGCGCGGCGGGCGGCACCGTGGTCGGGGGGTTCGAGATGCTGCTGCACCAGGCGGTGCGGCAGGTGCGGCTGATGACCGGTGTCACGGAGGTGCCGGTGGAGGCCATGCGGGCAGCCGGGGAGGCCGAGATCCTCAGGCGATCGGTCAGCCGCACGGGTTGAGCGTCCTGACGCCCCTCCTTACGCCGGCGCCCGGCCTGGCCCCCGTCCTGGCGCGGGCCGGCGGGGAAGATTCGAGGATGTCCTGGCGTTGTGGTAATGTAGCTCTCTGATCGGTCCGGCATGCCTTGCTGGACGCGCAAGCGGAGGTCTCCCTCCCACCTGAGTCACCGAAAGGTGGCCGGGTCCAGGATCACGCCGGACTACTCCGGGGAGCTCGAGGCCACGAAGCCAAAGAGCTCAGTGGCCCCGCATGCGCGACGTGCGGGGCTTTTCGCGTCTCGGCGGAGGGCTCCCGGCACGACGAGCACGTAGGGATCGCAAACCTAGGAGGCCCCATCAGCACTGAGCCCCGCATCAACGAGCGTATCCGAGTTCCCGAGGTTCGCCTCGTGGGCCCGAACGGCGAGCAGGTAGGCATCGTGTCCATTCACGATGCGCTCAAGCTCGCCCAGGAGGCCGACCTCGACCTTGTTGAGGTCGCGGCCACGGCTCGACCGCCCGTGTGCAAGCTCATGGACTACGGAAAGTTCAAGTACGAGTCCGCGATGAAGGCGCGCGAGGCGCGCAAGAATCAGGCGCACACGATCATCAAGGAGATCAAGCTCCGGCCGAAGATCGACCCGCACGACTACGAGACCAAGAAGGGTCACGTGGTGCGGTTCCTCAAGGCGGGGGACAAGGTCAAAGTCACGATCATGTTCCGCGGACGCGAGCAGTCCCGGCCGGAGCTCGGCTTCCGGCTGCTGCAGCGGCTGGCGGACGACGTCCAGGAGCTCGGCTTCGTGGAGTCCCACGCCAAGCAGGACGGCCGTAACATGATCATGGTGATCGGTCCGCACAAGAAGAAGGCCGAGGCAAAGGCCGAAAAGGCCGCTGCCAAGGCGCAGCGTGGCGGCGAGGAGCCTTCCCCACCGGAAGCGTGACCCGCAGTTGGGGTTAGCCTTACAGCACCCCAGCAGCCACCGGCAGACGAAGACGCCGCTACCGGGCCGGCCAGCACCGGCCCGGCCAGTGGCACGACCGAAACGAGGAGAGACGGCGACATGCCGAAGATGAAGACGCACAGCGGTGCGAAGAAGCGGTTCCGGGTCACCGGCACCGGCAAGATCAAGCGTCGCCGTGCCAACCGCGCGCACTACAACGAGTGGAAGTCGTCCACGCTGACGCGCCGTCTCAAGAACGAGGTCGTCCTTTCCGACGCCGACTCTAAGAAGATCAAGAAGCTGCTCGCCAAGTAGCGCGAACCCCCGGGGAGAAGAAACATGGCACGCGTGAAGCGGGCGCTCAACGCCAAGAAGAAGCGCAAGGTCGTCCTCGAAAGGGCGAGCGGTTACCGTGGTCAGCGGTCGCGTCTTTACCGCAAGGCCAAGGAGCAGATGCTCCACTCGATGACGTACGCCTACCGGGACCGCAAGGACCGCAAGGGCGCTTTCCGTCGTCTGTGGATTCAGCGCATCAACGCTGCCGCCCGGCAGAACGGCATCACCTACAACCGTTTGATCCAGGGCCTGCGTCTTGCCAACATCGAGGTTGACCGCAAGATCCTCGCTGACCTCGCGGTCAACGACAGCCAGACCTTCGCCACGCTCGTCGAGGCCGCCAGGAAGGCGCTCCCGGCTAACGTGAACGCTCCGGCCGCGAGCTGAAGCGATTGATTTGCAGGGCCCACCGATGACGGTGGGCCCTTTGCTGTTCGTACGAGTGGGGGAAGACGACGATGGGCGGGTCCGAGCTGACCAACGTGAGGTCGCCGCGGGTGAAGGCCGCCAGGCGGCTCACCAAGCGGGCCTTCCGGGACCAGGACCGCAAGTTCCTGGCGGAGGGGCCGCAGGCGGTACGCGAGGCGCTCAAGCTCGACGGCGTGACGCTGGAGCTGTTCAGCACGGCGGAGGCCGAGCTGCGTCACCCCGAGCTCATCAGCGAGGCCGCGCTCAAGGGCATCCCCGTGCACCGGGCCAGCGGTGAGGTCATGTCGGAGCTGTCGCAGACCGTGACCCCGCAGGGGCTGGTGGCCGTCTGCGGGCTCGTGCACGTGCCGCTGGAGAAGGCGCTGGCCGGTGTGCCGTGCCTGGTCGCGGTGCTGGCGCACGTGCGCGATCCGGGCAACGCCGGGACCGTCATGCGGGCGGCCGACGCCGCCGGCGCCGACTCCGTGGTCTTCACCGACGCCTCCGTGGACCCGTACAACGGCAAGTGCGTACGCGCCAGCGCCGGCAGCCTGTTCCACTTGCCCGTCACCATCGGTGCACCGGTCGGCGCCGCCGTGCGTCAACTAAAGGAGCGGGGCCTGCGCGTGCTGGCGGCCGACGGCGCGGGCAAGCACACGCTCGACGATGTGGATCTCTCGGGACCCACCGCGTGGATCTTCGGCAACGAGGCCTGGGGACTGCCGGAGGAGATACTCGCTGAGGCGGATGATGTGGTCAGAGTGCCCATCTACGGACAGGCTGAAAGTCTGAACCTGGCCACCGCCGCGGCGGTATGCCTTTACTCCTCGGCCAGGGCGCAGCGAGTGTCCTAGGCGGCTGGAAACCCGCTATTGTCGGCGTTGTAGGCGGAGGAGGCGAGGTCGTGCACGGCGCAGACACCGACGGGCGAGTAGTGGCCGCCGCGTGCACGATAGCCATCGACGATCTTCCTGACGGCCTGATCGTGGCTGACCGATATGGGTGTGTGACGGCCGTCAACCGGGCCGCCGCGCGGCTCACCGGCGTCGCGATGGAGCGCGCGGTCGGCAGGCACATGAACGATGTGTTCCCCTTCCGCGACCACGACGGGCGCGACTGGTGGAAGGCGCTCGACCCCGAGGGCGGGCTGCGGTCCAGGAGCCGGGTCCCCGAGCGGCCGCTGCACCTGCCAGGAGGCCAGGAGCTCTACGTCGCGGCCAGGCTCGTACGCGAGCCGGAGCGCGGCGGTGAGGTCGAGCGCGTCGCGATCACGCTGCGCGACGGCGGCGCCCGCGCCCGGCTGGAGCGCAGCCGCGCCGACCTGGTCTCCACCGTGGCCCACGAGCTGCGCTCGCCGCTGACCAGCGTCAAAGGGTTCACCGCGACGCTGCTGGCCAAGTGGACCCGCTTCACCGACGAGCAGAAGCGCGTCATGCTCGAGACCGTCAACAACGACGCCGACCGCGTGACCCGGCTCATCACCGAGCTGCTCGACGTCTCGCGCATCGAGTCCGGCCGGCTGGAGGTGCGCCGCCAGGTGGTCGACCTGCCGGCCAGGGCGCGCCGGCTCATCGCGGGCCGGGT
This sequence comes from Nonomuraea sp. NPDC049709, assembly GCF_040674815.1. NCBI lineage: Bacteria > Bacillati > Actinomycetota > Actinomycetes > Streptosporangiales > Streptosporangiaceae > Nonomuraea > Nonomuraea sp. NPDC049709. The sequence goes on from NZ_JBFANM010000011.1 coordinate 158,126, forward strand.
GGCGGCCGGCGACACCGATGACCGCTACCGCCTGATCGTGGGCGACCACCTGCCGGAAATGTGGCTTGACCAGGACAAGATCGACCAGATCCTGGGTAACCTGGTGGAAAACGCGGTGCGTCACGGGCGCGGAACCGTGACAATCGAGATCGAGTCCGTCGGATGGGGAGTTGCCGTGTCGGTGCGCGACGAGGGTGAGGGCATCGAGCCCGAGCTGGCTCCGCGCGTCTTCAGGCAGTTCTGGCGGGGCGGCAACAGCCGCCGCCGCGGCGGCACCGGGCTCGGCCTGTTCATCGTCAAGGGTCTGGTCGAGGCGCACGGTGGCACGATCACCGTGCAGCGGGCGCCCGAAGGCGGGGCGGAGTTCCGATTTACCGTGCCCACCGGCACGCCCGACTTCGCCGCCGTCTGAGGCGGAATTCGGGCCCGGTGGGCGGGGCCCACTAGACTCTTTCCGCTCAAGCCCTGGATACGGAGCTCACTCTTGTCTGACTACGACCCCGTCGAGGTGACACCGTTGCATGCCGACGAGGTGTCCCGCATGGAGGCCGCCGCCATCGAGGCGATCAAGGCGGCCGCCGACCTCGACGCACTCAAGCAGGCCAGGCTGGCGCACGCGGGTGACCGCTCGCCCATCGCCCTGGCCAACCGCGAGATCGGCGCCCTGCCCCCGGCCGCCCGCGCCGAGGCCGGCAAGCGCATCGGCGGCGCCCGCAAGGCGATCAACGAGGCGCTGGCCGCCCGCCAGGCCGAGCTGGAGGCCGAGCGCGACGCCCGGGTGCTCGTCGAGGAGGCCGTCGACGTCACCCTGCCCTGGGACCGGCGGCCGCGCGGCGCCCGCCACCCGCTCACCACGCTGCAGGAGCGCATCGCCGACGCGTTCGTCGCGATGGGCTACGAGGTGGCGGAGGGGCCCGAGCTCGAAGGCGAGTGGTTCAACTTCGACGCGCTCAACATCGCCAAGGACCACCCGGCCCGCTCCGACCACGACACGTTCTTCGTGGACTCGACGAGCTCCGGAATGGTCCTGCGGACCCAGACCTCGCCGGTGCAGATCCGCGCGCTGCTCCAGCGCGAGCTGCCGGTCTACGTGATCTCGCCGGGCAAGACGTTCCGCACCGACGAGCTCGACGCCACCCACACCCCGGTCTTCCACCAGACCGAGGGCCTGGCCGTGGACGAGGGCCTGACGATGGCCCACCTCAAGGGCACGCTCGACCGGTTCGCGGAGGTGATGTTCGGCAAGGGCATCACGACCCGGTTCCGGCCCAACTACTTCCCGTTCACCGAGCCGTCCGCCGAGATGGACCTCAAGTGCTTCGTCTGCCGCGGCGCCTCGGCGATCCCCGGCAACCCGCCCTGCCGCACCTGCAAGTCGGAGGGCTGGATCGAGTGGGGCGGCTGCGGCATGGTCAACCCGCGCGTGCTCGTCGCGTGCGGTGTGGACCCCTCGCGCTACTCCGGGTTCGCGTTCGGGATGGGCATCGAGCGGACGCTGATGTTCCGTCACAACGCCGAGGACATGCGTGACATGGTCGAGGGAGACGTGCGCTTCACGCTCCCGTTCGGAATGGAGATCTGATGAGGGTCCCGCTTTCCTGGCTGCGGGAGTATGTCGATCTCCCGGCGGTGACCGCCCACGAGGTGGCCGACAAGCTGACCGCGGCCGGGCTCAAGCTCGAGTCGATCTCCTCGCACGGCCACGACGTCAAGAACGTCGTCGTCGGCGAGGTGCTCGAGATCGAGGAGCTGACCGGCTTCAAGAAGCCGATCCGGCACTGCAAGGTCGAGGTGGGGGAGGCGACGCCGCGCGAGATCGTCTGCGGCGCCACGAACTTCGCCGCCGGTGACCGGGTGCCGGTCGTCCTGCCCGGGGGCGTGCTGCCGGGCGGGTTCGAGGTCGGGGCGCGCAAGACGTACGGGCGCATGTCCGAGGGCATGATCTGCTCCGAGCGGGAGCTCGGCCTGGGCGACGACCACAACGGCATCATGGTGCTGCCCGCCGGCACGCCCATCGGCACCGACGTGGTCGAGCTGCTCGGGCTGCGCGACGACGTGATCGAGCTGGAGATCACGCCCGACATCGGCTACGCGCTGTCGATCAGGGGTGTGGCGCGCGAGGCGGCGACGGCGTTCGGGGTGGACTTCCGCGACCCCGCCGACGTCGAGCTCCCCGCCGAGACCGGCCCGTCGTGGCCGGCCTCCATCGCCGACCCGACGGCGTGCGACCGCTTCGTGCTGCGTGAGGTACGCGGTTTCGACCCGGCCGCCGAGAGCCCGCTGTGGATGCGCGTACGCCTCACCCGGGCCGGCATGCGTCCCGTGTCCCTGGCCGTGGACATCACCAACTACCTGATGCTGGAGCTCGGGCAGCCGCTGCACGCGTTCGACCGGGCCAAGTTGACCGGCGAGATCGTCGTACGCCGGGCCGCGGCCGGCGAGCGCCTGGAGACGCTCGACCACGTGGTGCGCGAGCTCGACCCCGACGACATCCTCATCACCGACCAGTCGGGGCCGATCTCGATGGCCGGCACGATGGGCGGCCTTGAGACCGAGATCTCCGACGGCTCGACCGACATCGTCATCGAGGCCGCCCACTTCTCCGCGACCGGCATCTCGCGCGAGTCGCGCCGGCACGGGCTCGTGTCCGAGGCGTCCAAGCGGTTCGAGCGGGGCGTGGACCGGGAGCTGCCGCTCGTCGCCTCGTGGCGGGCGGTGCAGCTGCTGGCCGAGCTGGGCGGCGCGACCGTGCAGCCCGGGGTCACCCACGCCGAGGTCGAGGTGTCGCCCGCGCGCATCGCGATCCCGGCGGGCCACCCGGGCCGGGTGGCCGGCGTGGCCTACTCCAAGGACACCGTGGTCGCCCGGCTGGAGCAGGTCGGCTGCGTCGTGACCGACGGCGACGACCCGGCCGTGCGCAAGGGCGGCGTGGCCCCGACCGGTGTCGTGACCGGCGGCGCGCTGGCGGCCAGGTTGGCCGTCACCGGCGACGACATGATCACGGTGACGCCGCCGTCCTGGCGGCCCGACCTCACCGACCCCAACGACCTGGCGGAGGAGGTCATCCGGCTGGAGGGCTACGAGAGCCTGCCGTCGGTGCTGCCCTCCGCCCCCGCCGGCGCGGGGCTCACCGAGGCCCAGCGGCTGCGCCGCCGGGTCGGCCGGGCGCTGGCCGAGGGCGGCCACGTCGAGGTGCTCAGCTACCCGTTCATCAGCGCGGACGACTTCGACCGGCTGCAGCTGCCCGCCGACGACGCGCGGCGCCACGCCATGCGGCTGGCCAACCCGCTGTCCGAGGACGAGCCGCTGATGCGCACGACGCTGCTGCCGGGGCTGCTCAAGACCCTGGTGCGCAACGTCGGGCGCGGCTTCACGGACGTGGCGCTGTTCGAGACGGGCCCGGTCTACCGGCCGCGTGAGGGCGCGCCCGGGGTGGCGCCGGTGCTCGGGGTCGAGCGGCGGCCGACCGCCGAGGAGCTGGCCTCGATCGAGGCGGCGCTGCCCGACCAGCCGCTGCGGGTCGCGGTGGTGCTGGCCGGGGAGTTCGAGCGGTCCGGCTGGTGGGGCGGCGGGCGCGCGGCCTCGTGGGCCGACGCGGTGCAGGCCGCCCGGCTGGTGGCGGCCGAGGCGGGGGTGGAGCTGTCCATCAGCGCCGACCAGCACGAGCCCTGGCACCCCGGCCGGTGCGCGGCCCTCTACGTGGGCGACACGCTGGTGGGACACGCCGGGGAGCTGCATCCGCGGGCGATCGAGGCGTACGGGCTGCCGGCCCGCACGTCGGCGATGGAGCTGGAGCTGTCGCGGCTGGAAGCGGTCATGCCGGGGCCGGTCGAGACGCCCGCGGTGTCCGCCTACCCGGTGGCCACGCAGGACGTCGCGCTGATCGTGCCCGACTTCACGCCGGTGGCCGACGTGGAGGTGGCGCTGCGCGACGGGGCCGGGGAACTGCTGGAGTCGATCCGGCTGTTCGACGTCTACGCCGGGGAGCAGGTGGGCGAGGGGAACAAGTCGCTCGCCTACTCGATGCGGTTCCGGGCGGCGGATCGCACGCTGACGGTCGAGGAGACCACGGCGGCCCGGGACGCCGCCGTGGCGATGGCGGCCGATCGGGTGGGTGCTCAGCTCCGCGGCTGACGGGTCTTCCGGGGGCCGGTGCGGCAGGTGCCGTGCCGGCCCCTTCTAGCGGGTGCGGCTCTTGTAGAGCGTGGTGAGGTCGATGTCGATGTCGAACGGGACCGTGAGCTTCAGCCGGTCATGGTGGATGCCGGTCCTGCCGTAGGACTTCGTGGCCCGGTCGAGTTCGTAGACGAAGACGGCGGGCTGGGCGTTGACCTCTTCGATGCGCCAGAAGTGCGGGATTCCCGCCTCGGCGTAGAGGACAGGCTTCCGCTCCCTGTCTCGCACGATGGAGTCCGGCGACACCACTTCGACGGCGAGGACGACGTCTGCGGCATCGAAGCAGGTCACCTCGCCGCCTATGAGCGCCTTGGGGCCCAGGACGATGAGGTCGGGCTCCGGGCGTTGGTGGTGTCCGAGTTTGACGCTCATCTCCTGACGCACTTCGTGTCCTGCGGGCACGAAGTCCTCCAGCTTGACGTGCAGCCGGAAGATGACGGATTGGCGGAAGTCACGCTGGGGGCTCACGAAGACCAAGCTTCCATCAATCAACTCTGTGTGCGCAGGCAAATCCGGAATGTGATCGAGATCTTCTGCTACGAAGCCCTCCGGTGGCGGAAAGACCCAGTCGGGGAGCGAGGGAGGCGTCATCCTAACGATCACCGCTTCGGCAGTCATGGCTCAACGCTACCAATCTATTGTGCTCACACCCTGTAAACGTCAAGACACGGTAGGGAAGAAAAGAAGGGCTTCTATGGCGCTGCTGCTGGTTTTCGGTGAGAGGGATGACGCCGAGGAGGTCGCTGAGACGCTGGGGGAGTGGTTTCCGGGTCTGGGGGTGCCGCGGGTGGTGCGGGAGACGCTGGCCGGGGAGGACGATGCCGAGGACGCTCAGTGGTTGGTGGTCGTGGAGGGGCTGGACGAAGGGGCCCTGGGGAAGGTGGATGAGCTGGTGGAGCGGTATGACGGGTGGCGGGAGGGTGGGTGAGGGGTTCGCCGGGTAGCGAACATCGGTTCCGGTGAGGTTCGGCTCGCGGCAGGGTGAGGGTATGCGAGTCGCCGTGCTGTCCGATGTCCATGGTGTGTTGCCCGCGCTCGAAGCGGTGCTGGCCGAGCCCGAGGTGGGCGCCGCCGATCTGATCGTGCTCACCGGTGACGTGGCCGCGGGGCCGATGCCGGTGGAGACGGTCGACCTGCTGGTCTCGCTGGGGGAGCGGGTGGCGTGGTTGAGCGGGAACGCCGATCGGGAGCTGGTGGAGGTGGCCGGAGGGAAGGTGAGCCCCCATCCGTCGTCCCAGTGGGCCGCCGGGCGGTTGCGGGAGGATCAGGTCGCGCTGCTGGCGGGGCTGCCGGAGCGGCAGGTGCTGGAGCTGGGGCGGCTGGGCGAGACGTTGTTCGTGCATGCCACGCCGCGCAGTGACGAGGAGATGATCCTCGTCGACAGCTCGCTGGAGCGGTGGGGCGAGGTGCTGGCGGGGGAGAGTGCCGACACCGTGGTGGTGGGGAACACGCACATGCCGTTCGTGCGGCTGGCCGACCGGGTGCTGGTGGTGAATCCCGGGTCCGTGGGGATGCCCTATGGGCGGTATGGGGCGCACTGGGCGTTGCTGGATGGGGAGAGCGGGGCGGTGACGTTGCGGTGCACCCCGCTCGACGCCCGTGAGGTGGGGGAGCGGCTGGTCGCCGAGAGCGGGTTCGAGGGGATCGAGGAGTGGGTGGATGAATACGTGAGCAACGTCTATTCCGACGCCGACGCGCTCACGGCGTTCGCCAAGGCCGAGAACCGGCGGTGATCAGATGGTGGCCTTGGCCCCCGCCTCCCGGCGGGCCTTCTCGGCCAGGGCGTGCTCGCTGGTCCTGGCGTCGTACCGGCGGAACTTCGGCAAGGCGGCGGCCAGCGCGAGGACGGCGCCCACGCACAGCAGGCCGCCCGCGCCGAGCGAATAGCGGGTGCCGCCGACGACGGCCATGAGGCCGGCCCGGGCGTTGCCCAGCATGGGGCCGCTGGCGTAGGAGAGGAGCTCGATGCCGGCCAGGCGGCCGCGCAGCTCCGGCGGGATCGTCTGGTTCCACATCGTCATGCGGAAGATGCCGCTGACCATGTCGGCGGCGCCCGCGAGCGCGATGCAGACGAAGACCAGCCAGACGTTCGGGGCCAGGGCGGTCAGGGCCACCGCCACGCCCCAGAGCGCGGCCGCGACGATCACGCCGAGGCCCTGGCGCTGCACCCGCGCTGTCCAGCGGCCGGTGATGGAGGCGATCAGGGCGCCGACCGCGGCGGCCGAATAGAGCAGCCCGAGCGCCTCCGGCGCCCGCAGCTCGTCGGCCAGGAAGGGATACAGCGCCGTCGCCATGGCGAACACCATCGCGGCGATGTCCACCAGGTACGTGCCCATCAGGTCGCTGCGGCCCACCGCGTACCGCACGCCCTCGACCAGCGAGCTGATCGACGCGGGTGCGGCGTCCGCGGCGGGCGGGATCGACCTGACCCGCCACAGCAGCGCGAGCGACAGCACGAAGGTCAGCGTGTCCAGGGCGTACGCGGACGCCGTGCCCCACGCCGTCAGCATCAGGCCTCCCAGGGCCGGGGCCACGATGGCGCCGAAGTTCCAGCGCAGGCTCGACAGCACCGCGGCGGCGCTCTGCTGCTCGTGCTTGACGACCTGCTGGATCACCGCCTCCAGGCTCGGCCGTTGCAGGGAGCCGATGCCGGTGGCGAGGGCGCCCATCACGTACAGGACCCAGATCTGCGGCTCGGGCAGCATCGCGTTGATCATCAGAGCCGCGGAGGTCACCGTGAGGCCCAGCTCGCTCAGAAAGATGATCTTCCGGCGGTCGAGCGCGTCGGCGATGGCGCCGCCCCACAGCCCGCACACCACCATCGGCACGAACTCCGCCAGGCTCACCAGGCCGACCGCCAGGTAGGAGTCCGTCAGCTCCTTCATCTGATACGGCACCGCGACCATGGAGATCATCGTGCCGAACATGGTGATGACCCCGGACCCGAAGAGCAACCGGTAGTCGCGCGAATCGCGCAGCGGGCTCAGATCCAGCGAAAGGTGACGAAGAAGGCGTCTCACTCCAGGCAGCACGAGTGAAAATTGTCCGACAGACGTGGTGTCTGGGGCAAATCATTTCCCGCGCACGAAAGCGGCCCCCGGAATCCGTTCCGGGGGCCGCCTGCGGGAAGGTCAGGACGGGACCTTGTCCAGGAAGCCGAGGGCCTTGCGGATCCTGCCGTCCTCGGCCAGCTCCACCACGTCGAACCCGACCGCGACCGGCTCCCCGCCCGCCGGGCCCAGGTGCCAGGTGAAGCGGGCGGTGTGGTGGTGGGCGTCGTACACCTCGCCGGGGGCGAAGACCAGGCCGGGGAACATGCCCTGCGCGCCCTCGATCACGGCGGCGATCCCGGCGTGGCCGGCGACGTCCGCGAGGGGGTCGGTGTAGGTGGCGTCCTCGGTCCACAGCTCGGCCACGGCCTTGGCGCGGGCCTCGGGGTCGGTCTGGTTCCAGCAGGCGACGTAGCGGTCGATGAGGTTCATGGTGCTTTCCTTCTTGGTACGTGGTTCGGCGGGTTACTTGGCGCGGCTCTTGCGCAGGCCGGTGATCTGCAGCTCGGCGAAGCCGGCCACCACCAGGGCCTGGGCGATGGCCCAGATGGCGCCGACCGTGGTGAAGTCCGCGGCTCCGGTGACGACGGCGGCGACGCTGCCCAGGGTCCAGATGATGTTCAGGGCGATCACGGCCTTGGTGCCGCCGGCGCTGATCTGCCGGCGGCTCGCCAGGAATCCGACCGCGGCGCCGTACACGAGCAGGAAGACGCCGATCCCGCGCAGCAGGCCCGTGCCGGGGCCGAGCAGGGTGCTCACGGGGCCGGCGAAGGCGAGGTAGATCAGCCCGTTGCCGCCGGTTATGACGGCGTCGGCGGCCAGCGAGAGGCGCAGGAACTTCGTCCGGTCGGTGGTAACGGTCAGGGCGGTCATCTCGGGCTCCTTGGTCGGCCTCGGTGCGAACACCTGAAAGATGTCAGGCCGGGGGTAGGGGCCGCGATTACGCGCCAGGTAATGAGGGACCGCGATTCCCGTTGCCACCTGGGGGAACGCGGGGTTTGTGAAGGGCGTCACACGGTGGGCGTCATCGGCTCTCCGCGCGTGACGGGCGCCGGTCCGGCTCGCCGCGTGACGGGCCTCCAAACGGGCCGCCGTACCGGCTCGCCGCCGCCGCCGGTGACGGACACGGCGGCGGCGAGCGGGACGAGCACGTCAGGTGAGGGGGAGGAGCACGTCAGGTGCCCAGGACCTCCCGGCGCAGGTGCGTCTTGAGGATCTTGCCGCCGGGGTTGCGGGGCAGCTCGCCATCCCGGAACCAGACGTGCACCGGGATCTTGAACTTGGCGATCCGGTCCGCCAGGAACGCCTGCAGCTCCTCGGTGGTGACCGACTGGCCGGGGGCGAGGCGGATGACCGCCCCGACCTCCTCGCCCAGCTCGTCGTGCGGCACGCCGATCACCGCGGCGTCGTCGACCGCCGGGTGCTCGAACAGCGCGGCCTCCACCTCGGCGCAGTAGACGTTCTCGCCGCCCCGGATGACCATGTCCTTGGCCCGGTCCACGATGTAGACGAAGCCCTCTTCGTCGATCTTGGCCAGGTCGCCGGTGTGCAGCCAGCCGCCGACGAACGTCTGCGCGGTGGCCTCCGGCTTGTTCCAGTAGCCGAGGATGACGTTCGGGCCGCGTACGCACAGCTCGCCGACCTCGCCGGGCGGCAGCTCGGTGCCCATCGGGTCCACCACGCGCACGTCGACCACGGCCGAGGGCACGCCGATGCTGTCGGGCTTGGCCTGGTAGTCGGCGCCACCGTTGCCGATGGCCAGGGCGGTCGTCTCGGTCATGCCGTAGCCGTTGGAGGGGGCGCGGTTGGGGAGGTTCTCGGTGATGCGCTCCAGCAGCTTGGGCGGGGCCGGGGCGCCGCCGTAGCCGAGGGTGGTCAGGGACGACAGGTCGTACTTGCCGAAGTCGGGATGGGACATGAGCTGCCAGGCGTTGGTCGGCACGCCGATCATCGCGCTGACCCGCTCCCGCTCGATCAGCCGCAGGGCCTGCTCGGGGTCCCACTTGTACATCAGCACCAGGCCGCCGCCGCTGAACATCGTGGTCGTCATGGCCGAGAAGCAGCCGGTGACGTGGAAGAGCGGGACGGTCAGGAGCGTGATCCGGCGGGTCCCGGCCGCCGCCGAGAGGTCCTTGCCGGCCATGGCGGTCGCGCGCATGAGCCCGTAGGCGACCGTCATGGGGGACTGGCCGAGGTTGCGGTGACTGCCCAGGGCACCCTTGGGGTTGCCGGTCGTGCCCGAGGTGTAGAAGATCGTGGCCGGGTCCTCGGGGGACAGCTCGACCTCGGGGAGCTTCGGGTCGGCCGGGATCTCGCCCATCACCTCGTCGAAGGCGCGCGCCCCGGCCGGGGCCGCGCCCCTGGTGACGATCATGGGCACGCCCGTCGAGGCCAGCCTGACCGCGCGCTCACCGTCCGCGATCAGCACCTTGGCGCCCGAGTCGCGCACGCCGTAGGCCAGCTCGGCCTCCGTCCACCAGGCGTTCAGCGGCACGGCGATGGCCCCCGCCGCCAGCACCGCCGAGAAGGAGACGACCCATTCCGGGTAGTTGCGCATGGCGATGGCCACGCGGTCGCCCTTGGTCACGCCGTACTCGTCGACCAGGCGGTTGGCGAGGGTGGCGGCGCGGGCGAAGTGGTCCTTGAACGTGATGTGCTCGTCCTCGTACACCAGGAAGACCTGGTCGCCGTGGAACCAGCTGGTCTCCAGCAGGGCACGGAAGTGGGCGGGTGCGTGCTTCCATGTTCGTACGCCGGTGTCGCCGATCTCCTCTATCTCGAACAACTGGCCGGGGCCGGTGAGCTGGGCCTGGACCTGGGCGTGCGAAAGAGACATGCGCAGAACTCCCGCAGTGGACGATTATTCCGGATAAATCACAGTACCGACCGGTAGGTACGTCGCGCTAGAGACCCGCGTGCAGGTGGGTGGTCTGTGAAAGTTTCATCTGACCGCCGATAGTTTCTGCCTGCCAACTGCTGCTTTAGCACTGTTGTGAGGTCGCCATTGACCGTGCACGAGCATGTCAATACCGTCTGCGATGCGGTCCTATCGGGGCCGAAAACTTTCGGAATCGAGTGCCTGCCTCCGGAGGTAGATGTCCGTGCATTCGTCCTCGCTCCTCAGAGCCCTCACGTTGGTGGGGATGCTCGCAACCTTCCTCCTGCCCGCCGTCTCGGCAGAAGCGTCCGCGTCCCTGCGCACGCACGCCGCCGCGCGGGGCAAGTTCATCGGTGCGGCGCTCGCCACCAGCCCGCTGTCCAATGAGACCTCCTACCGCAACATCGCGGCCACCGAGTTCAACCAGGTGACCGCCGAGAACGCGATGAAGTGGGATTCCACCCAGCCCAACCAGGGCCAGTTCAACTTCTCCGGCGCCGACGCCATCGTCAACTTCGCCACCCAGAACGACCAGCAGGTCCACGGCCACACGCTGGTGTGGCACAACCAGACGCCGGGCTGGGTGCAGAACCTCAGCGCCACCGCGATGCGCACGGCCATGCAGAACCACATCAGCCAGGTCGTCGGCCGCTACGCGAACAACCCGGCCGTGGTCTCGTGGGACGTCGTGAACGAGGTGTTCAACGACAACGGCGGCATGCGCTCGTCGTTCTGGTACAACACGCTCGGCCAGAGCTTCATCGCCGACGCCTTCCGCGCCGCCCGCGCCGCCGACTCCAACGCCCGGCTGTGCATCAACGACTACAACGTCGAGGGCATCAACGCCAAGAGCACCGCGATGTACAACCTGGTCTCGTCGCTGCGCCAGCAGGGCGTGCCGGTGGACTGCGTGGGCTTCCAGGGCCACCTGTCCATCCAGTACGGCTTCCCGAACGACCTGCAGCAGAACCTCCAGCGCTTCGCCGACCTCGGCGTCCAGGTGCGGATCACCGAGCTCGACGTACGCATGCAGACGCCCAGGGACGCCACCAAGGACGCCACCCAGGCCACCTACTACCGCAACGTCATCAACGCCTGCAACGCCGTCACCGCCTGCGCCGGGGTGACGATCTGGGGCTTCACCGACCGGTACTCCTGGGTGCCGGACACCTTCCCCGGTGAGGGCGCCGCGCTGATCTACAACGAGAACTACCAGCAGAAGCCCTCGTACACCGCCGTGCACGACGCGCTGGCGGGCGGCACCACCACCGACCCCACCCCGCCGACCACGCCCGGCACGCCGACCTCCGGCAACGTCACCTCCAACTCCGCCACGCTGACCTGGACCGCCTCGACCGACTCCGGCGGCAGCGGGCTGGCCGGATACAACGTCTACCGCGAGCAGGGCACGACGGACACGCAGCTCGGCCAGAGCACGACCAACTCGATCACGCTGACCGGGCTGACCCCGAACACCCAGTACCAGGTGTACGTGCGGGCGCGCGACGGGGCCGGGAACCTGTCGGCAAACTCGCCACTGGCCACGTTCACGACCACTGAGGGGCCCGGCGGTGGCGGCTGCACCGCGGCGGGCACCGTGCAGACCCAGTGGAACAACGGGTACGTCGTCCAGCCCGTGACCGTCACCAACACCGGCACCTCGGCCATGACCGGCTGGACCGTCACCTTCACCCTCCCCGCCGGCCACACCCTGGCCGGGTCGTGGAACGCCACCCTGACCGTCAGCGGTCAGACCGTGACCGCCAGGAGCGCCGGCTACAACGGCAACCTGGCGCCGAACGCCAGCACCAGCTTCGGGTTCCAGGTCAGCCGCTCGAGCGGCAACACGCAGACGCCCTCCGGCTACACCTGCGCATGAGCGGGGATCCCCTGGGACCTGCCCGCCTGCCCGCCCGGCACCCGGTCCCGTCCCAGGGGATTCTCTCCAATGGGAATATTGACTTTTAAACCGTTGAGGTCTGTCGTTCGCCGTAGGAGGTGAACGGCATGAACGAATGGGATGCCACCTCGTACGCGGGGAAGGAAACCATCCTGCGGGTCGTCCAGGACGAGGCCGAGCGGCTGTTCGCGCTGGCCGAGCCCGAGGAGGCCTGGGAGGCTCCGACCGCCTGCACGGGCTGGACGACGCGTGACGTGGTCGCGCACATCGTGGACACGACGGAGGGGTACTTCGCGGCCTTCGACGCCGCCCGGGGCGGGGGCGACCTCGGCACGGCGTACGGGCTGACCGGGATGGGGACCCGGGTCAACGAGCAGGCCGTGGCGCTGCGCGGGATCCCGCAGAAGGAGCTGCTCGACCGGCTCAGGACGGACTTCGCCCGGATGCAGGCGATCCTGCGCGACCTCGGCGAGGACGAATGGGACGGGCTGGCCGTCCCGCACTTCTACATGGGGCCGCTGCCCGCGTACTTCTACGCGGCCGGGCAGCTCATGGACTATGCCGTGCACTCGTGGGACATCCGGCAGGGCACCGGCCGGGCGCACGGGCTCTCGGGGGAGGCGGCCGACCTGCTCGTGCCGTTCATGTTCGTGCTGTGGCAGTCGACGATCCGGCAGGGTGCGGACCTGACGCCGTTCGAGCTCGGGATCCGGGTGGGCGGCGTCAACGGGGGTGACTTCCACGTCTCGGTGGGGCCGGGCGGGATGACGTACGCCCCGGGCGGTCTCGACGGGCTGCCGGCCGTGATCGAGTTCGACGCGGGAAGCATGGTGCTGACGACGTTCGGGCGGAGCAACGCGGGGACGGTGCGGGGCGATCTGGCGATCGCCGACCGGTACCTGAACCTGTTCTTCCGGATCTAGCGCCGGCCTGGGGCTCGGTGACCTGCTGGTGTGCGGGCCGGCAGGTCACCGAGCCGCGTCATGGTCCGTCAGGCGAAGATGGCGTTCACCGCCTTGCTCACCTCCGCGAGGGGGACTTTCTCACGCTGGCGTTCGAAGGTGATCCACTCCTTGCCCTCCGCGGCGACCCCCTCCAGGACGTGCAGGGCGTTGTCGAGTCCCGCCGTGTCGAGGGTCCTCTGCGACGCGCCCAGCGGGGTTTCGTCCTCATGCTTGGTGACATCTGTGGGTGGATCGGTCACCTTGACCTTGATCGGGTCGCCGTTGGTCAGCGTCAGCTCGAAGACGTTCTCTCCGTTGTCGGTCTGGGCCACCTGGACGGAGGTGAACGCGTCGTAGCGGTAGTTGGTGCGTGCCCGGCTGCGGAAGATGGCCTTCTGGAAGTCGAGGTGCACGGTGTACTGCCGCACGCCGTCCTTGGTGAGCAGGAAAAGCAGGATCTTGTACTTCGAATAGCGCCATGGCCCGTTCTTGATGCGCGCCCTGTCGTAGGAGGGTGTGGCGGGCGCCTCGATGAAGGCGTGGGCGAGGACGTCCTGCCGCCTCAGCCGGTAGAGGCCCATCGCCTGCTCCATCAGCGCCTTGCGGTCGCACTCCAGCCAGCGGGCCATCTCGAGATCGTCCGGTCTGTTGGCGAGTTTGCTCTTCCACCGGTCGAAAGCCGCCTGGCGGCCGGCCAGCAGGATCCGCCCACTGTCGAGCGGACGCGCCAAGGCCCGGCTGAAGAGCCGGAAAGATCCTCCGAAGGCCGCGCTGCAGCCCCACTCCGGTTCACTGCTCGCGAGCAGGCGTTGCGCTCTTCTGATCGGTGGCCGTGAATCTTCTTCTTCGGCTATGTGGTGACGTTTCTGCCTTTTATGAGAAGCCAGAGCATGAGCAGAGCCTCGCCCACGAAGGTGAACATGGATGCCGTGGGTGCGAAGCCCGGGACGAGGATCACGCCGAGGCTGTCGGCGAGGTAGCCGAGGCCCGCGATCACCAGCAGGACGCCCAGCAGCCGCGGCGCGTAGCCCGAGCGGTAGGCCAGGTGGCCCAGCAGGGCCAGGTGGACGCCGAAGAGGAGGAGTCCGGCCTGCCAGATGTCGTGGAAGGCGTCGATCTTCGCTAACGCCTGAGCCGGATCAGCCCCGGGGACTCCGGCGAGCTGGGCGATGGCGACGGCGAACACGCCTGCGTACACCGCTCTGAGCCAGGCGGCGAGGGTGGCGATGCCCTCGTGGGCGGGTCGGAAGAAGGCCAGGAGCGCCCAGGCCGCGACCACGTCGAGGACGGCGACCAGGAGCAGGCCGGCCACGCCGGAGCGGAACAGGCCCTCGGCGGCGCGGATGTCCGCGGCCGTCCTGGCGGCGTCGCCGGGCGTGACGAGGCGTTCCAGGACGCCGAAGTTGGCCAGCGCCGCCAGGACGGCCAGGGCCAGCAGCGAGAGGCCCGCCACCAGGGCGGCCGTCCGGATGTGGTGAGGCGTGGTGCGGGACGTGGTCATGCTCTCCCCTGCGGGACGGCCGGCGCGCCAGGTCGCCGCGCATCGGCGATGTATAAAATCTTTGACATTCGCCAATGTAATGAATCGTTGACGTGATGTCTAGAATCTTTTACATCGCCGAGCAGGGTCGACCGGCGGCCGGAGTGAAGGGGAGTCAGGGGTCAGGGTTCCAGGGTGATCCCCTCGCGTCGGAGGTCCTCGATGATGCCGTCCACCAGGCGGGTGGCGACCGTGTGGCGCAGCCGGCCCTCGTCGCGCAGCTCACGGACGGCGGGTACGGGGTCGGGGTCGGCGAACAGGCGCTCGTCGGCGTAGTCCACCGGCCGGCCGGTCGGGTCGACCGTCCACCAGGACGCCTCCATCGCGATGCCGTTGGGGTCGCTGAAGTAGATGGAGCGCAGGAAGCCGTGGTCGATGACGTCGGTCACCTCGCAGCCGTGCGCCTTGAGCCGGTCGCGCAGCCGGATGAGCGCGTCCTCGTCAGGCAGGTGCAGGGACAGGTGGTCGAACTGCGCCGCCTTCGCGTACGGCACGCCGGCGGGCTTGGCGAAGCTGTCGAGTTGCTGGTCGGTGTACTCGAAGAAGGCGACGGTGTTGCCCGTGCCCACCTCGAAGAAGTAGTGCTTGAAGGCGGGCAGGGCAAGGGTGGTGACGAGGCGGGCGTCGAGCACGCCGTGCCAGAAGCGCACGGTGGCGTCCATGTCCGAGGTCACCAGGGCGAGATGGTGCACGCCGCGCCAGTGCACCGTTTCCGGGGTCGCAGCCATGGGTCAACCGTATGCCTTTCAACTATCTCCGTTAAGCCACTGCTTCGTGACGGCGGTCGGCCGCAGGTCGTGGCTGGGGTCCTCCGGGCCAGGCGCCGGGGCTCGGCGGGTCAGGGAGTCCAGGTGACGGTGGTCGTGGTGGCGGGGGAGTGGCCGTACTCGGGCGAGACCGCCTGCACCTCGATCGTCGTGCTCGGCTCCGTGCCCGCGCGGTCGAGGCGGCCGACGTAGTAGGCGTCGTTCGGGGTGGCGCCCAGGTGGGTGCGGGTGCCGTCGGGGTTGCGGCGGTAGAGGTCGTAGTGGTGTACGCCGGGCGAGCCGGTCCAGGCCACGCGGAGGGACTTGCGGGACGGGGAGACGTCCGTGGACCCGAGGATCGTGAGGTCGCGTGGCGCGGGCGGCACGTCGATCGCGCCGTCGTAGACGGCGAGCCGGCCGATGCGGAGGTCGTACGCCTCCTTGCGGCCCGTCGTGCGCAGGGCGATCTGGGCGATCGTCCGGCCGGCGTGGGCCGACAGGTCGAACGTCTTGCGCTCCCAGCCGGTGCCCGAGGTGCGGCCGAGGTCGAAGGTGGTGAACGTCGTGGGGGCGCCGGTGAACGACAGGGCCACCTTGAGGTTCGTGGCGCCGGCCGCGGGGGTCTTGACCACGACCGACAGCTTCGTGTCGGCGGCCACGGGCAGGCGTGACTGGTAGAGGCGGACGGTGTTGACCGCGTCGAGGCGGCCGGTGAGGCGTAGGGACGAGCCGCCCTCGTACGCGTCGCCGAAGTCGATCGAGGGCGTCAGCTTCGTGCCGCCGGACGAGACCAGCCACTGGTACGTGGGCGGCACGTCCTGCAGCGACAGGTTGTTCCACCCGCCGGTGCTCACCCGCGTCCCGCCCACGTTGTAGAACTCCCCGTGCCCCAGGTTGAACCCGGTCACGAACGGCTTGGCGGTGACCGGCGACGACTCGGCCACGTAGGCGGCCAGGCCCTTCCACGGCGAGGCGGTCGAGGTGTCCGACGGGTCGGTGTTGGCGCCCACCCAGAAGCGGGAGTCCCTGGTACGGAAGTCCGCCGGGCCCGACGACGACTTCCAGGTCCATTCGGGCCGGTAGATGCCGAGCGAGGCGAGGTGTGGACTCCCGGCGGGGAACACGGCGTCCCAGGGGACGGGGGTGTCGTAGCCCCGCGCCTCGGTGTCGATGCCGGCGTACAGCTCGTGCTCGTCCCGGCCGAGCGACCTGGCCAGGTCGCGCGAGGAGGCCAGCTTGGCCGCGGTCCAGCCGAAGTCCAGGAACATCGAGTCGGAGACGCGCGCGGGGTCGGCGAGGAAGGCGTCGTTGTCCGGGGTGAGCGCGTCCTGCCAGGTGATCGAGCCGGACTCGGTCATGGCGTCGTACCACATGAACTCGACCGGGCCCTGGCCGCGGGCGTACTTGATCAGCGAGCGCAGCTCGGTGGCCAGCGCGGCGTCGCCGCCGGCCGTCTCCTGGTTGATGAACCAGCCGTCGAAGCCGTAGTGGCGGGCGACCTCGACCAGCTTGTCGGCCACCGGATAGGCCGAGCCGTCCTTCTGGACGAAGTCGCGGACCCACTGGATCTGGCCGCCGTAGACGGTGGGCGGGAAGAAGACGGTGCCGTACACCTTGACGCCGTTGCGGTGGGCGGCGTCGATGACCGTGGGGTTCGGGGCCAGGATCAGGCCCTCGCCGGCCGAGCCGCCCCAGAAGACGAGCGTGTCGACGTACTGCCAGTGGGCGAAGGCGTAGTAGTTCGCGTCGGGGGAGCCCTGGGACGGGTTGCCGGAGGTGGGGGCGAACGACACCAGGGAGGCGACGCGGGCCTCACCCGCGCGGGCGCCGGCGTTGGCCTTCAGCGCGGGGTCCTGGACGCGGGGGCGCAGCGGGACTCGGGAGCGGTTGAACCTGGCGTCGGGGTCGGTGGCGGGGTCCCAGGTGAGGATCGAGTCCGGGTACCAGTAGGAGGCGTAGGGCTGGTCACCGGTGGCGGCTTCGGCGGTCTGGGGGACGGTCGTCAGGGCGGTGATGGCGCAGATCGCCGGTAACAGGCTGCGTCGTCCCATCTGAGCTCCTTGTCATGGCCGGGTCATAGCCGGTCGAGTACGGCGTCGATCCCCCTCGCGGCGAGGTGGGCGGGGTCGCCGGCGCGGGCGGCGGTCACGATGGCGAGCGGGCCGGACTCGCGCAGCCGCACCCACTCGGCGTGGAAGGCGCTGCCGGGCGCGACCTCGGCGCGGCGCTCCGGCTCGGACCTGAGGTCCACCTCGCACACCAGCGCCGGCCGGTGCCGGGCGGGGGCGTGCGGGCGGCCGGCGGCGGCGGCGAGCTCCCTGGCTGCGGGCTTGATCCGGTGGTCCGCGGTGAACAAGCCGAGGTCGTACTCGCGCTCGGGGAAGTCGGCCAGCGACCGGTCGAGGTCGTGGGAGCACCACCAGGTGACGCCCCACAGGGCCGGGTTGGGGGTGACCGCGTCCAGCAGGCGGCGGACGAACTCGGGGGCGTCGGCCTCGGGCACGTCGGGCCGGGGTGCGCCGACCTCCTGGAGCCAGACCGGGCGGGCCGGGTCGGGCGAGGTGGCGGCGGCCAGCTCAACCAGGTAGTCGGCGTGGGTGACGGTGGCGGGGCCGAGCGGGCCGTCGAGGGCAGAGACGCCGTTGAACACCCACGAGTGCACGGTCGTCAGGTCGCCGAGGTCGACGTTGTCGGCCGGGTGGAAGGGGTGCTCGGGGTCGTACCAGGTGGCGTCGTAAAGGGAGTGCAGGGTGAGCAGGCCGGGGGCGGCGGCGCGGGCGACGCCGAGCAGCTCGGCGGCCCACTCCCGGGCCGCACCTGGGGTGGCGGGGCTGGCCGGGTAGAGGTTGTTGACCTCGTTGCCCAGGGTCACCGCGAACACGTTGTCGCGGGTGGCGACGGCGCGGGTGAGCGTGTCCACGTACGTGACCAGGCCCGCGCGCACCTCCGGATCGGTGAACACGCCGCGCCGGTGCCAGGTGAGGACCCACGACGGCAGGAAGTCGAAGCTCGACAGGTGGCCCTGCAGCAGGTCCACCGCCACCGACAGGCCGAACTCGGCGGCGGCGTCGATCACGGCGAGCAGGTCGGCCACGCCCCGCCGCCTGATCAGCGTGCGGTTGGGCTGGATCCAGGGCCAGACCGGGAAGATCCGCACGTGGTCGAGCCCGATCCCGGCCAGGTCCTCGAAGTCGCGGCGGGCGGTCTCGGCGGGGTCGTCGAGCCAGCCGTAGAACCAGCCGGCGGAGGGGACGTGGTTGGCCCCGAAGCGGGGCCGCGCGGGAGGATGGGGCACGGGCTGGACTCTAAACCGCTTTAGTGTCCTTGCCAAGAGCCGGCGGCGCGGTGCTCCGCCGGACGACCAGCCGGGGGGTGGCGGTCTTCACGTCGCGCCTGGCCGCCGGATCGGCGATCACCTCGAGCATGAGCTCGGCCACCTGCCCGCCGAGCGCGAACGTGTCCCGCGACAGCGAGGTGATGCTCGGGTGCGTGACCCGGGTCAGCACGGAGTCGTCGAAGGCCACGACGGACAGCTCGTCCGGCACGCGCACGCCCATCTCCATCGCCACGCCCAGGCCGGCCAGGGCCATCACGTCGCTGTCGTACACGATCGCGGTCGGCCGGCGGCCCCGGGACAGGAGCGTCCTGGTCGCCGCGGCGCCCTCGGCGTCGCTGAAGTCGGTCGGCACGGACACGGCGTCCACCAGGCCGAGCCGCTTGACGGAGTCGCGCAGCGCGCGCATGCGCCGCTGCGTGTGCCGCAACCCCGGCAGCCCCGCGACGTGCGCGATCCGCCGGTGCCCGAGCGCGGCCAGGTAGTCGACGACCGACAGCATGGCCTCCCGGTCGTCGGCCCAGACGCTGGCCAGCGAGCCGTGCCCGCCGGGCCCGCCGAGCACGACGGCCGGCACGTCCAGCTCCTCCAGCGCCGCGAAGCGCGGGTCGCGGACCTTGGGGTCGACCAGGATGAACCCGTCCACCCGGTGGGCCGAGGTCCACTCCCGGTAGACCTCGATCTCGGCCGCGGAGTCCTCCACGACCAGCAGGTGCATCGCCACCTGCTGCTCCGACAGCCGGGCCTGCAGGCCCGACAGGAGCTGGGCGAAGAACGGCTCCACGCCCAGCGTGCTGGCCGGGCGGGCGATCACCAGCCCGACCGCCTCCGCCCTGGCGCCGCCGAGCGCCCTGGCGGCGCTGTGCGGGCGCCAGTTCATCTCCCTGGCCACCTCGAGGATGCGGGCCCTGGTCGCCTCGCTGACGCCGGGCCGCCCGTTGAGCGCGAACGACACCGCGCCCTTGGACACCCCGACCCGCTGCGCGATGTCGGCGATCGTCGGTCGGCCCAACGCGTGCTCCTTCTCCGAGGCCCCTATTGACAGCGGAGTCTAGCCCGGTGAATAGTCCCGCAACTAGAGCGGTTTAGTGCCGAAGGAGAGCGCCATGCGAAAGTACTGGGCAGGACTGGCCGTGGTGGTCGCCACGATGGCGGGATGCGGGCTCGGCGGCCCGGACTCCGCCACGGGGCCCGGGGCGGCCGCGCCGGTCGCGAGCGCGGGCGGCCAGGTGAAGGGCAAGGTGAGCCTGCAGACGTGGGCGCTCAAGCCGAAGTTCACCGAGTACGTGCAGGGCGTCATCGACGGCTTCGAGAAGAAGTACCCGGGCACCGAGGTCGCGTGGCTCGACCAGCCCGCCGAGGGCTACTCGGACAAGGTCCTCACCCAGGCGGCCGGCGGCACGCTGCCCGACGTCGTCAACCTGCCGCCGGACTTCGCGGTGCCGCTCATCAGGCAGGGCCTCCTGCTCGACGTCGCCCAGGCCGACCCGGCGCTGGCCACCGAGTACGTCCCCGGCGCCCTCGCCGCCTACGCCTACCCCGGCGTCCAGGGCACCTTCGGCTACCCCTGGTACCTCAACACCGACGTCAACTACTGGAACACCGAGCTGCTCACCAAGCACGGCCTCGACCCGGAGAAGCCCCCGGCCACCCTGGACGAGCTCATCACCCAGGCCAGGACCATGAAGGAGAGGTCCGGCGGCAAGGTCTACCTGATGAGCCGCCGCCCCGAGCTGGGCGACCTGACCAACGCGGGCGTGCCCATCATGTCCCCCGACGGCGCCCGGTTCACCTTCAACACCCCGGAGGCGGTCGCCCTGCTCGACCGGTACCGGGACGCGTTCAAGGAGGGCCTGCTGCCCCGCGACGTGCTCACCGACACCTACGCGGGCAACGCCAAGCTGTTCAACGAGGGCACGGTCGCCTGGACGACCGGCGGGGGCAACTACATCACGAGCCTGGCCACCGACAACCCGACGCTCGCGCCCAAGGTCGTCCCGTCGCCCGCGATGGGCACCCCGCCGCTGTACGTCCAGGGCCTGTCGATCCCGAAGCAGACGAAGAACGCCCCCGCCGCGCTCGCCCTGGCCCGCTGGGTGACCAGCGCGGAGAACCAGGCCGCCTTCGCCCACCTGGTCAACATCTTCCCCAGCACGAAGTCCTCGGCGAACGACCCGTTCTTCAGCAAGAGCGACGGGACCAGCTCCGGCGACGCCAAGGTGATCGCGTTCGAGTCGCTGGCCAGGGCGAAGGTGCTGGAGCCGGTCCAGGTCACCGAGGCGATGAAGAAGCTCGTCAGGCAGCAGTTCGCGCTGGCCATCAGCGGTGACGTCACCTCGAAGGAGGCGCTGGACGCCGCCGTGGCCAAGTGCGACGAGCTGCTGAAGAACTGATGCGCCACCATCGCTGGTTCACGCCGTGGGTGCTGGTGGCTCCCGCCGCGGTCTGGCTGTTCATGTTCTCGGTGTGGCCGTCGATCAACACGGTGGTGCTGGCGTTCACCGACGCCAAGCCGCTCGGCGGCGGCCACTTCACCGGCCTGGCGAACTTCCGGCGCGTGCTGGACGACGACCAGCTCGTGGACGCGCTGGTCAACAGCATCGTGTTCATGCTGGTCTGCCTGCCGCTGCTGACGGTGCTGCCGCTGCTGATCGCGATCCTGGTGGAGAAGAAGCTGCCCGGCATCACGTTCTTCCGCACCGCCTTCTACACGCCGGTGGTGGCCTCGGCCGTGGTGGTGGCGCTGATCTGGGGCTGGCTGCTGGACGACCGGGGGCTGGTGAACGGCTTCGCGCAGTGGCTGGGCTGGGTGAGCGGGCCGGTGCCGTTCCTGACCGACCGGTGGCTGCTGCTGTTCAGCGCGATCAGCCTGACCGTCTGGAAGGGCCTCGGCTACTACATGATCATCTATCTGTCGGCGCTCGGGAACGTCCGGCGCGAGCTGCACGAGGCCGCCGCCGTGGACGGCGCGGGCCCGGTGCGCCGCTTCCTGAGCGTCACCGTGCCCGGCGTGCGCAACACGATGCTGCTGGTCTCGGTGCTGGTGTCGGTCTCGGCGCTGCGCGTGTTCTCGGAGCTGTACGTGCTCTCGAACGGCACCGGCGGCCCCGGCGGCCGGGACATGTCGCTGGTGATGCTCATCCAGCTCTACAGCCGCGGCTTCACCGGTCACCTCGGCTACGCCTCCGCGCTCAGCCTGGTGCTGCTGGCCGTCACGATCGGCCCGATGCTCGCGCTGCTGCGGCTCAACAGGAAGGCGGCCTGACATCAACAGAGTCACCGCGCGCGAGCGGGCCCTGAGGTACGTCCTGCTCCTGCTCGTGCTGGCCATCACCGTCTCGCCGTTCCTGTGGCAGCTGTCCACCTCGCTCAAGAGCCTCCAGGAGGACATCTACACCGGCACGCCGGGCCTCCTGCCCAGCCGGCCGACGCTGTCGAACTACGCCGAGGTCGCCGAGACCATCCCCGTCTGGTCGTACGCGGTCAACTCGCTGATCGTGGCCGCCATCGTGGTCGCGGGCAACGCGGCGGGCGCCACGGCCGCCGGGTTCGCCCTGGCCAAGCTCCGCTTCAGGGGCGCGAAACTGCTGCTCGGGCTGTTCCTGGCGACGCTGGTGCTGCCGGGCGAGGTGACGATCGTCTCCCAGTACGTCACTGTCCGGTCGCTGGGCCTGGCCGACACCCTGCTGGGCGTGGCGTTGCCGGGGGCCATCGGGATGCTTAACGTGCTGTTGATGCGTACCGCGTTCCAGGCGATTCCTCCGGAGATGGACGAAGCCGCGATCATCGACGGGGCGACGACGTGGCAGCGGCTGCGGCACATCGGCCTGCCGAACGTCCGCGGCATGCTCAGCGTGGTCACGATCTTCGCCTTCATCGGTGCCTGGGACGACTTCCTCTGGCCGCTGATCGTCCTGACCGATCCCGACAACTACACGCTCACCGTCGGCCTGCAGTACCTCAACGGCACCTTCAGCGCGAACCCGCGGCTGATCGCGGCCGGGACGATGATCTCGTTCCTGCCGATCGTGATCGTGTTCGCCGCGCTCCAGCGCTTCTTCTTCAAGGGCGTGGAGGAAGGCGCCATCAAAGGCTGATAAATCACCATCTGCTGAGGAGCTCACCTGATGCATGACGACCGCGACCTGGTCGAAGCCCGCCTGAAGCGCGTCCTGGACGAGCGGATCCGCCCGGCGATCTACCCCGAGTCCGTTCCGCTGGAGGTGGCCGTCTGGCACGCGCCCGGCGAGCCCGTGCCGGTGGCGGAGGGCCTGGCCGCGGAGCCCGGGCCGATCGCGGTGGGCCAGGCGTGGGGCGTGCCGTGGGGCACCAGCTGGTTCACCGTCACCGGCACCGTCCCCATGGAGTGGAGCGGCCGGATCGTCGAGGCGATCCTGGACCTCGGCTTCGACGAGAACATGCCGGGCTTCCAGTGCGAGGGCCTGGTCTACCGGCCCGACGGCACGCCGGTGAAGGGCCTCAACCCGCGCAACCAGTGGGTCCGCGTGGGCTCCCCCGCCGAGGGCGGCGAGCGGGTGCGCCTGCACGTCGAGGCCGCCTCCAACCCGGTCATCCTCGACTATCACCCCTTCCGGCCGACCCGGATGGGCGACAAGGAGACGGCCGGCACCGACCCGCTGTACCGGCTGGCCCGCATGGACCTGGCCGTCTTCGACCAGACGGTGTGGGAGCTGGTGATGGACCTGGAGGTGCTCGGCGAGCTGATGCTGGAGCTGCCCGTGGACGGCGCCCGCCGCTGGGAGCTGCTGCGGGCCCTGGAGCGGGCGCTGGACGCGGTCGACCTCCAGGACGTGGGCGGCACGGCGGCGGCCGCCCGGGCCGAGCTGACCGGGGTGCTGTCGTCCCCGGCCGTGCCCTCGGCGCACCGGATCAGCGCGGTCGGGCACGCGCACATCGACTCGGCCTGGTTGTGGCCGCTGCGCGAGACCGTGCGCAAGGTGGCCCGCACCACCTCGAACATGACCGCCCTGCTGGAGGACGAGCCGGACTTCGTGTTCGCGATGTCGCAGGCCCAGCAGTGGGCGTGGGTCAAGGAGCACCGGCCCGAGGTGTGGGCGAAGGTGACCAAGGCGGTGGCGGCCGGCAGGTTCGTGCCCGCGGGCGGCATGTGGGTGGAGTCCGACACGAACATGCCCGGCTCGGAGGCCATGGCCCGCCAGTTCGTGCACGGCAAGAGGTTCTTCATCGACGAGTTCGGCGTGGACAACGAGGAGGTGTGGCTGCCGGACACGTTCGGCTTCGCGGCCGGGCTGCCGCAGATCATCAAGGCCGCCGGGGCGAAGCGGCTGCTCACGCAGAAGATCTCGTGGAGCCAGACCAACAGGTTCCCGCACCACACGTTCCTGTGGGAGGGCATCGACGGCACGCGGATCTTCACGCACTTCCCGCCGGTGGACACCTACAACTGCTCGATGCAGGGGCGCGAGCTGGCGCACGCGGCGCGCAACTTCAAGGACAAGGGCGTGGCGCGGCACTCGCTGGCCCCGACGGGATGGGGCGACGGGGGCGGCGGCACGACGCGGGAGATGGTGGCCAAGGCGGCCCGGGTCCGCGACCTGGAGGGCTCGCCCAAGGTCGCGTGGGAGACGCCGGCCGAGTTCTTCGCCAAGGCCGAGGCCGAATACCCGCACCCGCCGGTGTGGGTGGGGGAGCTCTACCTGGAGCTGCACCGGGGCACGCTGACCAGCCAGGCCAAGACCAAGCAGGGCAACCGGCGCAGCGAGGCGTTGCTGCGGGAGGCCGAGCTGTGGTCGGCGACGGCGGCGGTGCGCGCGGGCATGGACTATCCGTACGAGCGGCTGGACCGGATCTGGAAGACGGTGCTGCTGCACCAGTTCCACGACATCCTGCCCGGCTCGTCGATCGCGTGGGTGCACCGGGAGGCGCGGAGGACGTACGAGCTGGTGGCGGAGGAGCTGAACGCGATCATCGGCGACGCCCAGAGCGCGCTGGCGGGCCAGACCACCGGCCTGTGCTTCAACGGCTCCCCGCACGCCCGCCTCGGTGTCCCGGCCGGCGGCGCCGCGTCCGCCCGCGTGCGGCCGGCGACGTGCACCGAGCGGGAGGGCGGCGGCTACGTGCTGGAGGGACCGCTGCTCAGGGCGGAGATCGACGCCCGCGGGCTGGTCGTCTCGCTCCGGGACCTGGAGACGGGCAGGGAGGCGGTCGCGCCGGGCCGGGCGGCCAACCTGCTGCAGCTGCACCCCGACTTCCCCAACAAGTGGGACGCCTGGGACGTGGACGCGTTCTACCGCAACACGGTCACCGACCTCACCGAGGCCGACCGGGTGGCCGGCGACGGGGGGCGCGTGGAGGTCAGGCGCTCGTTCGGCTCCTCGACGGTGACCCAGTGGATCACCCTCGACGAGGGGCGGCTGGACATCGAGACGGAGGTGGACTGGCACGAGACGGAGAAGATCCTCAAGCTGGCCTTCCCGCTGGACGTACGCGCCGACCGGTACGCCTCCGAGAGCCAGTACGGCCACGTCTTCCGCCCCACGCACACCAACACGAGCTGGGAGGCGGCCAAGTTCGAGGCGTGCAACCACCGCTTCGTACACGTGGAGGAGCCCGGCTGGGGAGCGGCGCTGGTGACCGACTCCACCTACGGCCACGACGTCACCCGCGACGTGGACGGGACCGGCACGACCACCACGCTGCGCGCCTCGCTGCTGCGCGCCCCGCGCTTCCCCGACCCGGAGACCGACCAGGGCGTGCACCGCTTCCGGCACGGGCTGGTGCCGAACGCGTCCATCGGCGACGCGGTCCGCGAGGGTTACTTCGTCAACCAGCCCGTGCGCGCCGGGTCCGGCGCCGCCGAGGTGGTCGAGCCGCTGGTCGCGGTGGACGACGACGCCGTGGTGGTGAGCGCGGTCAAGCTGGCCGACGACAGGAGCGGCGACGTGATCGTACGGTGCTACGAGTCCAGGGGCGGCCGGGCCCGGGCCACCCTGCGGGCCGGCTTCTCCGTGGCGGAGGTCGTCACCACCGACCTGCTGGAGCGGCCCACGGGCGAGCCGCAGCGCCCGGGGGACGGCATCCCCGTGACGCTGCGGCCGTTCGAGCTGGTCACGCTGCGGATGAAGCGCGCCTGATCACCCTCGGGGGCTACTCGCGCACGCTCCCCTCCGTGAGTCCGGCGCGCCAGAACCGCTGCAGCGCGCCGGACAGCACGATCAGCGGGATCACCGACACCAGCGCGCCCACCACGGTCAGCGTCTGCAGGATCGGCTGGCGGTCGGCGAAGCCCTGCCAGCTCGTCAGCCCCAGCGTGATCGGGTAGAGCTGGTTGTCGGAGAGCATGACCAGCGGCAGGAAATAGTTGTTCCAGATGGCCACGAACTGGAACAGGAAGATCGTCACCAGGGCCGGCGACATGATGCGCAGCACGATCTTCAGGAAGATGCGCCACTCGCCGGCGCCGTCGGAGCGGGCCGCGTCCAGCACGTCGTCGGGCACGGTGGCGGCGTACACCCGCGACAGGTAGACCCCGAACGGGCTCACCAGGCTGGGCAGCAGGACCGCCCAGTAGGTGTTGGCCAGCCCCAGCTTCGACATCAGCAGGAACAACGGCAGGCCCAGGGCCGTCATCGGCAGCAGCACCCCGGCCAGGATCACGTCGAACAGCGCCTCCCGGCCCCGGAACTCGCACTTGGCCAGCGCGTACCCGGCGCACGCCGAGATGAACGTGGCCCCGATCGCGCCCACCCCGGCGTAGACCACGGAGTTGAGGATCCATCGCCAGAAGATCCCGTCCCCGAACGACACGAGCTCGGCGAGGTTGCTGAACAGCTGCGGGCTCGCGAACCACAGGGGAGAGGAGTTGATCAGGTCGCCGGTGTTCTTGGTGGCCGCGATGACCAGCCAGTAGAGCGGCAGGAGGAAGTACCCGGCCAGCACGGCCAGCAGGACCGTGACCAGCCGGCGCGTCCTGATGGTGGTTCTCATCGGCGTCCCCTCTGCACGAGCCGCAGGAACCCGAACGACAGCACGGAGATCACCAGCGCCAGGATGATCGACTCGGCCGCGGCCAGGCTCAGGTTGTTGCTGTTGAACGCCTCCTTGTACGCCGTCAGCGTCGGCGTGTACGTGCTGGAGATCCCGCTCGACAACGGCTGCATCACCAGGGGCTCGTTGAACAGCTGCAACGACCCGATGATCGTGAACACGGTGATCAGCACGAGCGCCGGCCGGATCAGCGGCAGCTGCACGTTGCGCGCGATCGTCCACCGGCTCGCCCCGTCCATCCTGGCGGCCTCGTAGAGCACCTGCGGGATGGACTGGAGCTGGGCCACCACGATCAGCATGTTGTAGCCCACGAACTGCCACAGCACCACGTTCATGATCGACCAGAACACCGTCCCCGGCCCCAGCAGATCGACCTCGGCGCCCATCGCGGTGAACACCGGCGTGAACGGCGAGGTGCCCGGGGCGTACAGGAAGCCCCACATGATCGAGGCGATCACGCCCGGGATGCCGTACGGCAGGAAGAACGAGGTGCGGAAGAAGCGCGGCCACCGCGTCATCCCGGCCTCCAGCATCAGCGCCAGCACGGTGGCCAGCACCACCATCACCGGCACCATGACCAGGGCGAACAGCAGGATGCGGCCGATGCTGCCGATGTAGTCGGCGTCCGACAGCGCGGTGCCGTAGTTGGCCAGCCCGGCGAAGCGGGTGGTGGTCCCGTGCAGGCCGAGCAGCCCGGAGCGCTCCACCCGGGTGAGGCTCTGCACCAGCGCGTAGCCGATCGGCGCCACGAAGAACGCCGCGAACAGGACCAGGAACGGGGCCAGGAAGGCCGCCGCCGCACGCTTGCTCATTCGGCCCTCAGCCCCTTCGTCCTGATCTGCTCCACGGTCCGCGTCTCGGCCGCCTTCAGCGCGTCCACCAGCGTGATCCGGCCGCCGAGCGCCTCCTCGAAGCGGTCGCTGAGGATCTTCACCGTGTCGTCGAAGGTGGGCCACCAGACCCAGCCCTTCGGCACCTGGTTGGCGGAGTCGGTGAAGAGCTGGGCCGTCCGCTGCCCGCCGAGGAACGCCGACGGCTTGGTGAGCTGCGGGTTCGACATGCCGGAGATGGCCGCGGGCCAGCCGTAGCCGCTCTTGATCAGCATCTCGACACTGCCCGGGTCACGGTTGATCCACAGCGCGAACTCCACCGCCTCCTCGGGGTGGTCGCAGCCGCGCAGCAGCGCGGTGGCAGACCCGCCGTAGCTGGCCGACGCCTTGCCGCCCGCCTCCCACTGCGGCAGCGGCGCGGCCCGCCACTTGCCCGCCGACTCGGGGGCGTTGGCCTCCATGATCGCCTCGGCCCACTGGGCGACGGGGACCGCCACCACGCCTCCGGTGTTCAGGTCCTTGTACCAGCTCGGCGTGAACTGCGGCGCCACCTTCACCAGGTCGTCCTTGATCATGTCCTGCCAGAACTGGGCGACCTTGGTGGAGGCCGGGCTGGTCAGCTCGGCGTGCCAGATGTCGTCCTGGGCGTTGATCCAAGGAGTGCCGGCCTGCCAGGCCAGGCTGATGAAGGGCGCGGCGTCGTTGGCGGCGAAGGTCGTGATGTACGCGTTCGGGTCGGCCTCGCGGATCTTGATGGCCGCTTCGCGATACTCCTGCCAGGTCGTGGGAACCTTGATGTCCCACTTCTTCAGCAAGTCCTCCCGGTAGTAGAGCGCCATGGGTCCGGTCGCCTGCGGCACCGCGTAGGTGCCGCCTTCGAATGTCACCAGATCCCAGGTGCCCTGCTGGAAGTCCGCCCGGTCGGCCTGTGTGAGGTAGGGCCGCAGGTCAACGAGCTCGCTGTTCAGCAGGAAGGATGGCAACTCCTGGAACTCCATCTGAGCCAGGCAGGGCGCGTCACCGGACATGACAGCGGCGTGCATCTTGCCATATCCGCCCCTGTTTCCGGGCGGGATGTTGTCCAGCGTGACCTGGACGTCCTTGTGGGTCCGGTTGAACAGGTCCACCGCCTTGTCCATGCCAGGGACCCATGCCCAGAAGGTCAGCCGGACGGGCTGTGGCCCGGCTCCGCTTCCGCAGGCGCTGAGTAGCAACATCACCACCGCGGCCAAGCCGAGGAGGGGGGCCCTCAGACGATGTGGCCGAATTTTCATAAAATACGATTTATCACCATCGGAAGACGGATGGAAGGGGAGACGCCGCATGAGCTATCCAAGGCGAGGCATGCACGGTGAGGTCGTCGAAGATCTCGGCCGCCGGATCGTGAGCGGGGATCCCGAGGCCACCGGCCCTCTCGACCCCGTCGAGCTCGGCCGCCGCTACCACGTCAGCCATACCGTGGTCAGGGAGGCGCTCAAGACCCTGGCGGCCAAGGGACTGGTGGACGCCCGGCCGAAGCGCGGCACGTTCGTGCGGCCGCGGGGCGACTGGTCGCTGCTCGACCCCGACGTGCTGCGCTGGCGCTTCGAGCAGCGGGGTGACTCCGACATGTTGCGCGACCTGGCCGAGGTGCGGGCCGTGGTGGAGCCGGCGGGGGCGCGGCTGGCGGCCTCCCGGCGTACGGAGGCGGACGTGGCGGCGCTGGAGGCGGCGTTCGAGCAGATGGGGGCCACGGCGGCCGACCCGGCGGCGCACACCGAGGCGGACGTGGTCTTCCACCGGGTGCTGCTGGCCGCCTCGCGCAACGAGCTGCTGGAGTGCCTGGAGGTGGTGATCGCGGCCGCGCTGTCGGCCCGGGACCGGCTGGTGCACTCGACCGGCGAGCGCCCCGGGTTCGCCGTGACCCATCGGGCGGTGCTGGACGCCGTACGCGACGGCGACCCGGACGCGGCCGAGGCGGCCATGCGGGACCTGCTGGCGCAGGCGGAGCGGGACGAGGCGGGCCTCTAGCCCCGCATCTGGCCGCTCAGCAGCGTGCCCAGGCGGGGCGCGTACGTGGCGTGGAAGACCAGCGAGGCCGCACCGATCGCCGCGGCGTCGGCCGCGATCGGCGAGGTCTCCACCCGGACCGCGTGCAGCCGCCTGGCCAGCGTCCGGCTCGACACGGCCCGCGCGATCACCGCACGGTAGATCTCCCCGACCTCCCTGAGCGCGGGCCCGCCGAGCACGAGCAGGTCGATGTCCAGCATGTTCACCAGGCTCACGGCGGCGTCGGCCAGCCGGCCCGCCACCCGCTCGATCACCCGGCGCGCCTGCGGCTCCCCGGCCGCGGCCGCCGCGCAGATGGCGGCGTGGTCGGCATGGTCGGCATGATCGGCATGGTCGGAGCGGCCGCCGGCCCCGGACGCCCGCATGGCCGCCTCGATGGCGCTCGGGCAGCACACGGCCTCCACGCACCCCCGGTTGCCGCAGTAGCACTCGGGCCCGTCGGGCTCCACCGTGATGTGCCCGAACTCGGCGGCGTTCAGCGACCTGCCCCGGTAGACCTGGTTGTCCAGGAAGAGCCCGCCGCCGATCCCGGTCCCGAGGTAGAGGTAGGCGAAGCTGGGCGTGGAGCGGGCGATCCCGGCCCACCGCTCGCCGATCGCGGCCGCCGTGGCGTCGTTGTCCACGGTCACCGGGAAGCGGGTGTACTCCCGCAGCAGCCCCTCGATCGGCACCCGGTCCCACCCCGGCAGCCGGGGCGGCGAGACCATCACCCCTTCCCCGTCGAAGGGCCCCGGGCAGGCCAGCCCCACGCCGAGCACCTTCCCGTCCGGCACCCCGGCCTCGCGCAGGATCCTGCGGGACGCCCTGGCCATCTGGCGGATCACCGTGTCGGGCCGGGCCCCCGGGCGTACCGGCTGGTGCAGCCGGGCGACCGGCCGGCCCGCCAGGTCGGCCAGCACGAACGAGAGCTCCTGCGGGTCGAAGTGCACGCCCACCGCGTATCCGGCGCGGGCCTCGACGCGCAGGATCGTGCGCGGCTTGCCGCCGCTCGAGGGCGCGGAGCCGTCCTCGACGACCAGGCCCTCCTCCAGCAACCTGCGCACGATCACGGACACGGTCTGGGCGGTGAGCCCGGTCACGGCGGCGATCTGCACCCGGCTGATGCCGTCCGACGCCTGGATCGCCTCCAGGACCACGGCTCGGTTGTAGCTACCGACCTTGGGCAGGTTCGTGCCCTGCTGCATGTGAGCAATGTCACCACAGAGTGTTGACTTAGTAAATCAAAAAGATTTACGTTCTCGTCAACCCAGGGAAACAAGGGGAGGCCGTGATGAACCGTAGCCTGGCCGGTTCCCTCCTGCTGTTGACAGCGCTGACAGCCGCCGGTTGCGGCAGCGACGCCGCGCAGGAATCCTCCGGAGCCAAGGAACTCGAGGTCCTCTACAAGGTCGAGCCGACGTGGCCGCATCTGGAGAAGATGCTCGGCGACGCCAAGAAGCAGTACGAAGCCGCCCACCCCGGTGTCACGATCAAGCTGACCCCGGTGCAGGGCAACAACGAGGCCTACTACACGAAGCTGGCCCTGCTCAACCGCTCTCCCGACTCGGCGCCCGACCTCTACTACCACGACACGTTCCAGGTCAACGCGGACGTCGCGGCGGGCAAGCTGGCCCCGCTCGACGACTACCTGGCCAAGTGGCCCGACTGGAGCACGCAGTTCCCCGACTCGGTCAAGCAGGCCGCCAAGGGCGGTGACGGCAAGATCTACGGCGTCCCGATCAGCACGGACACGCGCGGCCTCTGGTACCACAAGGACGTCTTCGCCAAGGCCGGCCTCCCCGTCCCGTGGGAGCCGAAGACCTGGAACGACGTCCTGACCGCCGCCCGGACGATCAAGCAGAAGGTGCCCGGCACGGTCCCGTTCAGCATGTACTCCACGAAGGTCCACGGCGAGGCGTCGACCATGCAGGGCTTCGAGATGCTCCTGTACGGCACTCCCGGCGGCACCCTCTACGACGACGCGCAGAAGAAGTGGGTGGCCGGCGGCAAGAACTTCACCGATGCCCTGACCTTCATCAACACGATCTACCGGGAGGAGCTCGGCCCCAAGCAGGCCGACGCGCACAACGCCAAGCTCGCCGACAAGGTCAACCTGGAGTGGTTCCCCGCGGGCAAGGTCGGCATCTCGCTCGACGGCGCGTGGACCGCGGCGGCCTGGAAGCCGACCAGCACCAAGCCGTGGCCGCAGTGGCAGGAGAAGATCGGCTGGACGGCCATGCCGACGCAGAACGGCGAGGCGCCCGGGGCGATCAGCATGTCGGGCGGCTGGGTGATGGCGATGAGCTCCTACACCAAGCTCAAGCAGGAGGCCTTCGACTTCATCACGGTGGCCACCAACAAGGAGAACTCCATGACGTACTCGGTGAGCACGGGCGACCTGGCTCCCCGCAAGGACGTCGCGGCCGACCCGAAGTACACCGCCGACAACCCGAGCGTCAAGTTCTTCACCGACCTGGCCACGGTGACCCGCTACCGGCCGGCGTACGAGGCGTACCCGAAGGTGTCGGCCCAGGTCCAGGAGGCCATGGAGGCGGTCACCACCGGCTCCAGGACCCCTGAGGAGGCCACCGCGGCCTACGTCAAGGCACTGCCCACGGCCGTCGGAGGCGCCGACAAGGTCCTGGCCCGATGACGATCGCCACAGCACCGTCCCCGCCCGTGACGAGCTCGCCCCCGGGCGGCCCGTCACGGCGGCGGCGGGTCCTGCGCTGGCTGCTGCCCCTGGGCCCCGCGCTGGTGCTGCTGGCGCTCTTCCTGGCGGGGCCCATCCTGTGGAGCGTCTACATCGCCTTCACCAACGAGACCCTGACCGGCTCGGCCTCGGTGAACTCGCAGTTCGTGGGCTTCGCGAACTTCGTCAAGCTCTTCGGCGACCCGAACTTCCTCAACTCCTTCCTGCTCACCTTCGTCTTCGTCATCGGCTCGGCCGTCATCGGCCAGAACACCCTCGGCCTGATCATCGCCCTCCTCCAGCGCGGCCGCGGCCGGGTGACCCGCAGCGTGGTCAACGGCGTGGTCATCGGAGCCTGGGTGATGCCCGAGGTCGTGGCGGCGGCCTGCTGGTTCGCGTTCCTGGCGGAGGACGGCACGCTGAACGCGGTGCTCGGCATCTCGCAGGAGTGGCTCTACACGGCCCCGATGGTCGCGGTCATCCTGGCCAACATCTGGCGCGGCACGGCCTTCTCGATGCTGGTGTACTCGGCCGCGCTGTCGGAGGTGCCCAGCGACCTGGTGGAGGCGGCCGCGGTGGACGGGGCCGGCCCGGTCCGCCGGCTCGTGCACATCACGCTGCCGCTGATCCGCCGCTCGATCATGGCCAACCTCATGCTGATCACGCTGCAGACGCTGGCCAGCTTCGGCCTCATCTACGCCCTGACGGGCGGCGGACCGGGCACGGCCAGCCAGACCACCCCGCTCTACATGTACGAGCAGGCGTTCCGCTACTTCGAGATCGGCTACGGCTCGGCCATCGCCCTGGTCATGCTCGTGATCGGCGCCCTGTTCTCGCTGGTCTACCTTCGGCTGATCAAGGTGGAGGACGCATGACCAGGCTCGCCGCGAGGGGCGCGGCCTCGCTCGCCCTCCTCCTCATCGCGCTGGCCTTCCTGGGCCCGTTCGTGTGGGTGCTGATCGCCTCGGTGCAGCCGGAGGCCACGCTGGCCGCCGCGCCGGCGCCCACGTTCTCCCTGGACAACTTCAAGGCGGTGCTGACCTGGGAGACGATCATCCTGCCGCTGATCAACTCGATCGTCATCTCGGGCTCGACGGCGATCCTGACGGTCCTGGTGGCCGGGCTGGCCGCGTACCCGCTGTCGCGCTACCAGCTCCGCTACCGCCGCCACTTCATGCTGACGCTGCTGTTCACCACCGGCCTGCCGGTGACGGCGATCCTCGTCCCGGTCTACGCGATGTTCTTCCGGTTCAACCTCTACGGCTCGGTGCCGGCGATGGTGCTGTTCCTGACGGCCAGCTCGCTGCCGTTCTCGATCTGGATGATGAAGAACTTCATGGACGGGGTGCCGGTGAGCCTGGAGGAGGCGGCCTGGGTGGACGGGGCCGGCTGGGTGCA
The DNA here is from genome assembly GCF_040674815.1 of Nonomuraea sp. NPDC049709. NCBI lineage: Bacteria > Bacillati > Actinomycetota > Actinomycetes > Streptosporangiales > Streptosporangiaceae > Nonomuraea > Nonomuraea sp. NPDC049709. The sequence continues at coordinate 191,670 of NZ_JBFANM010000011.1, forward strand.
GTCGCTGCGGGCCGTGGTGGGCCCCCTGATGGCGCCCGGCATCGCGGTGGTGGCCATCTTCGTCTTCGTCGGGCAGTGGGGCAACTTCTTCGCCCCGTTCGTGCTGCTGGACGCCCCGGAGAAGCAGCCGGCGGCCGTCACCGTCTACACGTTCTTCTCGCAGTACGGGCAGGTGGCCTACGGGCAGCTGGCCGCCTTCTCCATCCTCTACACGGCCCCGGCGGTGGTCCTCTACGTGGCGGTCAACAAGTATCTGGCCGGGTCGTTCAACTTCGCCGGCTCGGTGAAGGGTTAGGTGGCCAGGCGGTCGTGCAGGGCCCGGGCGAACTCGGCCGGGCTGCGCAGGTAGCCGACGTGGTCGCCGGGCAGCTCCACCGCCTGCCCGCCGAGCAGCTCGGCCACGGCGAGCGCGGCGCGGTGGAAGACGCCGCCCCGGTCGTCGGCACCGTACGCCACGTCGATCGGGGTCCCGCGCAGCGCCGCCGCGTCGGGGACGTAGGCGCTGAACGGGCGCAGCTCGTAGCGCAGGTTCGTCTCCCTGTTGGCCGTCATCCTGGTCAGCATGTCGCGCACCCACTGCGGCAGGCCGGGGTCCGGCGCGCCGGGCGGCATCATGCCGGTCTCCTTGCCGAGCTTGCGCACCGCCGGCCCGGCGCCCTCGCGCTCGTAGAGGTCCAGGGCCTCGCGCGTCAGCCGCCGCCAGTGCTCGGCGTCGGGCAGCAGCTCGAAGGCGGGCGGCTCGTGCGCCACCAGCCGCCGCACCCGCTCCGGGCGGCGGGCCAGCAGGTCGAGCGCGATCAGCGCGCCCGCGTGGGTGGCGAACACGTGGCCGGGGTCCGCGCCGGCCGCCTCCAGCAGGCGCAGCGCGTCGTCGGCGTGCTCCTCGATCCGCTGCTCCCCGGGCGGCCCGGTCAGCGGGCTGCGGGTGGCGGCGCGCCGGTCGTAGGTGATGACGGTGTAGCGGCCGGACAGGGCCTCGGCGAGCGGGGCGGCCATCGCGGCGTCGGCGCCGCCGCCGAGGATCACCAGTAGCACCGGACCAGAGCCGCGTACCTCGTAATAGAGCCTGGCGCCCGGGACGTCGAGCATTCCTGTGTCCATGGTCCGCTCACTGTAGACGGGCCTGATCGGGCCGCCAACCCCGCGCTGGCGGGTTCACGACAAGTCAGGATCTAGCCACGGCCATCTCATAGACAGCGCAGTTCAGGATGACTAGGAATTCGGTATTCGTGCTTACCGATTCTCTGGAGGTCGTCCATGCTGCGCGGCTTAAGGCGAGGGACGGTGATGGCCGCCGCGGCGGTCATGGCGGCCTCGCTGCTCTCGGTTCCCGGCGCGGACGCGGTCACCGCTCCGCCCACGGAATTCACGGCCGGGGCGGCGAGCGGCGAGATCACCCTGATCACCGGTGACCGGGTACAGGTGCGCGCCGTGGACGGTGAGCACAAGTCCGTGACGGTCACCCCCGTACCCCGGGCGGACGGCTCCGTGCCGACGTTCCAGGTGCTGGAGTCCGAGCGCGGGGTCACGGTCATCCCCGACGACGTCGCCACGCTGGTCCCCGAGCGGCTCGACACCGCGCTCTTCAACGTGACGGCGCTGGCCGAGCAGCGGTACGGCGCCGCCATCCCGCTCATCCTCACCTACGCCGCCGACGCGGCCAAGGCCGCGGTGCCGGCCGCCAAGCAGGTCCGCACGCTGGAGAGCATCGGCGGCGCGGGCGTGTCGGTGGCGGCCGCGGACGCGGCGGCGTTCGGGGCGGAGCTGGCCAGGCTGGCCTCCCCGTCCCCGCAGGTGCGCGCGGCCGGGTCGCTGGCGGGCGTGACCAAGATCTGGCTCGACCGCAAGGTGGCGCCGGTGCTGGCGGACAGCGTGCCGCAGATCGGCGCGCCCGAGGCGTGGGCCGCCGGGTACGACGGCACCGGCACCACCGTGGCCGTCCTCGACACCGGCGTCGACGCCACCCACCCCGAGCTTGCGGGCAAGGTCGCCGACCAGCGCGACTTCACCGGCGAGAACGTCACCGGCGACCCCCACGGCCACGGCACCCACGTGGCCGGCACCATCGCCGGAGCCGGCACGGACAGCGGCACGGGCGGGGGGACTGGCGGGGGGACTGGCGGCGGCACGGGCGGCGGCACGGACAGCGGCACGGACAGCGGCACGGACAGCGGCACGGACAGCGGCACGGACAGCGGCACGGGCGGCGGGACCGGCGGCAAGGGCGTCGCGCCCGGCGCGAAGCTGCTCAACGGCCGCGTGCTGGCCGCCGACGGCTACGGCCAGCTGTCCTGGATCATCGACGGCATGGAGTGGGCGGCCGGCGAGAAGCACGCCGAGGTCGTCAACATGAGCCTGGGCAGCCCCGAGGCGGGCGGCCCGCTCACCGAGGCGGTGTCCAGGCTCACCGAGCAGTACGGGACGCTGTTCGTGGTCGCCGCGGGCAACGACGGCTGCGACTCGTGCGTGGGCGCCCCCGGCGACGCCCCCGACGCGCTCACCGTCGGCGCGGTGGACAAGCAGGACCGGCTCGCGGACTTCTCCAGCAGGGGCCCGATCCTGGCCGACCAGGCCGTCAAGCCCGACGTCACCGCGCCCGGCGTGGACATCTCCGCCGCGCGCACCGGCGGGGGCCGGATCGCGATGTCCGGCACCTCCATGGCCACCCCGCACGTCGCCGGCGCGGCGGCGCTGCTGCGCCAGGCCCGCCCGGGGCTGACCGGCTCCGAGCTGAAGTCCCTGCTCATGACCACCGCCAGGCCCGGCCAGGACATCCCGGTGGACGCGCAGGGCGCCGGCCGGATCGACGTGGCCGCCGCACTCAAGAGCCCGGTCGTGGCCTCGGCCGGCTCGCTCAACTTCGGCAAGCTCACCCTCGGCGAGGAGAAGACGCTCACCGTCGGCTACCGCAACCCCGGCCAGGCACCCGCCGAGCTGGAGCTGTCCGGCGGCGACGCGTTCACCGTCGAGCCGGCCAGGCTCACCGTGCCCGCCGGCGGCACCGCCGAGGTGAAGGTCACGCTCAAGGCGGCCAGGGCGGGAGCGCTGCGCCAGGAGCTGACGGCGGCGGGCACGCGCACGCTGCTGACGGCGAGCGTCGAGGAGAAGCGGGTCGAGCTGCGCGTACGCGGAGTCGCCAGGGACGGCCGCACCGGCCGCGGCGGCTTCACCGTGCTGAACCTGGACGAGGGCACCCTGGTCGGCCGCGTGCTCCCCGGCGACCCGGCCCAGCCCTGCACCGACGCCAAGTACGGCTCCGGCACCTGCCTGCTCGTCAAGCCCGGCACCTACTCCGTGCTCGGCCACATCTTCACCATGCCCGCCACGCAGTCCAGCACCGAGAGCGGAAAGCCGCTCAACGAGAGCCTGCTCGGCGACCCGGAGATGGAGATCACCGAGAACACCGAGGTCGTCCTCGACGCCCGCGAAGCCGTGGAGGTCGAGGTCGAGACGCCCGACCACAGGACCAAGCGGAACACGGGGGCGGCCGCCGCGCTCATGTGGTACCGCACCGGCGAGCAGGGCACGGCCCTGCGCGGCGGCACCACCATCTCGCCCGGCGGGCAGGTCGAGGAGCGCCTGTTCGTCCAGCCGACGAGGAAGGTCACCAAGGGCACGTTCGTGGTGGCCACCCGCTGGCGGCTGAAGGCCCCCGAGATCGCCTTCTCCTCCCTCGGCCTGGAGCTGGAGCCCGAGTACGTCGACCCGGTCCAGTTCAGCGACTTCGCCACCGAGTACCCGCGCCTGGACGGCACCCGCCTGCTCATGGCGGTGGACGCCGGCCGGGGCAGCGCGGAGGAGATCAGGGCCCGCGACCTGCGCGGCAGGCTCGCCGTCATCCGCCGCACCGACGGCGTGCCGGTCTCCGCCCAGTCCAACGCGGCGGCGGCGGCCGGGGCGGCGATGGTGGCGGTCTACAGCGACCGGCCCGGCGCCGACGTCACCACGGGCGGCAACCGGGTCAAGCTCGCGGTCCCGACCGTGCGGCTGACCCACGAGCAGGGGCTGAAGCTGGTCGAGCGGCTGCGCCGCCTGCCGGTGCCGATCGTGGCCAAGGGCATCGTGGCCAGCCCGTACGTCTACGACCTGTACCTGCGGGAGAAGGGCCGGGTCCGCGAGTCCCTCGACTACGTGGTCCGCGCGAGGTCGCTGGCCAGGATCGACACCGGCTACCACAGCCAGCTGGCCGACGACGTGACCGTCAACGAGGCCCGCTACGTCTTCGAGCCCTGGGACACCCTGTCGATCTCGACCAACCACCCGATGGCCAGGACGCCGCGCACCCGGACCGACTACGTCACGCCCGACCCCGAGCTGCGGTGGAGCACGTCGGCGAGCACGCCGGAGCGACCGTACAACAACATGTGGCCGCACCCGGACACGGTGCGCGTGGGGGTGTCGTCGCCGGAGTTCCGGCCGTACGAGGCGGGGGAGCGGGCCGCCCGCAGCGTGTTCAAGCAGCCGTTGCTGCCCGGCACCAACCCGCGCAACCCGGTACGCCGGGAGGGTGACAAGCTCCGGATCTCGATGCAGGGCTTCGTGGACGCGCAGGGCAACTACGGCGAGGCCTACACCAGCCTGTTCGAGCGCGGCATGAAGACCGACTTCCGGCTCTACCAGGGCGAAACGCTGCTGTGGCAGACGGACTACCTGCCCGCCGGGTCGGGGACGCTGCCGGCGGAGAAGGGCACGTACCGGATCGAGTACGACCTGACGAACGAGTCGGACTGGGCGAAGCTGTCCACCCGCACCCGTGGCGTGTGGACGTTCACCTCGGAGCGGGCCGCGGAGACGACCGTGGTCCCGCTGCTGCAGGCCGCCTTCGACGCGCCCGTGGACCTGAAGAACCAGGCCAGGTCCCGCAAGCTGGGCCTGTCGCTGCGCCACCAGGAGGGGGCGGAGCAGAGCGCGATCAAGGACGTCGCGCTGGAGGTGTCGTACGACGACGGCGCCACCTGGAAGCCCGCCCGCCTGCGTGACAAGGGGAAGCGGGCCTACGAGACGACGCTCGACCGCGCGCCGTCCGGGTTCGTCTCGCTGCGGCTGAACGCCTCCGACGTCAACGGCAACACGCTCACGCAGGAGGTGATCCGCGCCTACGTCGTGCGCTGAACGCCGTGCATGAGGGTGTCGATCACCCTCGTGGCGAGCGCGTCAGGATCCCTGCCTGACGCCGGGCCCGAAACTGGGCCCGAAACTGGGCCCGAAACTGGGCCCGCTGCTGGGCCCGCTGTTGGGGGAGTGCCGTGGGCGGCCTCCCCCAGCAGCGCGAGGTAGACCTGCCTGGCCCAGGCGATGTCGGCGCCGGGGCCCAGCAGCTTGCCCAGGACGGCCTCGCACATCCCCATCACCTCCGCCTGCACGGCCTGGGCCTCATGGCTGAGGGGCACCGGGCGGGCCAGGGTGAAGCGCCAGCAGGGCTTGATCTGCAGGATGTTGGCGGTGGCCTGGTGCAGCGTGACGAGCGGGGGCGCGGTGTGCGGGCGGGCGGCGAGCACCGCCTCCAGGATCTCCCGCCACGCGGCCACCTCCATGGCCTCGATCAGCGCCTCCCGGCTGGCGAACCTGCGGTGGATGGTGGCCCTGGCCACGCCGGCCGCCTCGGCGATCTGCTCCATCGTGGCCACCGGGCTGGCGCTCAGCACGTCTTCCGCCGCTGCCATGATCGCCCGCATGCTGCGCTCGGCGTCGGCCCGCAGTTTTCCCATGAAGGAGACGTTACTGGGTTTAACTGCGACTAATTGCCGCAGATATGGATTGATCTGATACTTTCTAGTTCATGACAACCAAGGGAACCGCTCTCGTGACCGGCGCCTCCTCCGGGATCGGCGCGGAGTTCGCCCGGCAGCTGGCCGCTCAGGGCCACGACCTGGTGCTGGTCGCCAGGTCGGCGCCGGCCCTCGAAGCGCTCGCCGACGACCTGCGCGCCCGCTATGGCGTACGCGCGGACGTGATCGTCCAGGACCTGTCGGCGCCCGACGCGGCCACGCGGGTCGCGGGGGAGTGCGCCGCCCGCGGCATCACGGTCGAGCTGCTGGTCAACAACGCCGGCTTCGGCACGGCGGGCCAGTTCGCCCGGATCGCGCCCGAGCGCGAGCACGACGAGCTCATGGTCAACGTCGTCGCGCTGGTGGGCCTGACGCACGCGTTCCTGCCGGGGATGCTCGACCGGGGCGCCGGCGGGGTGATCAACGTGGGCTCCACGGCCGGCTTCAACATCACCCCGTACTTCGCGACGTACGGCGCGTCCAAGACGTTCGTCCTCAACTTCAGCCTGGCCCTGTGGAGCGAGCTGTGCGGCCGCGGCGTGAAGGTCCTCGCCGTCACGCCCGGCCCGGTCGAGACGGCCTTCTTCGACCGGATCGGCACCCGCAAGGCCGCCATCGGGGCCAGGATCGCCACTCCGGAGTCCGTCGTCGCTTCGGCCTTGCGGGCATACGAGAACGACCGGGGTTACGTGGTCCCCGGTCGAGGCAATCTCGCGATGGCCCACCTCATGCCGCGCCGGCCGCGCAAGCTCATCGCCCTCATCGGCCGGCTGGTCACGCGGCAGGTGGCGGACGAGCTCACGCCCAGCGTGGCTCGCTGACGGGGGTGCAGGCGGGGGCGCGGGTCAGCATGGCCTGGGCCACGCTCGCCTTGATCAGCGCCGCGCCGCGCACGACCGGCACCAGCGTCAGCGCGAACAGCACGCCGACCAGGGTGTTGAAGCCGACGAACGCCAGATCGCCGTCCCCGAGCCCGAGCAGGGCCGGCCATCCGCCGTCCACCTCCGGGATGCGGGCCAGGACCCAGCCGTAGATCGGGAAGGTCAGGCCGGCGATCGCGCCCGCCCACCACACGGCGGTGACGACGGCCGCGGCCAGCGCGATCGGGAAGGCGACGATGCCGTGCAGCAAATCCAGCCACGCCTGGCCGCTGGTCAGCGGGTTCATCACGCGGCGGAACCAGCCCGCGCCGGCAGGGGTGGTCCCGTAGTGGGGGCGGCCGACGGGCCGGTCGAGCACGTCGGGGAGCGCGACCCGTTCGAAGTCGGCCAGGTTCCTGGCCATGAGGGCGGTGCCGGCCAGGATGGGCAGGCCGACGAACGCGACCGCGCTGCCCAGCCCGGCCGAGACCCCGGCCACGACCACGGTGAAGTGGGCGACGGCCGTGGGCAGGCCGAGCAGGGTGTAGCGGGTGTCGGTGGCGAGGCGGCGGCGGAGGGTTCTCATGGGAAGAACGCTACGAGCCGGGCCCGCGCCGATCGACCCTGCTCGCGGCCCTATGGAGGGTAGGGCCAGCCCTACCGGAACCCGCGCTCGGCGCGGTCGTGCCGGAAGGCGTCCAGCCGGTCGAAGTCGAGGGCGTGGGCCGAGACGGGCGCGTCGGGCGGGCCGGTGAAGAAGCCGGAGTGCGTCTCGGGGCACGGGTTGGCTAATCCGGTGACCCCAGCGCAGGGGTGGCCGCGGTAGGTGGTCTCGTGGTGCCAGTCGCTGACCGCCACGTACGTCATGAACTCGTACGCCCGCGCCACGCTCATGTGCTGCCACAACTCCCGGGCCGGGGCGGGGCCGTCCCAGCGGGTGACGGAGAAGGCGGGCACCAGGACCGCGTCGAGCGCGTCGTGCCCGGCCAGGCTTGCCGAATACCACAGGTCCGCGCAGAGCAGCACGTGCAGGCGGCGGCCGCCCAGCTCGAAGCCGCCGCTCGGCCGCCCGGGGCGGACCCCGGAGCGCAGCTCCAGCCCGTACGGGTGCACCTTGTCGTACTCCAGCAGCAGCGTGCCCCCGGCGTCGAACACCGCGCCCCGGTTGACCGCGCCGTCGTAGTGGGAGCCCCCGACGACCGCCATCCCCGACCCCACGGCCAGGGCGCGCACCCTGGCCAGGTAGTCGGCGCGGGGCAGGCTGGAGCCGGCGAGCTCGGGCAGCAGCACGACGTCCGCGCACGGGCGGGGCAGCAGCTCTTCGACGGCGTCGAAGTTGGCGTGGCCGTCGGGGGACCAGTGAGGGGGCTGAACCAGGAGGATCTTCACGTGTCTACTGTGACCCGTGCAGGTGGAACGCGGTCATCTCCTCGGGGCGCACGGGCTCCTGGCAGCGCGCGCACACCGTGACCGGCTCCAGGACCTCGCCGCAGGAGTGGGCCCAGACCGTGGGCGGCGCGCCCTCGGTGACGTAGCGGTCGCCCCAGGCCATCAGCGTCAGCAGCACGGAGTGCAGCGCCTGGCCGGGCTCGGTCAGCACGTATTCGTAGCGCGGCGGGTGGGATTCGTACTTGTGGCGCTCCAGCAGCCCGGCCTCCTCCAGCTTGCGCAGCCGGGCGGTGAGGATGTCGCGGCTGGCGCCGGTGTTGCGGGCGATCTGGTCGAAGCGCCGCACGCCCAGGAAGATCTCCCGCAGGGCCAGCAGGCTCCACCGCTCGCCGACGACCGCCAGCGCGTTGGCGATCGAGCATTCCCTGGGCATGACGCCGCCTCCTAAGTCCAGATTTCCAACTTACCGGCTGCCGGGGATCGCCGCGAGCAGCTCGCGGGTGTAGTCGTCCGACGGGTGGTCGAAGATCTCCTCCGCCGTGCCGCTCTCCACGATCCGCCCGGCGCGCATGACGTGCACCGCGTGGGAGATCATCCGGACCACGGCCAGGTCGTGGCTGATGAACAGGTAGCTGAGGCCCAGCTCCCGCTGCAGCCCGGCGAGCAGCTCCAGGATCTGCGCCTGCACCAGCACGTCCAGCGCGGAGACGGCCTCGTCGAGCACGACCAGCTCGGGCGACAGGGCCAGGGCGCGGGCGATGGCCACCCGCTGGCGCTGGCCGCCGGACAGCTCGTGCGGCAGCCGCTCGGCCATCGACGCGGGCAGCGACACCTTGTCCAGCAGCTCGGCGGCCGTCTTCCTCCGCTCGGCCGGGGTGCCGACGCGGTGCACGCGCAGCGGCTCGGTGATCGACTTCTCCACCGTGTAGCGGGGGTCGAGGGAGGCGTACGGGTTCTGGAAGACCGGCTGCACCCGCCGGCGGAAGGCGAACAGCTCCCGCCTGCCGAGCGCGGTCAGGTCCGTGCCGTCGAAGCGGATGCTGCCCGAGGTCAGGTCGTCCAGGCCGAGCAGCAGGTTCGCGGTCGTCGACTTGCCGGAGCCGGACTCGCCCACGATCGAGACGGTACGCCCGCGCGGGACGCTGAACGACACCCCGTCCACCGCCGTGAACTCCTCGCCGGTGCCCCTGACCGGGAACACCTTGCGCAGGCCGTCCACCACGACCAGCGGCTCGCCGGAATCGCCGGGCGGCTCGCTCACGCGTACCGACGACAGGCTCGGCACGGCCTTCAGCAGCCGGCGGGTGTACTCGTGCCCGGGATCGGCCAGGATCCCGGCTGCCGGCCCCGTCTCCACGATCTCGCCCTGGTACATGACCGCCACCACGTCGGCCCGCTCCGCCGCCAGCGCCAGGTCGTGCGTGATGAGGAAGACGGCCGTGCCCATCTCGGCGGTGAGCTGCTCCAGCTGGTCGAGGATGCGCCGCTGCACGGTCACGTCGAGCGCGGAGGTCGGCTCGTCGGCGATGAGCAGCTTCGGCCGGCAGGCCAGCCCCATGGCGATCAGCGCGCGCTGCCGCATGCCGCCGGAGAACTCGTGGGGATACTGGGCGACCCGCCGCGCCGGATCCGGGATGCCCACCATGTCCAGCAGCTCCACCACGCGGGCTCGCGCGGCCCGGCCGGTGGCGACCCCGTGCACCTCCAGCGCCTCGGCGATCTGGTCGCCGATGCGCATGAGCGGGTTGAGGTTCGACATCGGGTCCTGCGGGACCAGGCCGATGCCCGCGCCGCGGATCGCGGTCATCTCGCGCTCGCTCGCCGTCGCCAGGTCGCGCCCGTCGAACAGCACCTGCCCGCCGGTGATGCGGCCGTTGTCGGGCAGCAGCCGGTTGACCGCGGCCGCCGTGGTCGACTTGCCCGAGCCGGACTCGCCGACCACGGCGACGGTCTGGCCGGGCAGGATCTCCATCGAGACGTTCCTGACGACGGTGACGTCCTGCTTGCGGGTGCGGAAGGCGACCGAGAGGTCTCGGATCTCCAGGAGCGGGGTCATGCGGTCCTCGATCGGTGTTCGGTGGCCTGCAGCAGGTCGTGCCAGAGGGCGTCGGTGGGCGTCGGGGCGCCCTCGACGAGCAGGCGGTTGCTCGCCAGGGCCAGGGCGATGTCGCGGCCGGGCACGAAGCCGACCGCGCAGCCGACGTAGCCGGGGTGGCCGAGGACGGTGACGGTCTCACCGGGCAGCTCCAGCGCGTACCTGCGGAAGCCGAGCGCCTGCTCGGGGTCGGGGCCGGGGGCGAAGAACTCCCGCACGACCTCGGGCCGCCACAGGTGGTCGTACTCCTCGTACCTGGACAGCGCGGTGGCGTACCGCAGCAGGTCGGGCACCGTCGAGAACAGGCCCGCGTGCCCGGAGACGCCGTCGAAGGCGTGGTAGGCGTTGCCGTCGGCGACCTGGCCGATCACGGGCTCGGCGCGCCAGCGGGCGAAGTCCGTGCTGCGGTAGGGGACCGGGTACGGCCGCCCGGTGTCGAGCATGGTCATCTCGACCCGGTCGTCCAGGGCGCCCATGGCCACCTCGGAGCCGGCCGGGCCGGCGTACGTGGTCGAGGTGAGGCCGAGCGGCCGGGTGACCAGCTCGGCCAGCGCGCGGTCCAGGCGCAGCCCGGTGACCGCCGCGACGATCCGGCCGAGCAGCACGAACCCGAGGTCGGAGTAGTGCCGGGCGCGGCCCGGCCGGTAGCGGGGCGGCGGCAACTGCGCCTGGATGTACAGCGGCCACCACTCCCACAGCCCGCCCCGGTGCAGGAGCAGGTCCCGCACGGTGATCGCCTCGTACGACCGCGGCAGGTACGCGCTCAGCGGCGCGTCCAGGTCCACGAGCCGGTCGGACACCAGGCGGAGGAGCATCGTGGTCGTGGCCACGACCTTCGTGACCGAGGCGAGGTCGTGGTAGGTGTCCATGGTCATGGGCGCCGCCCCGGCGAGCCCGTCCTCCTCCTGGCGCACGGTGCGGTGCCCGGCGCACTCGGTGAGGTCGAACCAGGGCGTGCGCGCCGCCATGACCAGGCCCGGCGGCGGAGCGGGCGGCGGGGTGGCCGGCGACGTCATCGGGTCAGCACCAGGGACCGCGGCGGCTCGGTGGCGGGGGCGGGCAGGACCAGCGGTCCGGCGCCCGGGGTCAGCGTGCCGAGGATGCGGGCGGCGCGGGCGCCCGTCCCGCCGGGCACGGTGCCGGGCAGGCCGTGCGCGGTCAGCCAGCCGATCAGGGCGAACGCGATCGCCTCCTTGTCGTCGGCGGGCGCGCCGTAGTCGTCGGACGGCGCCACCCGCACGCCGGGCAGCGCCGCCCGCAGCCCGTCCATGATCACGGGGTTGCGGCAGCCGCCGCCCGAGACGACCAGCGCGCTCACCCCGGCGGCCAGCACGTCCTGGGTGACCGTGCGCACGGTCAGCTCGGTCAGCGTCGCGACGAGGTCCGCGTCCCCGATCGTTCCCGTCCCGGCAGCCGCCTCCGCCGCGTCGCCGAGGCGCAGGCCCGCCTTCGCCAGGGCCGTCTCCACGTATCCCGGGTGGAACAGCTCCTTGCCGGTGCTCTTCGGTGCCGGCAGCCGGTAGTACGGCTCGTCCAGCAGCACCTCCAGCAGCCGCTCGGCCACCCGTCCCGAGGCGGCGATCCGGCCGTCCTCGTCGAAGCCCCGTGCGTTCAGCCCCCGGCCCGTCACCACCGCGTCGATCAGCGCGTTCGCCGGCCCGATGTCGTAGGCGTACAGCAGCGAGTCCCCGCGCACCACCGTCATGTTCGCGATGCCGCCCAGGTTGAGCGCCGCCGCCCCGCCGTCGTGCGCGCCGAGCAGCAGCCCGTCCAGCACCGACACCAGCGGCGCGCCGTGCCCGCCCGCCGTGATGTCCCTGATCCGCACGTCCGACAGCACCGGCGCTCCCGTGCGCTCGGCGATCCACGCGGGCTGCCCGATCTGCAGCGTGCCGAGCGCGTGCGCGCCCTCCACCCAGTGGTAGACGGTCTGCCCGTGCGAGACGACCAGGTCCACCGGGCCGCCCGCCTCGATCGCCGCGGCCGCCGCCTCGGCGAAGCACTGCCCGATGAGCGTGTCCAGCTCGCACACCTCGGCCAGCGTCGTGCGCGCCGGCGGCAGCGCCGCGATCAGCCGGGACCGCAGTCCGGCGGGGTACGGCGTGCTCGCCGTGTGCCCCACCCGGCCTTCGAGCACGCTCCCGACCGGCTCGAAGTCCACCACGGCCACGTCGATCCCGTCGTGCGAAGTGCCGGAGATCATCCCGAGAACCTTCACGCCCACTCCCCGCGTTCTTCCAGTGCCGTCCGCAGCCGCCCGCCGGCCCTGGCCAGCCGGGCCGCCGCGTCCTGCGGTGACAGGTCGAAGCGCGAGGCCACGACCGCCTGCTTGACGTTGAAGCCGTTGGCGTCCAGCGCGGCCAGCGCCTCCTCGCGCCCGGCCCCGGTGATGGTCCGCACCATGCGCACGGCCCGCTCGCGCAGCTTGCCGTTGCTGGCCTTCACGTCGACCATGAGGTTCCCGTACGTCTTGCCGAGCCGCACCATCACGATCGTCGAGAACATGTTGAGCACGAGCTTCTGCGCCGTGCCCGCCTTGAGCCGGGTCGAGCCGCTGATCACCTCGGGCCCGACGAGCACCTCGATCGCGTGCTCGGCCGCCGCGCTCAGCGGCGTGCCCGCGTTGCACGACAACCCGACGGTCAGCGCGCCGCGCTCGCGCGCCCGCCGCACGGCCGCCAGCACGTACGGCGTGCGCCCGCTGGAGGCGACGCCCACCACGGTGTCCAGGGGTCCGATCCCGGCCTCGGCCACGCCCGCGGCCCCCGCCTCCTCGTCGTCCTCGGCCCCCTCGCAGGGGGACACGATCGCGCTCTCGCCGCCCGCGATGATCGCGAAGACCTGCTCGGGCGGCGTGGAGAACGTCGGCGGGCACTCGGAGGCGTCCAGCACGCCGAGCCGGCCCGGGGTGCCCGCGCCCACGTACACGAGCCGGCCGCCGGCCTCCATGCGCGCGGCCGCGGCCTCGATCGCCGCGGTGATGCTGGGCAGCGCCGCCGCGACGGCGGCCGGCACCGTGGCGTCGGCCGCGTTCATCGTCGCCGCCAGCTCCCCGACGCTCATCGCGTCGATGCCGGCGAAGCGCGGATCGGCCGACTCGGTCGTCAGCTCTGAGAGGTTGTTCACCGCTTTCCTCGGTTTCGGGGGTCGAGAGTGTCGCGCAGGCCGTCGCCGAGCAGGTTCAGTCCCACCACGAGAAGCACGACGACCGCGCCGGGCGCGATCAGCGTCCACGGGGCCACGAACACGAGGCTGCGCGCCTCGAAGATCATCGAGCCGAGCGACGGCGCCGGCGGCGGCGTGCCCAGGCCCAGGAAGCTCAGCGACGCCTCGGTCAGCACCGCCCACGACAGCGACAGCGCCACCTGGATGACGATGATCGAGGTGATGTTCGGCAGCACGTGACGCAGCATGATCTGCCCGCGGCTCTGGCCGGTGGAGACGGCCGCCTTCACGTACTCGATCTCCCTGAGCGAGAGCACGGGCCCGCGGGTGACGCGGACGAAGATGGGGACGTACACGATGGCGATGGCCACGGCGATCGTGAACCAGTTGCGGTCCAGCACCGAGGCCAGCGACAGCGCCAGCAGCAGCGGCGGGAAGGCGAACAGCACGTTCGTCACCCCGCCGATCGCCCCGTCGGCCAGGCCCCGGTAGAAGCCGGACACCAGCCCGCCCAGCGTGCCCACCACGGTCGCGAACGCCACCGCGACGACCGCGATGAGCGCCGAGTTGCCCACCCCGGCCGCCACCCGGGAGAAGACGTCCCGGCCGAACTGGTCGGTGCCGAACAGGTGCTCGCCCGACGGCGACAGGAACCGCGAGGGCGGGTGCTGCGCGATCGGGTCGTACGGCAGCAGCCCCAGGTAGCCCAGCCCCGCGACCACGGCCAGCAGCACCAGGATCACGACGCCCGCCAGCCCCGCCGGGCTGCGCCGCAGCAGGGCGCTCATGAGGCCCTCACCCGCGGGTCGATGATCCGGTAGAGCATGTCGGTCAGCAGGTTCACCAGGACGAACGCCAGCGCGATCACCAGCACCGTGCTCTGCACGACCGCGTACTCCTTCTGCTGGATGCCCAGCAGCACCTGCCGCCCGATGCCGGGCACGGAGAAGATCTGCTCCACCACGACCGCCCCGCCCAGCAGGTAGCCGAACTGCAGGCCGGTCATGGTCACGATCGGCACCAGCGCGTTGCCGAGCACGTGCCTGACCTGGAGCCGCCGCTCCGGCACGCCCTTGGCGCGGGCGGTGCGGACGAAGTCGTTCGAGCGCACCTCCAGCACCGCCGTGCGGGTGGTGCGCAGGATCGGCGCCGCGATGCCGAAGCCCAGCACGAGCGCGGGCAGGAACATCTGCTGCAGGTTGAGCAGCGGGTTCTCGAAGAGCGGGGCGAAGCCCTGCCCGTTGGGGTTGAACCCGAACGACGCCGCGAAGACCGACAGCAGTGTCGTGGCCAGCAGGAACGCCGGGATGGACAAGCCCGCCAGGCTCACGACCTGGCCGGCGGCGTCCCTGGCCGAGTTCGTCCGGGAGGCGGCCAGCATGCCGAGCGGCACCCCGATCAGCAGGGCCAGCACGATCGAGAACACCGCCAGCTCGAACGTCACCGGCAGCGCGTTCAGGGTCAGCTCCAGCACGCTCTGCTGGGAGCGGGCCGAGTAGCCGAAGTTCCCGGTGAACATGTTGCCCAGCCACGAGAAGAACTGCGTGACCAGCGGCTGGTCCAGGCCGTAGTACTGCTCCAGAGCCTGCCGCTGGGCCGGGGTGAGCGCGGCGGCCTCGGTGCCGAGGCCCGCCGTGATCTGGTTGCCGGGGATCGCGCGGAGCATCACGAAGACGAACACGGCCACCCCGAACAGGATGCCCAGCGTCTCGGCGACGCGCCGCACGACACGGTTGCGCAGGAACATCAGCCGACGGAGGTGGTGCGCAGGTACTGCAGCGAGCCGCTGGCCATCGGCACGAAGCCCTGCACGTTGGAGGTCGTGGCGGTGTAGGTGTAGCCGGCGAACAGCCAGATCCACGCCGCGTTGTCCTCCAGCTGGGCCGACACCTGGTCGTAGATGGCCTTGCGCTCGGCCTGGTCGGTCGTGGCCTTGCCCTCGGCGAACAGCTTGTCGAGCTCGGGGGAGCTGTAGCCGGCGACCTTGTTCAGGTTGCCCTTGCTGGTGAAGTAGCGGCCGTAGGAGCCGTCGGGGTCGGGACGGCCGCCGTTGAGCGCGACGGCCGCGTCGAAGTCGGCCGCCACCCAGCGGTCCACGAACGCGCCCGACTCCAGCACCTCCAGCTCCAGGTTGATCTTCGCCTCGGCCAGCTGGGCCTTGAGGTTCTGGGCCTCGTTGACGGAGGTGGCGTACTCCCCCTGGGACACGATGGTCTTGACCGTCACGCCGCCGGACTTGCCGGCCTTGCCGAGATACTCGGCCGCCTTGGCGAGGTCGCGGGTGGGGCAGGGGCGCTTGTTCGGGTCCGACTTGAACGCCGGGGCGGTGATCGGGCCGGTCACCTCGCCCTCGCCGAGCGCCGCGGTGTCCAGCACCTGCTTGCGGTCGATCGCGCACTGCACGGCCAGGCGCACGTTGACGTCCTTGAGGTCGCCGCGCTGCGCGTTGAGCTGCAGGACGTGGTAGTTGAGCTGCGGCGTCTTGGCGACGGTGATCGTGCCGCCGCCCCCGGCGGTCTGCGCGACGAGCGGGTCGTTGAAGACCGCGAGCTGTACGTTGCCCGACTGCATGGCCGAGACGATGGACGACTCGTCGGGGATCACCCGGAACTCGACCGAGCCGACCTTGGGCTTCTCGGTGCCCCAGTACTTGTTGTTCCTGGCCAGCGTGATCGACTGGCTGGGCACGCGCTTGCCGAGAGTGAACGGGCCGGTGCCGTTCGGCGTGGCGTTGAGCTTCTCCTCGGTGTCGTCGGAGGAGAGGATGGCCATGTTGACCGTGGCCAGGTTGGCGGGCAGCGCGGCGTCGGGTCCGGTCAGCTCCAGCACGATCGTGCCCGCGTCGGGGGCCTCGACGGACTTCACCGACGACAGCGAGGCCCTGGCCACGGCCGCCGTCTTCTCGTCCATGATCTTGTCGAGGGAGTCCTTGACGTCCTTGGAGTCGAACGCGCTTCCGTCGGCGTAGGTCACGCCCTGGCGGAGCTTGAGCGTCAGCTTCTTCCCGTCCTCCGAGGTCTCCCAGGACTCGGCCAGGCCGGGGACCACGTTGAGGTCCTTGTCGAACTCGGTGAGCGTGCCGTACAGGTTCTGCAGCACGTTGACGGCCTGGAACTGGGTGGCCTTCCAGGGGAAGAGCGTGTCCGGGTCGGAGGTCACGCCGACCACGAGCGTGCCGCCGGCCTGACCGGTCGAGCCGGTGCCGGTGGCGGGCCCAGGAGAGGAGGACGAGCAGCTGGTGAGGGCGAGGGAAAGCGCAGCGGCGATGCCGGCCGCGGAGACGGCGCCACGGGGCATGTGGTCTCCTCTGGGCAGTAGGTCATAAAATTACGCAGACCATACCACCAGGGTATTTTCTTTCCATCAACCGGGATGGGTGACGATGGCCGAGGACGCCGAGACCCTGCTGATCCGCATCCGTGCCGCCATGCCCGCGCTGCGGCCGTCGGAGCGGCGCATCGCCGAGGTGTTCACCGGCGATCCGGCCGCGGTGGCGAACCTGTCCATCGCCGAGCTGGCCGCCCGCTGCGGCACCTCCACGACGTCGGTCGTGCGCTTCTACCGGCGCATGGGCTACGCCCACTACATGGACTTCAGGATCGATCTGACCAGGGCGGTGGCCAGGGAGGAGCACGCCAGGTCGAGCCTGCCCGAGGTGTCGGGCGACATCGACCGGAACGACAGCCTGGAGGGCATCGTCTCCAAGGTCGCGATGAACGAGACGCTGTCCATCGCCGACACGGCCCGCTCGCTGGACATGGAGGCGCTGGGCGAGGCGGTGCTGCTGCTGCTGGCCGCCCGCCGGATCGACACCTTCGGCGTGGGGGCGAGCGCGCTGGTGGGGCTCGACCTGCAGCAGAAGCTGTCGCGCATCGGGCGTACCGCGATCAACTGGCACGACTCCCACTCGGCCTGGACCTCGGCGGCCACGCTGAAGTACGGCTGCGTGGCCGTGGCCGTCTCGCACACCGGGGCCACCGTGGACACGGTCGAGTTCCTGTCCATCGCCCGCAAGTCGGGGGCCGCGACGGTCGCGATCACGAACTTCAGCGACTCGCCGCTGGCCCGCACGGCCGACGTGACGCTCACGACGGCCGCGCGGGAGACCAAGTTCCGCTCGGGCGCGCTGGGCAGCCGCATCGCCCAGCTCATGGTCGTGGACTGCCTGTTCACGGCGGTCGCGCAGGCCTCCTACGACGAGTCGATGGAGGCGCTGCGCAACACGTACGCGGTGGTGCACGACCGCGTCGTCAAGCGGGTCTAGCCGTGTTCCGGTCGCGTCCTAGGCGGGACGCTGGACCGTCTCGCAGTCCACGCTGACGTTGTCGCGCGCCCCGGAGTCGGCGAGCGCCAGGTCGGTGCCCTCGCCGCAGGACGACAGGTGATCGGAGACGGTGTCCCGCAGGTCGATCACGTCGTCGCCGCGGCCCGCGGACAGGGTGTCCCGGCCGTTGCCGCCGGTGAGCCTGTTGTTCTGCGCGTCGCCGGTCAGCGTGTCGCCGAAGGAGCCGCCGACCAGGTTCTCGGTCTGGACGTTGTCCTTGTCGGCTGGGCGGGGACCGTCGGCCTCGCGCCCGTCGTTGGCGGCGAAGTCCAGGCTCACGCGGACGCCGGTGGTCCCGTTCGGGCCGGTGGCCGGCACGCCGGAGTAGTCCGCGGTGTCCTCGCCGGCGCCGCCGGCATACAGGATCTGGCTGGTCGCCGCGCCCACGGTGCCCTTGGACCGGCTGGGACGGAAGACGTCGTCGCCGCCGTCACCCTCGACGGTGCCGGCCAGCGGGACCTGCGTGACGAACCTGTCGGCGCCCTCGCCCAGCCGGGCGGCGATCCTGGTGATGCCGACGGAGCAGCGCACGGTGGTGAGGTCGCCGGGGGCCGAGACGCAGCCGGCGCCGGGCGTGATGTTCACCGAGTCGCTGATCCGCAGCGCGTTGGTGCCCGGCTCGAGGGTGATCAGGACGTTGTTGGCGTCGGCGGAGCCGGTGTAGTCGAGCTGTAACAGGCCGCCGGTCACCACCCGTACCGACGCGGACGAGGTGCCGGCCGCGGCGTGTCCGGTCGCGGGGAGCGCGGCGAGCGCCCCCACGGCGAGGCCGCCGAGTAGAGAAAGGTGCAGGGCTCGGCGCTTGAGCGTGCGCATGATTCCTCCTATGGAGAGGTTGAATGATTGACGGCTCCATAGTGGTGTGGAACTTTGTTCTGTTCTGCGTCTTTGTGCACGGATGATCTGTCTTCCTCGCAACATCTTCACAGCCGCGATTCACCTGGGGTTCACTGGCCCGCTCTACCTTGTAGGCCCATGAGCTGGAGGTACCGGGCCAACGCGACTCTTGAGGGCCTGACGGGATACACATTGACGCGGCGGCTGCGCAAGGAGCCGCCCAAACCGCCGCCACCGCCCAAGGTGCCGCTGGAGTTGCAGCGGCTGCCCGGGGACACGGTGCGGCCGCCCACGGACCCGGAGCACGACCGGCTGCTGCGCGAGCCCGTCTTCCTGCTGTCGTCGGTACGGTCGGGCTCCACGCTGCTGCGCGTCATGCTCAACAGCCACTCGCAGATCCACTCGCCGATCGAGACGCACTTCCGGCGGGTGACCGTCGGGCTGGGCACCGACCCCGTACGCCAGGCCATGGAGCTGCTCGGCCACACCCACAGCGACATCGAGCACCTCGTGTGGGACCGGCTGCTGCACCGCGAGCTGACCCGCAGCGGCAAGCCGATCATGGCCGAGAAGACGCCCAGCAACGTCTTCGCCTGGCGGCGCATCTCGACCTGCTGGCCGGACGCGCGCTTCATCTTCCTGCTGCGCCACCCGATGTCGATCGTGCAGTCCTGGCACGAGGCCGACCCGGTCAAGCGGCCCATGGAGGAGGCCGTGCCGCGCACGCTGAGCTACATGACCTACCTGGAGGAGGCGCGTACCCACCTGGAGGGCCTGACCCTGCGCTACGAGGAGCTGGTCGCCGACCCCGAGGCCCAGCTGCGCCGGCTGTGCCTGTTCCTGGGCGTGGAGTTCGAGCCCGTCATGCTCGACTACGGCAAGAAGGACCACGGCGGCTTCGTCAAGGGCATCGGCGACTGGCGGGACAAGATCCGCACCGGCACGGTCGTCGCCGGGCGTCCCCTGCCCTCACCCGAGGAGATCCCCGCCGAGCTGCACGACATCTGCCGGACGTGGGACTATCTCCGGTGACAAGGGTCTCACCCCGGTGGTGGCCGGTATGTGACAGAGTTCGCTCGCGATTTGCCCGCCATTCGCCCGGGGCTCCGATATGTTGCCCTTCGTGATCAACGGGCCCTCTCGCCGAGCCTTATTCGCCGGTACCCTCGCCGGCCTCGCCCTGCCCGCGGCAACCCCCGCGGGCGCCGAGGCCTCCGCCCGCGGCAACCTGCCCGCGCGGCCGAACATCCTGCTCATCCTGGCCGACGACCTGGGATGGGGTGAGATCGGCAGCAACGGGCAGCGCATGATACGGACCCCGAACCTGGACCGGCTGGCGGCCGAGGGCGTGCAGTTCAAGGCCGCGTACGCGGGGGCGCCGCTCTGCGCGCCGTCGCGCTGCGCGCTGCTCACCGGGCTGCACGCCGGGCACAGCACCGTGCGGGAGAATCCGGAGGGCGGGCCGCAGCACGCGCTCACCGACGCCGACCTGACGTTCGCCGAGCTGCTGCGGCTGTCCGGCTACCGTACGGCGTGCATCGGCAAGTGGGGCTTCGGCCCCGAGGAGCCCGGCCAGGACTCCCACCCGAACGCGCGCGGCTTCGAGGAGTTCTTCGGCTACATCGGCCACGCCCACGCCCACCAGTACTTCCCGAAATACCTCTGGCACAACGGGGAGAAGGTGCAGCTCGACGGCACGTCGTACGCGCCGCACCTGTTCCGGCAGCGGGCCGTCGAGTTCATCAACGCCGACAGCGAGGACCCGTTCCTGCTGTACTACGCCAGCAACCTGCCCCACTCGCCGAGCGTGATCCCCGGCGACGCCGGCCCGTACGAGGACAAACCCTGGAGCGGCCCGAACCGCCGCCACGCCGCGCAGGTGGCCCGGCTCGACACCGACGTCGCCGCACTGATCAGGGCGCTGCGCGACTCGGGCCGGGCCAAGGACACCCTCGTGCTGTTCACCAGCGACAACGGCCCCCATCGGGAGAAGGGCGTGACGCCCTGGCTGTTCGACTCCAACGGCCCCTTCCGTGCCGACAAGCGCGACGTGTACGAAGGCGGCATCCGCGTCCCGATGATCGCCTGGTCGCCCGGACTGCGTCCCCGGGTGGAGCGGCAGCCGGTGGCGTTCTGGGACGTCCTGCCGACGTTCGGGGACCTGGCCGGGGTGCCGCTGCCCGCGCACCTGGACGGCCGCTCCTTCCGCGGCCTGCTCACCGGCGAGGGCGCCCCCAAGCACGACCACCTGGTGTGGAACCGGCCGCGCAAGGCCCAGGCCATCCGCCGGGGCCGGTGGAAGGTGGTCAGGCTGGCGCCGAACATCGCCGGCGCCGGGCCCGACGGCCGGGTCGAGCTGTACGACCTGCTCGACGATCCCGGGGAGCAGCGGGACCTGGCCGCCGCCCGGCCCGCCCTGACCCAGGAACTGGTGGACCGGCTCGACCGCTCGATCGGGCCCGACCCGCGTATCCCGTACGGGCTGCGGACGGAGCTGCAGGGCGGCCAGGTCGTGGTGACCCTGCACAACGGCTCCTCCGTGCCCTGGCGCCGGGTCCAGCTCGGTCTCGACGGGCGACGCCGGACGCGGGCGCACACCGTCGAGCGGGTGGACCCGGGTACGGCCATCGCGGTCGGCTTCCCGGCGCCGTCCGGCCGCATCACGGTGCGGGCCGCCTTTGAGGCGGACGGCAGGTCGCACGTCTTCCGCCGGGCCCACACGGGCGGGGAACGCCCGCTCACGCTGCGCTCCGCCGGCTGAGCCGGGGCGTCAGGGGGTCATGCGCGTGACCCCTTGCGCCACTGCTTCCAGCTCATCTGCCAGAAGCCCCAGCCGTTGTCCCACTCCAGCCGCCGGTCCGTGCCGGTGATCCTCACCACGTCACCCCGCCTGGTGCGCTCGTAGAACCAGGCGGCGTGGCGCGGGCTGACGTTCACGCACCCGTGGCTGACGTTGGCCCGGCCCTGCGAGCCGACCGACCACGGCGCGCTGTGCACGAACTCGCCGCTGTCGGAGATCCGCACCGCGTCGTTCACCACGGTCTCGTAGTACCCCGCCTGGCCCGGCGCCCGGCCCGGGGAGATCATGACCTCCGGGTCGGTCTTGGCCATGGTCAGGTGGACCCCGCTGGTCGTCGTGTACTCGCGGGTGGCGCCGTTGCCCGCGCTGATCGGGATCGTGCGCACCTTCTCGCCGTCCCGCCGGACGACCATGGTGTGCTCGTCCACGTCCACCGTGCTGATCCGGGCCGCGCCGATCTCGAACGTGGTGCGGTGCCCCTTGACGCCGTACACGTTCCTGCCCGCCCGCACCCCGGTGAGGCGCGCCTCGAAGGTCACCTCCTGGTGCGCCTTCCAGTACGTACGGGTGCGGTAGACCGCGGTCCGGTCGTCGGGCCAGCGCCAGGCGCCCTCGGACCGCTTGCCCGACTCCACCACCATCGCCCGCTCCACGGCGGCCTTGTCGGCCACGTCCCGGTTGAACGTCACGATGATCGGCATCCCCACCCCGACCTTCTCGCCCCGCTCCGGCGTCACGTCCTCGACCTCGATCGTCCTGGCGGGCTTCAGCGTCCGGAACCGGCTGGTCGCGGTCGCCGCCGTGCCGCCCGCCCCGGTGGCCGCCGCGGCGACGGTGAAGGACCTGGCGGGGGCGAGCGCGCGGTCGGACGTCCACTCCGTACGGGCGGCGTTGAAGCGCCCCTTCACGCCCTTGACCGTGACCTCCGTGAGCGTCCCGCCCGACACCCGCACGGTGATGCCCCGCTCGGGCCGCACGTTCCGGCCGCCGTCGGCGGGCGTGATCTCGATCACCGGCGGCGGCGCGGCCGCGGGCGGTGGCCCCGCGACGGGGACCGCGGGCGGCTCACCGGGCCGGTCCAGGGCCAGGACCGCCGCCGTGGTCAGCAGCATCACGGCAGTAAGGATCACGAAATATCGCAACAACCGGCGGATCATGACCAGAGCCTGGCGAGGGCCCTGTTTCCCCGGCGTTAGCGGCGGCTCGCATGGAAGCGTCACCCCGACGGCACGTCATCCTAGTAACCAAGAGTAATGACATCGCTACTGAAAGTTGACATTCTGATATCCAGGACATTCCTACGACGAGAGGAACGCATGAATCTGATCACCCGCTCGGAATGGCACGCGAAGAAGCCGTCGAGCGACTACACCCGCCTGTCGTCCACCCAAGGAGTCAAGATCCACTACACGGGCGGCAAGGTGCCGGCCGACCTCGCGGAGTCCGGCAACCACGACCGCTGCGTCGACCTGGTCCAGGACATCCAGCGCATGCACATGTCGGGGGGCCGCGGCGAGAGGTACATCGACCTGGGCTACAACATGGTGTGCTGCCCCCACGGGCGCACGTTCATGGGCCGCGGCCCCCACGCCCTCCCGGCCGCCAACGGCGCGGGCCTCAACTCCGACCATTACGCGGTGCTCGCCCTGGTCGGCAGTTCGGGGCTGACCGAGCCGAACGACGACCTGCTCAACGCCCTGGTCGACGCCATCGAATACCTGCGCGAGCACGGCGACGCCGGCCGCCAGGTCAAGGGGCACCGCGACGGCTACGACACCTCGTGCCCGGGCGACCCGCTCTACCGCTGGGTACGCGACGGGGCCGACCGGCCCTGACGGTCCCCTTAGAGCAGGCGCCCGACGTGGGCCAGCGCCTGCTTGAGCAGCACGCCCTGCCCACCGGCCATCTCCTCCTGCACCATCGGCGAGGCCGCCTCCTCCGGGGTGAACCACACCAGGTCGAGCGCGTCCTGCCGGGGCCGGCAGTCCCCGGCGACGGGCACGATGTAGGCCAGGGAGACGGCGTGCTGCCGCGGGTCGTGATAAGGGGTGACGCCGGGCGTGGGGAAATACTCGGCGACCGTGAACGGCTGCGGGGAGATGGGGATGCGGGGGAGCGCCACGGGGCCGAGGTCCTTCTCCAGGTGACGCATGAGCGCGTCGCGGATCCGCTCGTGGTGGAGCACCCGCCCCGAGACCAGCGCCCGGCTGACCGTGCCGTCCGACTGGATGCGCAGCAGCAGGCCGACGTGGGTGACCACGCCGGTGTCGTCGGCCCGCACCGGCACGGCGTCGACATAGAGGATCGGCAGCCGGCCCCGCACCGACTCCAGTTCTTCCGGGGCGAGCCAGGCGGGCGTCGTTTCGGTCTTTTCGGTCATCTGCTGATCGTACGGCCCGGTGGGTCACCGGCGTACCGCGCTCCTGCCCAGTGAGATCGTGCCGGCCGCGGTCCGGCCCGCCAGCCAGGACGTCGTGCAGATGAACAGCACGATGCCCAGGAACGGCAGGTATTCGAGGACTTTTCGCTTCATGTGAGGTCATGCTCCGATCTGCTCTTGACCAGCCGCCTGCGCTGCGGCTGCACGGTGTACCGGGGGTCGTTCGCCGACTCCATCCCGGCCCTGAAGATCCCGAACCTGGTGCACGCCGACCCCGCCAGCAGGGCCGCGCCGGCCGCCATGGCCGCGATCCGGCTGCGCCGGCCCAGCGTCGCCCCGGTCAGCGCGCCCGCCAGGGACAGCGCCTCGCCCAGCCGCAGCAGCCTGCTGCGCTTGAGCGGCTCGGCCAGCGGCCCGAGCCGGCGCTCCATGCGGGTGGCGGCCGCGCACTCCACGACCGCGCCCAGCAGCGCCGCCCGGCGCGCCGGGGCCGACTCCGACAGCGGCGCGGCCAGCATCCCGAGCCCGCCCGC
>NZ_JBFANM010000012.1:0-213549 GCF_040674815.1 Nonomuraea sp. NPDC049709
AGTGCGGCGACGGTCTTGCCGTACTTCACGCCCTTGGGCGCCTTGGTGAGCACGTGCCCGACCGGGCCGGTCGCGGAGGTCAGGGCGATGCTGCCCTCGGTGGCGGCCTTGTGGGCCGAGCCGGCGGCACCGGCGGCGGACATCAGCCAGACCGCGCCCCAGGCGGCGGTCCGCAGGGTGAGCGTGTCCTGGCCGGAAAGGGTGAGGGACATGGTGGGGTGCTCCTTCAGATCTGTTACGAGAAATTCGGTTGAACGGACGGCTGGTGGAGTGCGGCCTGTCGGTGCCGCGTTCGCTGTTCCGTTCATGGGCTCAACCATCGCCGACCGCTCTGATACCGGGCCGTCGCCCTCCTGACGCGGCCGCTGACACGACACCGCATGGGCCATCGCCGCCGGGCGAGTGGCGGACCTGGGTAATGGGCAAGGCCGCGGAGGCTGAGGCCTTTCCCTGGACGCCCTCGGGGATGGATGGGCGGCAGGCTTCCTTGGGCAGTTGACTGGTCGGCCTTGTTTTGATCCGAGGAGAAGAACGATGGACGTCATGTCGTTCCGGACGCCCGGCCTGGGCGACCAGACCTACCTGCTGACCCATGAGGGCATGGGCGTCCTCGTCGATCCCCAGCGCGACATCGACCGCTTCCTGCGGGCCGCCGCCGAGTGTGACGCCGAGGTTCGATTCGTGCTGGAGACCCATCTGCACAACGACTACGTCTCCGGCGCCGAGCAGGCCGCGCTGCGTACCGGCGCCGAGCTGGTGCTGCCCGCGGCCGCCGCGCCCGCGTACCGGCACACGCCCGCCTTCCATCTGGAGGACATCGACGGCGGTGGCGGCCTGACCCTCCGGCCCGTCCACACACCTGGTCACACCCCCGAGCACACGAGCTACCTCGTGCTCATCGGCGGCGAACCGGTCGCGCTGTTCTCCGGCGGCAGCCTGCTGGTCGCCTCGGCCGGTCGGCCCGACCTGCTCGGCCCCGACCGGGCCCGCTCGCTGGCCCGGCTCCAGTACGTCTCGCTACGCCGGCTGGCCGCGCTGCCTCCCGATGTCGGCCTGTACCCGACTCACGGGAAGGGCTCGTTCTGCACCGCCACCGGCTCCGGCAAGCTGACCTCCACCATCGGGGCCGAACGGCAGGACAACCCGCTGCTGGCGATCGACGATCCTGAGGAGTTCGCCGATGCGCTGCTGGCCGCGCCCATGCCCATCCCCGACTTCTATCAGCACATGGGCCCGGCCAACACGCTCGGCGTGCCGCCCATGCCGCCCGTAAGCGTGCCCGAGCTCGGGCGACCGGCGGCGGGCTCGTACGTCGTCGACGTCCGGCCGCGCGAGGCTCAGACCCGTGGCATGCTGCCCGGCTCCCTGGGCATCGAGCTGGACGACGACTTCGGCAGCTGGGCAGGTTGGCTGCTCCCCTATCGGCAGCCGATCACCCTGGTCGCCGAGCCCGGGCAGGACGTCACCGAGGCCGTCACCCAGCTCGCCCAGGTCGGGGTCGACACCGTGCAGGGCGTCGTGCGCGGCCTCGGAAAGGACGCCACGCAGACGTACGAGCTGCTGGACCTGGACGCCTTCGTCCACCGCCTGACCGAGACCGACGCCCAGTTCCTGGACGTGCGGATGCCCAGCGAACGGGAGCGGACGCGGCTGGCGGGCGCCGTCGAGCGCTTCCTGCCCGACCTGTTCACCCAGGGCGTTCCCGCCGAGCTCGATCCGGAGCGGCCCGTGCTCGTCGCCTGCGCCTCCGGCCGCCGCGCGAGCATCGCCGGCGGGCTCCTCGCCCGCGAGGGCTACCGGCCGCTCGTGCTCACCGACGCGGGCGTCTCCGAGGTGGTCGCCGCGCTCCACCAGCGCGACGGCGCCTGACCTCCTCGCATCCCACCATCCAGCCGACCCGGGAGAGAATCTTCGCGTCCCGTGCCGACGTCGACTGCGCCGAGGCCGAGGCAGGCGGCCCTTTGGTGCCGGCGCAGCATCCCGTCGGGGTGCTGAGGCCGGGCGGGGCCACCGCCGGGACCAATCGGCGGCGAGACTTTGGGCTGGGCGCGCAAGCGGCCGTGGGCCGGGCCTTCGTTGAATCAGGGTGACAAGCCGATGGACGAAGGGAAGCTCATGCGGGTTGCCAACCTCGCCGGCCGGGCGGTGCTGCTGGCCGACGGCGGCGCGATCGACATCGAGAAGGCCGGCGGTGGGCGCTTTCCAGCCGGCCCGCAGGCGCTGTTCGAGCGCTGGGACGAGCTGCGGGCCTGGAGCCCGGACGCCGCCGAACCCGTGCCGTTCGCCGAGGCGGAGCTGGGGGCTCCGGCGCCCGCGCCGCGGCAGGTGTTCGCGATCGGGGTGAACTACCGCGACCACGCCGAGGAGTCGCGGATCGAGCCCGGGGCCCGGCCGCCGGTGTTCACCAAGTTCGTCTCCTGCCTGACCGGTCAGGACGCCGTCGTCGTGCTGCCGGAGGGCGGGCTGACCGACTGGGAGGTGGAGCTGGTGGTGGTGATCGGCCGGCATGCTCACCGGGTGGCCGCGGGCGACGCCTGGTCGTACGTGGCGGGGCTGACGGTGGGGCAGGACCTGTCGGAACGCGTCACGCAACTGTCGCCGCCGCAGCCGCAGCAGTTCTCCCTCGGCAAGTCCTTCCCCGGGTTCGGGCCGATGGGGCCGTGGCTGGTGACCCCGGACGAGTTCGCCGATCCCGACGACCTGGAGATCGCCTGCCACCTGGACGGCGAGCGCATGCAGCACGCCCGTACCAGCCAGATGATCTTCTCGGTGCCCGAGCTGGTCGAGCGGCTGTCGTCGGTGACCCCGCTGCTGCCGGGCGACGTGATCTTCACCGGTACGCCGGGCGGCATCGGCGGCACCCGTACCCCGGCCCGATTCCTGGCCCCCGGCGAGCACCTGCACAGCACGATCGAGGGCATCGGCACCCTCCGCACCACGTTCACGGGAGCCTGACCATGACCCTGCACCGCCTGACCCGGATCACCATCGGCGTCCCGAACGTCGCCGAGACCGCCGCCTACTACGCCGACTTCGGGCTGCTCGCGACCGGCGAGCACACCTTCGCCACCGCCGACGGCGGCGAGCAGCTCCACCTGGTGCACGCGCCCACCCGGCGGCTGGTCGAGCTGGGCGTCGGCGTGGACGACGCCGACGACCTCGGCCGCATCGGGGCCGGCCTGGCCCGGCTGGACCTGGCGCTCGATGCTGACGGCCGGGTGACCGACCCCGGCACGAAGGTCCGCGTCCAGGTGTCGGTCGCCGAACGGATCGCCCGCCCGGCCGAGCCCTCCCCCGTCTACAACGGGCCCGGCCGCGCCGACCGGGTCGACGCCCGCGCGCCGGGCGTGCTGCGCGAGCAGCCGGTACGGCCGCGCAAGCTCGGCCACGTGGTCCTCGGCTCCACCGACCAGGAGGCCAGCCGGCGCTTCTTCACCGAGGGCCTCGGGTTCAAGGTCAGCGACGAGGTGCCGGGCATCGCCGCGTTCCTGCGCTGCTCGACCGACCACCACAACGTGCTGGTCCAGCCGGCGCCGATCCCGTACCTGCACCACACCTCCTGGGAGGTCGAGGACGTCGACGAGATCGGCCGCGGCGCCCACCGGATGCTGGAAGGGCATCCGGAACGGCACGTCTGGGGGCTGGGCCGCCACCACATCGGCTCGAACTTCTTCTGGTACCTCAAGGACCCGGCGGGCAACTTCTCCGAGTACTACTCCGACCTGGACTGCATCGTGGACGAGGCGATCTGGGAGCCGGAGGTGTTCCACGACATGCGCATCCTCTACAACTGGGGGCCGCCGGTGCCGCCGTCGTTCATCGAGCCGGAGGACCTGGCCGCGCTGATGGCGGGAGCGCACGGATCATGAGCCACCACGCGGAGGGTGAGCGGCCGCTGGTCCTGGTTCCCGAGGATCTGCCGCTGGTGGAGGCGGTGCCGCTGGCCGAGCGGGGCCTGCCCGCCTCCACCTAAGAGCTGCTGCGCCGCACCGCCGGCGCGACCCCGCACGCGCCCGCCCTGCGTGATCGGCGGTGGCGGTGGCGTACTTCAACACCTGGGCCGAAGACGGGGGTGACAGCGGGCATCTGGACTGCTCGCCACCCCTAGTTGCAGGTTTCAGCGGCGCATCAACGGGGTTCGACAGCCAATATAGCCAGACGGGTGATTCTGGGCGGTGATGGACGGCCGGAACATCCGGAAGGTGTGGCATGAAGATTCTCTCGAAGACCATTGGCTGCGAAATCGCCGCCGGTCCCGGTGAGCGGCTCGCGGACATCGACCCCGCGATCGTCGTACCGCTCCTGAAGAAGGACGGCTACGTGCACTTCACGGGATACCAGCCGACCCTGGCGGAGTTCGAGGCCTTCACCGGGCGGTTCGGTACGTGTGCCGGGGCCCGCCACGTGCACTACCCGGAGGGCGGGGAGGCGCTGGGCTTCCACGCCGAGGACTCCTACAACCCCTACAGGCCGGATGCCATCTGGTTCCTGTGCCTGTTCGAGGGCAGTGACGGCGGCGCACCCACGGGGGCGGTCGACGGGGTGCGGCTGCTCAATGAGCTCAGCCCGCGCTGGCGCGAGTTCTGCCGGGCGAACACGCTCCGCTTCGAGCGTCACTGGGGCGAGGAGACCTGGCGGACGGCGGCCGGTGGGGCGACGGCCGGGGAGGTCGGGCAGGTGCTGGACTCGCTGCCCGGCTTCAGCCACCAGTTCCTCCCCGACGGCACGCTGTACACCTGCTGCGAGACACCGATCGTGGTCAGGACGCCCAACGGCGACGACAGCTTCAGCAACACGATGCTGCAGGCGATGACGGAGCAGACGTTCTACGGCATGACGCTCGGCGACGGCACTCCGGTGCCGCGGGAGCTGCTGGAGATCGTGGAGCGCTGGGCGTTCGAGCACGAGATCGAGATCGGCTGGTCGGCCGGCGAGGTCGCGGTGATCGACAACTACCGCATGATGCACCGGCGGGCCGAATATCACGGCAAGGACCGTGACCTGCGGGCCAGGCACTGCGAGAACCTCTTCGGTACGCGCCTGCCCGACGACTCCACCGAGCTGGCGGCCGGCGTCAAGTCGCTCATCCAGAGCGACGTGGGGCTGCCGGTGGCCACCGGTCCCATCCCCACAGCGGTGTGACCATGGACATCCGGTTCAGCAAGTACACCTCGTTCGGCAACACGTTCATCATCGTCGACGAGACCCGCACGCCGCTGGCCGGCGACGAGCAGCGGGCCGGCTTCGCGCGCTGGGCGCTCAACGGCGACTTCGGCATCGGGGGGACGGACAACGTCCTGTACCTCTCCGAGGCCACCGGCGCGGCCGACTACGTCTTCCGGATCTTCGAGGTGGACGGGTCCGAGACGCTGTCCTGCGGGAACGGGCTGCTGTGCACCGCCGCCGTGCTGCGGCGGGAGCACTGCGGCGATCAGTGGCGGGTGCTCACCGAGCTCCCCACCGGACGGCCCCGGCCGGTGCAGATCGGCGCGGAGGGGGACGGTCGCCGCACCTGGGTCAACATGGGCGAGACCCGCCCGGTCCCGGCGGAGCTGATCAACCGGAGCGGGCCGCCCCCGGCCGACGGGATCGATCGGATCAGCGGCCTCGACGTGCCGGGCGTGGGCGAGCTGGGCGGCTACCTGACCTTCAGCGGCGAGCCCCATCTGGCGCTGTTCCGCGGGCACGGGCTGCCGGACGAGCTGGCGGAGAAGCTGTTCATCGACGCGCGGGGGGCCATCGGCAAGCCGGACGGTGACGACATCACGGAGTCGGTCGCCCTCGCCCACCACATCGGCACCCACGTCAACCGGGCCTACCGGGACCTCTTTCCCCAGGGCGTACACCTCAACTTCGCCCGGGTCGAGGGGCGGCGGGTCGAGTACCGCACGTGGGAGCGCGCGATCAACTGCGAGACGCTGGCCTGCGGCTCGGGCACGGTGGCCATGACGCACGTCGGGAGGGAGCTCGGGCTCCTGCCCGAGGGTGAGATCGAGTTCTGGCCGCACCGGTGCCGCTGGTACCAGCCCGGCGCCGCCCTCACCGTCACCAGCACCGAATCCGGATATGTCGTGACCGGCCAGCCGCGCCTGGTCTGTGTCGGCGTCGTACCCGAGACGTCGGTCGTACCCGAGACGTCGGTCCCCCCAGACCTCGCCCGCGTCCCAGAACCCCGGCAACCGTCGATCCGCTAAGGACCCCATTCATGTGCTCGCTGCACCAGCAGGTTGACCCTGCCGACACGCTGCGCGAGGCCGGTCTCGACGTGCGGCCGCTGCCCCGCCACGGCAACCCCACGCCCGCGGCGGTACGGCAGGCCATCGCCGACCGCTCGGGCCCCATGGTGTTCCCGGGGCTGTCCGACTCGTGGCCGGCCAGGACTCGCTGGACGCCCGAGAACCTGGCCGGCACGCACGGCCGGCGCCCCGTCACCGCACTGATGGGGCTGCCGGCCAGCGGCGTGCTGTTCCCCCAGGACCAGAAGAACTACGAGCGCACGCTCCCGTTCGCCGAGTTCGTCCACACCATGTTGACCACCCCGGCGGACTCGCCCTGCTACCTGGCCTACACCCGGGCCGCCGAGCTGTTCCCGGCCTGCGACTACGACTTCGAGCCGCTCAGCGGCGGCCTGCCGGACGGCACGGACACCCGGGTGTGGATCGGCTCGGCCGGCACCAGGTCGATGCTGCACTCGGATCTGAAGGACAACTTCTTCTGCCAGATCTGGGGCGAGAAGCACGTGGTGCTGGTGCCGTGGGAGCACGCCCGTGACGTCTACCCGTTCCCCGGCAACCTGGTCAACAGCCAGGTCGACCTGATGGACCCGGACCTGGACCGGTTCCCGCGGCTGCGCCGGGCGGTGTTCTACGCGGGCACCGTGGGGCCGGGTGACGTGCTGTTCATGCCGCGCGGCTGCTGGCACGACATCAGGGCGCGTACGCCGTCCGTCTCCGTCAACCACTGGTTCGGCCGCCCGATGACCGCGGCCGACTACGCCTCGCTGCTGCTCAGGAGCGGTCCGCGGTACTGGGCCGCGACGGCACGGGACTTCGTCGCGCACGGGCTGCTGCGCCGCCGGGAGCAGACCACGTTCTTCTTCAGCCCGCCATCGACCGGCAAGCGGCTGTTCGACCTGCTGCGCTGGGGCGACTTCTCGCGCGAGAACGATCCGGCCACCGACGCGTCGCGCGAGAAGGTCCCGGCCCCTGAGCCGGCCCCAGCTCCGGCCCCAGGGCCGGCCGACGACCGATCCGGGAGGACGCCGTGACCACCACCACGACCCTGACCAGCCCGCTCAGGACGACCGTGGACCCGTCGTTCGAGCTGCGGCTCGTCGAGGCGATCCGGCCCATCACCGAGCACTTCCTCGCGGTGGGCATCCACCACCTCTTCGACACCGGCATCTACGACGCCCTGGCCGACCGGCCGCCGGTCCCGATCCCGGCCCTCGCCGACGAGCTGACCATGGACGTCGACCGGCTGCGCGGCTTCCTGCTCTACCTGGCCAACGAGGACATCGTGCAGCTGGAGGACGACCGGGTCGCGCTGACGGGCCGGGCGCGCGGGCTCGACGAGTTCCGTGCCTGGTACACCTTCCTCATCGGCGGATACGCCACCACGATCCAGCAGATCGGGGGCGCCCTGGCCCGCGGCGCCCCCGACTGCACCCGCAACGGCGCGTACGTGGGCGTGGGCAGCTGCGAGATCAGCCGCTACGACGGCATGCCGATGACCCTCGACCTGCTGGAGCAGGGCGGCGTGACCGCGCAGGAGCTGCTCGACCTCGGCTGCGGCAACGCGCTGTACCTCACGGAGTTCGCGAAGGCCGTCCCCGGCCTGCGGGCGGTCGGGGTGGAGCCGGACCCGGACGGCTACCGGGCGGCCGTGGGCCTGGTGGAGCGGACGGGCATGGCCGAGCGGGTCCGCCTGGTGAACGCCTCGGCCACCGACTTCCTGCGCGATCCGCCCCCGGAGTGCCGGCCCGATCTGATCGTCCTGGGCTACGTGCTGCAGGAGATCCTGGCCCAGGAGGGCGAGGAGGCGGTGCTCGACCTGCTGCGCAACGTCGTCGCCCGGTTCCCGCGGATCAACGTCGTCGTCATCGAGGTCAGCGACGAGATCGGCAACCCGGCCGTCATGCGGCACGGCGTGGCCAGGAACTTCTGGAACCCGTACTTCCTCATCCACTACTTCACCCGCCAGCGCCTGGCCAGGAAGGCCTACTGGGACGAGCTGTTCCGGCGGGCCGGGCTGACCGTGGCCGGCTTCACCTCCACCGACCCGCACATCGACTCCAGCGGTATCGAACTCGGCTACCTGCTGCGTGGTCCGGACTACCACTGAGGAGCCGTCATGCTTTCCCAGCAGCTCGTCGACCAGGTGGCCGACTGGGCGGAAAAGGAGCGGATCGGGACGCCGGCGTTCCTGTTCGCCCCCGCCACGCTGCGCGCCGGGGTGGCCGAACTGCGGACCCGGCTCGGCGCCCGCATCTCGTACGCGACCAAGGCCAACGCCCACCCGCTGGTGCTGCGGGCGCTGGACCCGCTGGTGGAGGAGTTCAACGTCACCAATCCCGGGCACCTCGCCACCCTGCTCGACCTGGGGGTCTCGCCGCACCGCATCGCCTATCTCAACCCGGTCATCACGCCGGGAAACCTGGAGAGGATCCTCGCGTCCGGAGTGACCCGGTTCGTGGTGGACGACACCAGGGGTCTGGAGATGTTGCCGGACACGGCCAGGATCACCCTGCGGCTGCGGCCGCCCGACGCCGGGGAGTCCACCCGCTCGATCGTGCGCTTCGGCAACACCCCTGACGTGCTCGCCGGCCTGGCCGGACGGGCCGTCGAACGCGGCATCGAGGTCGAGGCGCTGTCGTTCTTCGTCGGCACCGCGGGGGCGGAGATGGAGCAGGCGCAACCGTACCTGCGCGGTCTCGACGTGCTGCTGGGGCTGCGGGAGCGGCTGGCCGAGGCGGGGGTCGCCGTGCCGACGATCAACATCGGCGGCGGGTTCCCCGGCTCCCGCGACCGGTTCCACCACGATCACCCGGGCTTCTTCCAGCGGATCGCCCAGGCCCTGCCGCCGGACGTGGACGTGCTGTGCGAGCCCGGCCGGTATCTCTGCCAGCCGGCCATGGCCATGCTGAGCCGCGTCGTGGCCGATCGCGTCGTGGCCGGGCGGCGGCTGGTGCATCTCGACACCAGCGCGTACGCCGGCCTGTTCGAGACCACCTTCATCGAGCCCGAGGCCGGCGTGGAGATCGCCGCCGCCGCGCGGTCCGGCGACCCGGTGCCCGCGGCCGTGCTCGGCCCGGTCATGGACTCCTTCGACGTGATCGCCAGGCACGCGACGCTGCCCCCGCTGGCCGAGGGAGACCTGGTCGTCCTGCCCAACTCCGGCGCCTACGCGTGGGGCTACACCGCCCCCGTGGAGGGCCTTTCCCCGGCCGAGCCCGTCGAGCTGCCACCCGATCTGTCCGAGGGGTTCGCCAAGGCATGGTTCGGGAGCTGACGATGATCACAACACTGGACGGGCCCATCGTCATCGAGCCAACGGTGTCGCCGCCGCCGGGCATAGGGGTGCGCGAGTGCGGCGAGCCGCTGGTGGAGGTGGCCGGCGTGCCGGACGTGCACGCCGGCCCCGCCTACCACCGGCGCGGCATCGCCGCCGCCGACAGCCGCGTCTTCGTCCGGCGCCGGGTGCTGGCGGGGCTGCGGAGCGCCTCGGCCGCGCTGCCCGACGGCATCGACATCCTGGTCTGGGACGGCCTGCGCACGCTGGAGACCCAGGCCGAGATCGTCGAGCAGTTCCGCCGGACGCTCCCCGATCCGGGCGACGACGCCACGGTCGAAATGTATCTGGCGCTGCCGCCCACCGACCAGGAGGAGTTCCTGACCTTGCCGCCGCCGCACACCACCGGGGGCGCGGTGGACGTCACGCTGTGCGATTCCGAGGGTCGCGAGCTGGATCTCGGCGCGGAGTTCGACGAGTTCAACGAGCGGTCCTGGCTCACGCATTACGAGAATGACCCCCGGTCCGAATACCGGCGGCTGCGCCGAATGCTCTACTGGGCGATGCTCGGCGCAGGTTTCGCGCCGTACTCGTGGGAATTCTGGCATTACGAGTTGGGCACCATGGTGAGCGCCGCTTTTCACGGCGAACGGTTTGCCGAATACGGCGCCGCCGTACCGTGGAGGAAACCATGACAATGCCACACATCACGCATTATCCACGTACCGTATTCGACACCGAGGAATGGCTCACCGCGTGGAGCGGCAACACCGTCGAGCGGCTGCGACAGACCGACCGGCCCCTCCTTCAGCGCCTGGAATACTCACCCTTCTGGCACGGCTACGAGCTCGACACGGAGCTGGGCCGGATCTGGGACCGGCCGATCCTCACCGTCGGCTCGCTCTACGCCGGGTACGGCCCCGCGTACCTGGCCGAACAGCCGGATGAAGTGGCCGGCCTGATGGACTACGCGACCGGGCAGATGCCCGGCACCTGCGGCCTGCTCGTGCTCAACCTGCCGCTGGAGGCGGCCCTGGAGTGGGCCACCGTCCGGCAGCCCGACGGCATGGTGCGGCTGGACCACGCCTACCACCGGACGATCGGCGGCGGCCCCGAGCCGGATCTCGGCGACGTGGACAAGCGCCGGGAGTGGCGCAGGCGGTGGCGGCGCTCCACCGAGAGGGGGATGCGGCTGATCATGGAGGAGGATCCCGCGCCCGAGCGCATCGACGAGGTCGTCGAGCTGGCCAACGGCTCCGCGGTGCGGCACGACTGGCCGGTCCTGTACGACCGGGCCGGCTTCCAGGCGGTGGCGAACACCCCCCACGGCCGGCTGCTGCGGGCCGACTGGGAAGGCCGCACGGTCGCCGCCTTCGTCGGGATGGAGCACGACCGCCGGTTCTACCTGTGGTCCGGCGGCATGGACCACACGGTGGTCAAGGAGGTCAGCCCGTACCTGTTCACGCTCTACGAGCTGCTGCGGATGGGGCTGGAGCGCGGGTGGGAGCGCCTGGAGCTCGGCAAGGGCAACGACGACTTCAAGCGCCGGTACGGCTTCACCGGCGTGGAGCTGTGGTCGCTGTGGTACGCGGCCGACCCGGCCGACGCCCCCCGGTACCGCCCCAAGCTGGCGACCCTGCACCAGAGGCTCGGCGCGGCTCAGGTGGCGTGATGGCCGGCCTCTGGCGTCACGGCGACTTCCTCAAGCTGTGGGGCGGCGAGACGATCTCGCAGTTCGGCGCGCAGATCACCGTGCTGGCCCTGCCGCTGACCGCGATCCTCACCCTGCAGGCCACCGCCGGGGAGCTGGGCGTCCTGACCGCCATGCAGTTCGCGCCGGTGCTGCTGATCACCCTGTTCGCCGGGGTGTGGCTGGACGGGAACCGCAAACGCCCCGCCCTGACCATCGCCAACCTGGGCCGGGCGGCCCTGCTCGGCCTGGTCCCCGTGCTCTACGTGGCCGACCTGCTGTCCATGCCCGTCCTGTACGCCATCGCCTTCCTGACCGGCCTGCTCACCGCCGTCTTCGACGTGGCCTACGTCGTCTACCTGCCGTCCCTGGTGTCCAAGGACCAGCTCGTCCAGGCCAACTCCCGGCTGGAGGCGACGTACTCGATCGCGTCCATCGGCGGCCCGGGCGTGGGCGGCCTGCTCGTCCAGTGGCTGACCGCGCCCGTCTCGATCGTGGCCAACGCCGTCACCTACCTGGCCGCCGCGGTGAGCGTGGCGGCCATCCGGCACCGCGAGCCGCCCCCCGACCGGCCGGCGGACCGGGCCTCCACCTGGACGGAGATCAAAGAAGGCCTGTCCACCACGCTGCGCGACCCCCTGCTGCGCCCGCTCACCGTGGGCTCGGCCTGGTTCAACCTGTTCGAGCAGGTCATCCTCACCCTGTACCTGCTGTACGGCGTGCGCGAGCTGCACCTGTCCACCAGCCTCCTGGGCGCCGTCCTGGCCGTCGGGAGCGTGGGCGCGCTGGCCGGCTCGTTCGTGGCCGACCGCGCCGGCCAGGTCCTCGGCGTCGGCCGCACCATGGTCTGGACGATGATCCTCGGCTGCGCCGCGCTCGGCCTGGTGCCCGCGGCCTCGGGGTCCCCGCTCGTGGCCGGCTCGGTCCTGGCCGCCGGCCTGTTCGTGTACGGCCTCGCGCTGGCCGTGTTCAACGTGCACAGCCTGAGCCTGCGCGGGGCCATCGTGCCGCCGGAGCTGCTCGGCAGGGTGACGGCGACCTACCGGTTCTTCGTCTTCGGCACGATCCCGCTGGGCGGACTGCTCGGCGGGCTGCTGGGTGAGCAGCTCGGCGTCCGGACGGCGATGGTGATCGCCGTGGCCGCCCTGCTGGCCGGGGCCGTGGTCTTCGCGGTCACCCGCATCCGGTCGGTCGGCGACGAGATCTTCGGCCCGAAGGAGACGCTGTGCTCGCTGGACTGACCCCGGCCGCCTGGGACGAGCTGGCCGGACCGCATTTCTACTCGACCAGTGCCTGGTTGCGCTTCTGCGCGGCGGAATACGGCGGATCGGGCGACGCCGTGGTGCGCGACGGGGCCGCCGTGCCGTACGTGGAGCTGACCGGGCCGCCGGCGCTGCCGCTGTACCGGTGGACCGAGCAGCTGGCGGCGCGCGGCCTGCCGGCGCCCCCGCCCGCCGGGCTGATGGTCGGACCCCGCGAGGGTTACCAGACCCACTTCCTGGGCGCGCCGGAGGGTGTGCCCGCGCTCATCGAGGAGCTGCGGGCGCGGGCGGCCGGCCGGCCCTGCGTGGCGATGTACCTGCCCACGTCCGAGCTGGAGCTGGCCCGCCGCGCCGGGGTCACCGCGCCCGCCGTGGTGATGGACGCCGACGCGTGGACCGCGGTCGACGGCTGGCCCGGCTACCTGTCGTCCAAGAAGCGCTACCGCATCCGCACCGGCCGCCGGGCGTTCGAGGACGCCGGGTACAAGATCAGGCATCTGCCGCTGGCCGACTGCGTCGACCTGCTGGCGGTGCCGGCGTCCAAGACCCTGGCGAAATACGGCATCGACAGCGAGCCCGAGGTGGAACGCGTGGCGCTGAACAGCCACGCCGTGCA
Organism: Nonomuraea sp. NPDC049709; assembly: GCF_040674815.1. NCBI lineage: Bacteria > Bacillati > Actinomycetota > Actinomycetes > Streptosporangiales > Streptosporangiaceae > Nonomuraea > Nonomuraea sp. NPDC049709. The sequence goes on from NZ_JBFANM010000012.1 coordinate 13,079, forward strand.
CATGGGCGCGGCCGCCCGGGTGGCGCTCTGCTGCCGCGACGGCGGCGACCCCGTCGGGTTCTGCCTGTACTACGTGGGCACCGACGCGATCTTCCTGCGCTGGGCCGGCTTCGACTACGACCGGCTGTCCGGCGCGGCCGAGTACGGAAACGTCGTGCTGGCCGCCCAGCTCGACCTGGCGGCCGAGCTCGGGCTGCGCTGGGTCCACGCGGGCCTCAAGTCGTACGAGGCCAAGGCCCTGTACGGCGCCAAGCTGCGGCCGGTGTGGCTGCTGGACCTCTCCCCCGACAGCGTGCTGAACGCCGCCGCCGACCAGGTGCGGCAGCACAACGCGAGCTTCTACCGGCGGCTGAGCGAGGACCCGCGGACGGCGAGCGCCCTCGACCCCGAGACCTGGCGGAGCATCCATGAAGACACCGGCTGAGCGCAGAGTGATCGTCACCGGCGGGGCCTCCGGCATCGGCGCCGCCATCGCCCGCCGCTTCGTCGACGACGGCGCCCGGGTGGCCGTCATGGACCGCGACAAGGCGGCCATGGACCGGCTCGACGACCGCGTACCGGGAGCCGACCTGGGGCTCGTCGTCAACGTGGCGGACCCGGCGGCGGTGGACGAGGCGTTCGAGGAGATCGGCCGCCGCTGGGGCGGGGTGGACGTCGCCGTCAACAACGCCGGTATCAGCAGCCCGGGCGCCTTCCTCGACGTGCCGCTGGCCGACTGGGACCGCATCCTGCGGGTGAACCTGACCGGCGTGTTCCTGGTCTCCCAGCGGGCCGCCCGGCGCATGCGCGACCGCGGCGGGGCCATCGTCAACATCGCCTCGGTCAGCGGGATGGTCGGCATGCCGGACTACAGCGCCTACAACGTGAGCAAGGCGGGGGTGATCGAGCTGACCAAGACGATGGCTCTGGAGCTGGCGCCGCAGATCCGGGTCAACGCCGTCTGCCCGGGCTACGTGCTCACGCCGATGCAGGAGGCGGAGTACTCACCTGCCGCCCTGGTGGAATGCGCGCGCAAGATACCGCTCGGCCGGCTGGGCCGGCCGGCGGAGATCGCCGCGCTCGTCGCCTACCTCGCCGGCGACGAGGCGGGATTCGTGACCGGGCAGAGCTTCGTCATCGACGGCGGCGAGACGGCCGGCGGGCTGGCGAGCTGATCCCGGATCAAGGCTGTTACCCGAGAACAGAAAGGCATATTTCCCATGACCGTGTCCTCGCTTGCTCCGGCCCGCCAGGACCGCCGCGCACCGGCCAAGGTGGTGAGCTCCTACAACGAATGGGATCCGCTGGAAGAGGTGATCGTCGGGCGGCTGTCCGGCGGCGTCTTCCCGACCTGGCAGGAGTCCATGCGCGCCACGATGCCACCCAGCTCGTGGCGGCTCTTCCAGGAGCGGGGCGGGCAGCCGTTCCCGCAGGACCTGGTGGACGCCGCGGACGAGGAGCTCGACGGGCTGGCCCGCACCCTGGCGGCCGAGGGCGTCAAGGTGGTCCGGCCGGAGCCCGCCGACCACGGCGCCGAGCTCGCCACGCCGCACTGGGTGACCTCCGGCGGGCTCTACTCGGCCATGCCGCGCGACCACCTCATCGTCGTCGGGGAGACCATCATCGAGTCCCCGATGTCGTGGCGCTGCCGCCAGTTCGACGGTGACCCGTTCCGGCCGCTGCTCAAGTCGTACTTCAACCAGGACGCCCGGTGGCTGCAGGCCCCCCGCCCCCAGCTCACCGAGGAGCTGTTCCGCACCGGCGAGCACGACGGGTGGGCGATCACCGAGTTCGAGCCGGTCTTCGACGCGGCCGACTTCATGCGGTTCGGCCGCGACCTCGTGGTGCAGCGCAGCCACGTCACCAACGCGTTCGGCATCCGGTGGGTGCAGCGGGCGCTGGGCAGCGCGTTCCGCGTACGCACCATCGAGGTGAACGACCCGCACGCCATGCACATCGACGCCACGCTGCTGCCGCTGGCGCCCGGGAAGCTGCTGGTCAACCGGGAGCGCTACGTGCCCACCGACCTGTTCCGCGGCTGGGAGATCCGCCAGGCGCCGCGACCGACGCTGCCGCGGGACTGGCCGATGTACTTCTGCAGCCCGTGGGTGAGCATGAACATGCTCTCCCTGGACGAGCGGACCGTCGTGGTGGAGCGCCAGGAGGAGCCGATGATGGAGCTGCTCACCGACTGGGGCTTCCGCTGCGTCCCGGTGGACTTCCGGCACGTGTACACCTTCGGCGGCTCGTTCCACTGCGTCACCGTGGACGTGCGCCGGCGCGGCAGCATCGGCCAGTATCTGGCGCCGGGCCGATGAAGACCGTACGGATCACCGGCCCGCGCGCCTGCGCGGTCGTCGACAAGCCGGACCCGGCCATCGGCCGTGACTACGTGCTGCTCAAGGTCGAGGCCGCGCCCATGTGCAACGAGTATCTGGCCTACCGCGACCAGGTCTACCTTGAGCGCAACCGGCCCGACTCGCTGGGCCACGAGATGGCCGGCGTCGTGGCCGACGCGCCCGAGGGCGCCCGGCTGCGGCCCGGCGACCGGGTCGTGGCGCTGTGCGGCTATCCCTGCGGCACCTGCGAGCTGTGCCGGCGCGGCTACTACTCGCACTGCGCCGGCACCGAGGACCCGCTGGAGGTGTGCAAGAGCGAGTCGGGCGAGTGCGGGTTCGCCCAGTACGCCGTCAAGCCCGCCTGGCTCTGCGTACCGGTGCCCGACGCGATGCCGCTGGATCACGCCGCCATGGCCTGCTGCGGCCTCGGGCCGACGTTCGGGGCGATGCAGCGCATGGGCGTCGGCTCCTTCGACACCGTGCTCATCACCGGGCTGGGCGCGGTCGGCCTGGGCGGGGTGATCAACGCCCGGTACCGCGGCGCGACCGTGATCGGCGTGGCCCGCAGCCCCTACCGGGCCCGGCTGGCCCGCGAGCTGGGCTGCGCCACGGTCCTGGACCCGCGCGACGGCGACCCGCTCGAACAGGTCAGGTCGCTCACCGGCGGCGTGGATTTCGCGATCGACTGCTCCGGGCAGCCGGAGTACCAGCGGCTGTGCGTCGACGCGGTCAGGCGCCTGGGCACGGTCGGCTTCCTGGCCGAGCCCGGCGAGCTGACCGTTCACGTGGACGACGACCTGGTGCAGAAGGGGGTGACGCTGATGGGCAGCCTGGACATCAACCTGAACGACGCCGGCCGGCTGCTCCACCTGATCGGCGAGGTCCCCGACCAGATCGAGCGGTTCATCACCCACCGCTACCCGCTGGACCGGATCGGCGAGGCGTTCGACCGGCAGTCCCGCCACGAGTGCGGCAAGATCGTCCTCTATCCGTGGAGCTGAAGCCATGACGTTGGGTGCTCACGTCCTCGACCTGGCGGCGCGGCACTCGCCGCTGGTCCGCGACACGCTGCGGCGCCTCGCCGACGCCCCGCTGGCCGACCTGCTGGCCGGGCTCCGCCCCGGCCGGTCCGAGCCGTGGCAGAGCAGGGAGGACCTGTACCAGGTCGTCGCGGACCAGACGGCGGCCTGGTACGGCCCCGCCGTGGCCGCCGAGGCGGTGGCCGGCCTGCGCGCGCAGCCGATCGTGCCCACCTCCAACCACTTCGGGGTGGACACCTTCGCCGACTCCGTGCAGGGCACGCTGCTCTTCGCGCTGCGGCCGGGCGCCCCGCGCGACGTCGTCGTGCTCGGCTTCGGCTCGGTCAGCATGAACAACCTGACCTACCCCATGGGGCTGCGGCTCTACGATCCCCGGCACGGCGAGGTCGGGTCGTTGCCGCAGCGGCTGCCCATCCAGCCGAACCGCGACAAGCACCGGACCGTGCTGGCCGCGCTGCCGTACGACGCCGGGATGATCGACCGGGCACGCGCCCGGCTGGCGCGGATGCGGCGGGACGGGGAGGTCTCCGCGTTCTGCGCGCGCAGCGCGGACGACGTCCTGCACCAGGTGTACGCCTCCCCCGACACGCTGTCGCTGCCCTCGCACGCCCTCCAGGCCACCCGCGTCAACACCGCCCTGTGGAACGGCCTGTTCCAGGCCGATCCGCCCGCCCGGCTGGTGCAGCTGGCGATCGAGCCGATCAGCGCCGCCCTGCTGAGCCGGGATCTCCACGACCCCGGCAGCCTGGTCCACCAGCTGTTCTTCGTGCCCCAGGTGCGCGACGCGCTGCTCGGCGGGCTGGACGGGGTGCGGGCCTGCTGGCAGCGGGACCCGTCGCGGGGCACGGTCTTCTTCTGGGGCCTCAGCGCCGCGGGCCGGCGGGTGCCGCTGACGCTCGACGGCGAGCTGCTCACCGGGACCGACGAGCGCGGCCACCGGCTGGAGTGGAAGTTCGGTCCCGAGGACCTGGTGCCGGCGCTGCTCGGCGGGCAGCTGCTGCCCTCGCTGTTCACCTGTTTCGCGACCCTGGCGTTCGCCCGCGGGCTGAGCTGCATCGGCGGCTACTTCCAGGCCACGTACCTGCCCGTGATGCAGCGGGGAGTGGTGGACGCCCTGAGCGTGGGCGCGGAGTTCCGCGCGGCGGCCGAGCGGGTCGCCCAGGTGCCCGCCGGCCTCCACCTGGCCAGCCTGCAGGCCGTCGCCCGGGCCCTGCCCGGCGGGGCGCTCATCCCGGCGGGACCCGTGGAGATAGCCGGCGCGGGCGGGCTGTCGCCGGCCGACGTGGACGCTCTCACCCGCGTCCCGGTACGTGCGGCGCACCTGGTCGCCTTCCCCGAAGTGCTGGACCACCTGGTGCCGCCCGAGGAGCTGCCGACCGGCTGGGCCGCCGCGCTCGCCGCGGAGAGCGGCAGCCGGGACGGCGGCCGGGTCATACGACTGGAGGAGACATCATGAGCACGGACATAGGCGAGGTGCTGGACCTGCTCGAGACCGCCCGGGACCGGGTGGCCGACCTGGACGGCTGCGAGGAGCTGATGGTGCAGGCCACGCAGGAGCTCATCTCCTGCGCGGCCGGGGCGGTCGCCGCCTTCCCCCAGGGCAGCGTGGACGGTGCCCGCGAGGCGCTGAGCTGCGCCAGGGGAGCGGCGGCAACGGCGGCTTTCGCTGTGAGGCATCTGAACGACGCGGCCAAGACCCGCGCCCGCTAGGGTGCGATCGCGTTCATGACGCCATCTTCTTCAGCATGCCGGCGGACAGCAGCTCGCGTTGCAGCTCCTGGATCTGCGGCGAGGGGGCCAGGCCCAGCTCCTCGTCGAGGAGGTGGCGCAGGTTCTGGTAGGCGAGCAGGGCCTCGTTGCGCCGGTTGCACCGGCCCAGGGCACTGATCAACTGGCCGTGGAGCCCCTCGTTGTACGGGTACGTCTCGACGAGCAGGCGCAGCTCGGGAAGGACGTCACGGTGCCGGCCCAGCTCCAGGTCGGCCTCGATGCGCATCTCCAGGGCGCAGACCCGCTGCTCGTCGAGCGCGACCGTGTGCCCGTGCAGCACCGGCCCCGGCACCACGTCGGCCACCGCCCGCCCCGACCACATGTCCAGCCCGCGGCGCAGCAGCGCGGCGGCCCCCGCCACGTCGCCGTCGCGGAGCAGCCGCCGCCCCTCCCGGACGAGCCGGTCGAACCGGAAGACGTCGATGTCGTCGTCGCCGGCCCGCAGCAGGTAACCGGCGGTCCGGGTCTCCACCAGCTCCTCGCCGTGCCGGCACAGCCCGTCCTGCTCGAAGGTCTTGCGGAGCTGGTAGACGTAGGTGTGCAGGATGGTCCGCGCGTTCTTCGGCTGGCGCTCGTCCCACAGCTCCTGGATCAGCAGGTCGGTGTCCACGATCTGGTTGGCCCGCAGTGCCAGCACGGCCAGCACCTGGCGCAGCTTGTGCTGGCCGAGCGTGCGCACGTGGCCGTCGACGACGATCTCTACGGGGCCGAGCAGGTTGAAGTTCGCCATGGTGATCTTCCTTGTGGTGGGCGGCGTCAGTCCGCTGCGAGAGCGGTCAGTTCGCGGTCGGTGAGCACGCGGGTCGCGCTGCGCGCGGCGGTCAGGATCCGGTCGATGACCGGCGGGTCCGAGGGCAGGCCCTTGCGCCGCAGCCAGCTGTGGACGTTCCAGCGCCCGCTCGTCGGGCCCACGCCGATCTCCTGGCGGCGCCCGAACCGCGAGGCGGGGACGCCGGAATAGACCAGGTCCGCCAGCCGCCTGTCCCCGGCCCGCTCCGCCTTGGCCACGGCCGCGGCGTGCACGCCGGTGGCGGTGAAGAAGGCGTCCCTGCCGAACACCGGATACTCGGGCGGGATGGGGCGGCCGACGACCTCGGACGCCGTACGGCAGTACTCGTCCAGCATGTCCAGGTCGCGCCCGTCGCCCAGCAGGCCCAGGTTGACCAGGAGCTGGTCCATCGCCGTGTTGCCGCACCGCTCGCCGATGCCGAGCGCGGTGGCGTGCACGCGCGAGGCGCCCGCGTCGATGGCCGCCAGCGCGTTGGCCAGCGCCAGGCCGCGGTCGTTGTGGCCGTGCCAGTCGATCGGCACGTGGTCGTGGCCGGCGGGGTCCAGAATCTTCTCGCGTACGTGGCGGATCAGCGCCGCGGCCCCGGCGGGCTCGGCGTGTCCGGCGGTGTCGCACAGGCAGATCCGGACGGCCCCCTCGTCCAGAGCCGCGAGGTAGAGGCGGCGCAGCAGCCTGGGCCTGGCCCTCGTGCTGTCCTCGGTGACCAGGCAGGTCGGCAGCCCTTCCGCGACGGCGAACCGGACGGCCTCGCGAACGGCCTGCTCGACCTGCGCGGCCGTCCAGCCCTCCGCGTCCATCCGCACGTGGCTGGAGCCGATGAAGGCCATCACGTCGAGCGGGCGGCCGAGCTTCTGGCTGACGTCGGCGACGGCCTGGATGTCGCCCGTCACGGTCCGGGCGGCGCAGTGCAGCCGCAGCCGAGGCGTCGCCTCGGCGCCGAACGCGGCCAGCTCCGTGACGGTGCGCTTGGCGGCCGCCCCGGAGGCCGGCATGCCGATGCTCGCCGCCTCGATCCCGAGCCGGTCCATGAGCCGGAGCAGGCGCATGCGCTCGGCCGATGTGGGCTGGCGCGCGGAAGGGCTCTGCAGGCCGTCGCGTAAGGTTTCGTCGTTGAGCTCGACTCGCCGTTCACCGGTGCCTGCGGCCAAATTCCAGTCATAAAACCGGCTCGCCGAAGAGGAGGGCATCACCGAAAATCTCTCTCTAGTGGGAGTAAGTCAGGTCGGGTCGACTCCCTTGCAGCTTCACCTGGCTGACGTGCTTAAACAAGCCGACTCCCCCGCAAGCGCCATCCGGCTGACTCGAAATAATCGCCGCACGACTCCTAAAGTGGTAACACCGAGTTGTACCCCTTGTCAGATTCGTTTGGCGACGCATCATACGGCTATGAGAGCCGACCGATCAGTGGCGCCGTGGCGCGTGCCCGTCCTGTGTCTGCGTGAGTCCCGGCCGTCCGTGCTCGTGGTCTTCGCGTTGCGGTTCGGCGCCGGCGCCGCGCTGGGAGCGGCGGGGTCGTGGCCCTCCGGTGCGCTGCTCGGGATCTGCTCGTGGACACTCGCGGTGTTCTTCGTCTACCTCTTCAACGGGGTGACCGACGTGGTCGAGGACCGGGCGAACGGCTCCTCGCGGCCCATCGCCGGCGGGCTGCTCTCCCCCGGCACGGCGGCCAGGGTCGCGGGCGGGGCCGCGGTGCTCTCGCTCTGCCTCGGCGTCCTGGCCGGCCCCCTGTTCGCGGTCCTCGTCGCGGCGCTGCTCGTGCTCGGCCACGCCTATTCGGCCCCGCCGCTGCTGCTCAAGTCCCGCCCGAGCACCAGCGTCGCCGTGGCGGTCAGCGCGGCGCTCCTGACGTACGCGGCCGGCTTCGTCGCCGCCGGCGGCCGGCTCACCGAGGTCACCGGCACCCCGCTGCCGCAGGTCGCGCTGATCATGGCGGCCTGGATGGGGCTGGTCGGCGCCCCGGCCAAGGACCTGCCCGACGCCCTCGGTGACGCGGCGGCGGGGCGGCGGAGCTTCCTGACCGCGTACGGCCTCGCTCGTACGCGGATCCTGCTCATCGCGGCGCCCGCCTCGCTGGCCGTCGCGGCCGGCCTGGCGAGCATGGCCGAGCCGCTGCTGGCGGGGATGGCGATCGGCCTGTCCGCCGGCGCCGTGGTGCTGGCCGGGCTGGCCGTCAAGGTCGGGGCCGGCAGCCGGGTCCCCTACCGAGTGTTCATGGCAACGCAGTACATCGCCCATGTTGCTGTGCTGTTGTCGGTCTTATGGGCTTGATAAAAGATGTCCTACGTTCGGGCGCCCACCTTCCGGGAAGGGCCCAGTGATGGCGCACGTGCGCGAAAGCGGCAAGCCATTGCGGGAGGCGCTGGCCGACTTCCTCGACGCTGAGCGGTCTGCGCTCCTGGCGGCCTACGTGGCCGGGCTGGAGAGCATGAGCAGTCCGCTCATCGGCGATCCCGAAAGCCGGCCGCAGTTGCTCGCCCATGCCGACCTGACCATCACCGACGTCATGAGGAGCCTGCGGCTGGGCCACCCCACCATCGACGAGGGCTACAAGCTCCTCGCCTGGGACATCGGCAAGACCCGGGCGGAGAGCCGGCTGCACCCCCGGGCGTCGCTGCAGGCCGCGACCTGCCTCGCGGACGTCACCATGAACGCCGCCGCCGACTACCTCTCGGAGCACGCGTGCGGCCGGGAACTGCTCGTGCTCGTCATGCGCGCCGTGACGGAGAGCGTCATCATGCGGGTCCACGAGGCCTCGCTCGCCTACTCCTCCCAGCTCCTTCACGACATCAACGCCGCGCACGTGGACGAGCGCCGGAGGATCGCGCGTGAACTGCACGACCGGGTGGGCTCCGGGCTGGGAGTCGCCCACCACCAGCTGGAGCTGGCCGAGGTCTACCGGACGAACCCGGCCAACGCCATGAACCGCGTGACGCTGGCGCACGAGGCCGTCCAGAACGCCATGCTCAGCACCCGCTCGATCGTCTCCGACCTGCGCATGGACGAGCAGGTGCACAACCTCGAGAAGGAGCTGACCACGCTCCTGGAGACCATCGCCCCCGACGGTGTGATCATGCGCTTACGCGTCAACGGCGACGAGGCGTGGGCCTCCCGGCAGGTGCTGGCGGAGACGTTCCTCATCATCAGGGAGGCCGTGCGCAACGCGCTCGCGCACGGCACGCCGAGCATGGTGCTCATCAGCGTGAACATCGCGCCCAGCCAGCTCCACGCCATGGTCGAGGACGACGGCGGCGGCTTCGACCTGGCCCGGGCGCGCCGGTCGTCCGGCATGGGGCTGACGTCGATGCGGGAGCGTGCCGAGCTGATCGGCGGCCGGTTGATGCTGACACCGGTGGTGAACCGCGGCACCTACATGGAACTCGTCGTACCGTTATCGGAGCATCGAGATGGATGACCGCACCACCGTCCTCATCGTGGACGACCATGCCCTGTTCCGTGAGGGCCTGAAGGAGCTGCTGGAGAGCGACGACGAGATCGTCGTGGTCGGCCAGGCCGGCGACAGCGAGGGCGCCGTCTCGGTCACCGCCGAGCGGAAACCGCACGTCGTGCTGCTCGACGTGGAGATCCCCGGCGACGAGGTGACCACGACGGTGAGCCGCATCCAGGCCGCCTCGCCCGACACCGAGGTGATCATCCTGAGCATGTACGACGGGCCGTACCTGGTGCGGAGCCTGCTGGCCCAGAACATCCGGGGCTACCTGCTCAAGAGCGTGCGCCGGGCCGAGCTGCTGGCCGCGGTGCACGCCGCCCGCACCGACCACGACCGGGTCGTGCTCGCCGTCTCCAGGGAGAGCCTGTGCCAGGCGCAGCCGAGCAACGTCAACCCGCTGTCCGCGCGGGAGCTGCAGGTGCTGGAGCTGGTGTCCGAGGCGCTGAGCAACGGCCAGGTCGCCAGCCGGCTGGACCTGACGGAGGCGACCGTGAAGCGGCACCTGCGCAACATCTTCGTCAAGCTGGGCGCGGTCTCGCGGGTGGACGCGGTGAACAAGGCCGTCGCGGCGTCCCTCATCAAACCGCCGTCCACCCATCACAACCCCGGACACGGTGGGTCCTGAGGGGCCGGGCCCTGGGACGGCAGACCCTGGAGCGGCGGGCCCTGGAGCGGCGGGCCCTGGAGCGGCGGGCCCTGGAGCGGCGGGAACAGCGTGCCGAGCCGGGCGAGCAGGGCGTGGTCGGGCTGGATGCCCGCCGCGCTGGCGTTCATCTCCAGGTGCACCTGGTTGCGCGTGCTCGGGACGGGCACGATGTCGCCGCCCTGCGCCAGCAGCCACACCAGGGCCAGCCTGGCCAGGCTGAGGTGCAGCTGCGCGGCGATCTCCTCGGCCGACCGCACCGCCCGCATGCTCTCCCCCAGCGCGTGCCTGGCGATGCGGAAGTCGGCCCGCCGCGCGTCGTCGTGCGCCAGGTGCGCCCCGAACCTGGCCGCCCCCGACAGGAAGCCGCGGCCGAGCGGCCGGCAGGCCACCACCCCGATCCGGTGCGCCCTGGCCGCGGGCAGCCGGTCCAGCTCGGCGCGGCGCTCCCACAGGGAGTACTCACAGGTGATCGCCGAGATCGCGTGCTCGGCGGCGGCCTGGTGGATCTGCCCGGCCAGCGGTTCGGCCAGCCCGATGTGCCGGATCTTCCCCGCCGTGACGAGCTCGGCCAGCTCGCCCACACCGTCCTCGATGGGCCGCTGCCAGGCCGGGCAGTCCAGGTAGAACAGGTCGAGGTGGTCGACGGCCATCCGGCGCAGGGCGGCGTCGCAGGCCCGGGCCAGGCTCCGGTTGCCCGGGCGGGCCAGCGCCGCCAGCACCACCTCCCGGCGGCGGCCCCCGATCGCCCGGCCGGCCAGCTGCTCCACCTCCTCGGATCGGGTGCGGCAGGTCGTGTCGAGCAGGGTGATGCCCAGATCCAGCGCGTGGCGGATGACCCGGACACCCGCGCCGACATCGACGGTGCCGTACGCGCCGCTGAAGGCCGTCCCGCCCAGGCCGATGGCGGAGGAGGCCGGACCGGCGTGGCCGAGTCGCCTGACGTCCATCGGGTCACGGGATCCCGCGATGGGGCGGGTGCCGGTGACGGCCGTGCTCGCAGCCTTCGGTCAGGGTTTCGCCGGACATACCATCACGATGCGCCGGGCCTATCCAGGCAGACTTGATCCGCGATACAGCGGGGATACGAACGGGGCCCATTCCGGGGAAAGTTGGCTCCGTCGGGGGCGGGCATGGGTGAACCGGCGGCACGTCCACGATCACGTGCCGCCGGTCCACGAACCTCCGGCTGCCGCCCCTCGGGGGGACGATCACCTACGGGGGAACATCGTGAACGGCTCATGCTCCTCCCCGCCTGCTGCCGGAGGAAGCCGTTCTCAGGAGGAGTGACCGTCCCGAGGAGGCGCGAACTGGCCGTAGCGGGCGTCGCGCGTCCGGTCGTCCAGGTACGGCTGACCGGCGTGCCCCTGCGGAGGGTTGCCGTACTGCCCACCACCGGCATAGGGCCGGGCCCCGTGACCTCCCTGACCGTTGTGGGCGTACGTGCCTCCATGGGCCGGCGGGACCGGCGGCGACGCTTGACCGGCATGTCCGGCCGGCAGCTGGTGCCGCGGCCACGAGGGCGGCGGCACCGCACCGTACGGGGCGTAACTCACGGGAGGTGAGGATCGGCGGCGGCGCTTGCCGAGGAGCTTCACCACGACCAGGGCGAGCACGATCGCGACCAGCACCCCGGCCCCGATCAGCACCCACATCAGCAGCGGCCTGGGCGACTCGTCCTTGCCCGCCGAGATCGCCGCCTGCGTGTCGCTGATGTACTTGGCCACGTACGGGTGGTTCGGGAAGAGCGCCTGCACCTCGCGGAACTTCGGCAGGGCGTCCTCGAAGTAGTTGCGGAAATAGTCGTTGAGCGCCTCGTTGTACCGGACCGTGGTGACGGCCTGGGCGGGCTTGACGTTCTTCTCGCCGAGCTTCTCCTTGATGATGCTCACCGGCAGCACGAAGCTCTCGCTCTCCGAGGCCTCGCCGCCCTCGCTCACCGTGCCGGCGATCAGCATGCCGATGACCTTGCCGTCCTTGCTGAACACCGGGCCGCCGGAGTTGCCCTGGTAGGACGGCGCCTGGGTCTGGATGTACGGCACGCCGGTCTGGGTGGTGCGCTTGGCGTTGTACGGCCCCTCGGTCAGCGCCGGCTCCAGCTTGGACTCCAGGCTGAAGAACGGGGTGTTCGTGACCAGGCCCGGGAAACCGCTGATGTACAGCGAGTCGCCGGTGCGCACGTCGGCGTCGTCACCGAGCGGGACGGTCGGCAGGTTCTGCTGGCCGTTGACCTTGAGCAGCGCGAAGTCCTTGCCGGGGTAGCTCTCGCCCACCGACACCAGCTCCGCCGGGACCGCCTTCGCGGTCTTGTCCACGCCACCGCCGGGCAGGCTCTGCAGCACCGACAGGCTCTGCTTCAGGCCGCGGATCTTCATGTGGTTGGTGTTGAACGTGACGTAGATCTGCTGGGCGAGCTTGACCATCTCCTCGTCGGCCGCGATGTTCTGCAGACCAGAGATGATCTCCTTGGCGTCCTGCTCGTTGAACTTGGCCAGCGCCTGCTGCGCGAACAGCTGGCCGAGCTCGGTCTCGCCGACCTGGACGCAGTGGGCTCCGGTGACCATGTACCCGTCGGGGGTGACCCACCAGCCGGTGCACAGGCCGCCGACCTCGGCGTCGACCGTACGTTCCGGGGTGGTCTCGGCGAGGTAGGTGTCGACGTCGGCGGCGATCTGCTGGAACAGCCACTTGGCGATGCTGCGCTCGTCCGACGAGATCTTGCCCGCCTGCACGGCGAGGACGGCCTGCTCGGTGAGCTGGTTGACGGCGTTCTGGTTGATCGTGCTGGTGGGGACGGCGACCGTACCGGTGTAGGTGAAGCTGGTCAGCTGCACCGCGGGCTGGGTGCGGGCCGCCAGCCACGTGCCCACGGGCACATCGGGCCGCTCGTCGGGCGCGCCATCGGCCACCGCGGGCGCGGCGGGTAACGCGACTGCCATGACGACCGCGGCCGCAACCGCGGCAACCTTCGTCCACCTACTACCGAGATTCCTGAAATTCCCGAAAAATCCGTTCACGTCGGCAAATGCTGAAGCACCGCTCTTGTCCATGGCTTGTAGCCGACTGGGAACCCACCACGTGGGCACCCCAGAAAAGATCATGAGTCGGGAACACAGTCCGGCAGCGACGATCCCTCACCCTGGTCGCGTGCCTGTGAGCAGACGTTATGCCCAGTTCTCAACCTTCCTTGATGCCCGCCCGCCGGATCAGTTGTCATTTGAAGGAGGATTCTGCTTCTGCAGGCCCACCAGCCGCCTGGGTCGTGCGTAGCCCCATCGACTCATGGAGGCACCATGCGCATCCACGGCAAGATCGCCTTATCGGCGGTGTCAACAGCGATGGCGGCGGTGCTCGCCGCTCCCGTCGCGCACGCCGGCCCCACCCCCGACCCCCGAGCGGAGCTCGTCCCAGCCTGGGACGCTCCAGGCCCGCAAGGCGAGACGGCGTATGAGGGCGACTCCCCTCCGGCCGAAGAGCAGCGCGCCGCTCCACCCTGGCGCTGCTTCCTCTACGTCAGTGATCCGACGTTCAAGAAGCGAAACGGTCATTGGCAGGTCGAAGGCACCGGCCGGCAGTCGTGCGTCGGGGCCGGCTACACCCCTCAAGGCCCGCGGTTGACCCTGCAGCGCTACCTGGGCCTGGGGCTCTGGCGGAACGTGTTCCGCACCACCATCGCCTGGTCCCAGGGCGGGTACGCGGAGATCCGCACGGGGTGGAAGTGCGCCGGTTCCGGTAGTGAGGAGTACCGCTGGGTCGTCGACGGGTTCGCCAAGGGCGTCCCCCGAGCGAGGGCGAACGCCTACTCCGCGCAGTACCTGCGGGTCATCTGCTAAGGCCGGTCCACCGAGACGGCGGGCGCCCGTCGGCCCCGCCAGACCATGATCGCCCAGCCGTGCGGTGCCGCGACGGTTCGTGTGGCCACGCGCAGCTGGGCGATCCGCTGAGCACGCAGGACACGCGTGTGTACGAGGTGATGGCCACGCAGGCTCCAGCGCCTGGTCCGGCTACGCCCCCAAGTGTCGAACCGCACTTCGAGCCCCGCCCGCTCCCCCGCCGGAGGGGGGTCTGTAGTGGTGATGGAGGTATTGCCCAGCAAGAACCAATCGGTGTCGTACTCGAACACGGCCCATTCCAGAGACTCCCCGTGCGCGAACAACGCCACCGCGAGGTCCCCGTCGATGACGTCATGCGACAAGGGCACCAGATCGGCATCATGCGAAATGTCCAGCCCGTGCTCGATGACCCGGCGCGCCTGGTCTGCCAGGGCCGAGTGGAACTCTGGCATGAAACGACGGTATGCCGACAGGTTCCATGGCACCAGACCTTCCGGGCTCAGGCGGGCACGTGCTCCTCGATGGAGGCGAGCGCGCGCCGGGCGGCGTGCTGGAAACGCTCGTCGGCCCGGACATCGCGGTTCGTGACGCGGGCGCGGCCGTACGCGATGGTCCGCAGCGCCGGTACGGCCGCGGCGGCCGCCGCGCCCGTCGTGCCCAGCGCCTCGACCGCGAGCAGTCCGGAGTCGGGCCGCCCGCGAAATCTCCGATCGGACAGCGGCCTGACCGTGATGGCCTCCAGCAGCGGTGCGACCAGTCCTTCGCTGTCACCCGTGATCGCCCACAGCGCTCGTGCGATCGCCACCCGGTCGTACAGATGCCCGTGCTCGGCGTCGTGGAAGAGCTTGCGCAGCACCGGTACGGCGACCGTGGCGGCGGGACCGAGCTGTTCGAGCATCGGTGCGATGTCGGTCGCCTGGTGGCCGCCATAGCGTGCGAGATTCTCGGCCAGCAGCGCCGGGGCCTGCCCCGGCACACCGGTCATCCGCCACAGCGCCCAAGCGGCCTCGGGCCGATCGCTCTCGTCGTCGAGCAGAGCGCGCACCCGCGGCTCAACGGCGGCGGCGGCCGGGCCTATCGCCCCGAACAGCGGCAACGCGACAGAAAGGTAAGCCTGCGACACTCTGGCGGCGATCGCCGGTGCCAGAGGCGCCGCCGCGGCTCCCCACGACGTGAGCGCATAGAGGCAGTCGAGCTCATTCATGCCGCCGCGGCGCGAAGGGTGGTAGTAGGTCAGCAGGGCAGGCATCAGCGCGTCCGCGTGTGCCACCATGGCCGGCAGTATCTCGCGGACGTCGAGCTGCTTGACGTGTCCGTACTCGTCGAGGAAGGCGGCGGCGAGCCAGGGGACGCAACGCTCGTCACCGAGCCGGCCCAGCCCTTCCACCGCCGGAACGACCACGTTCGGCCATGGCTCGGCGGGGTCTCCGGTGAGCAGCTCGGCCAGCAGGTCGGCGTAGGGCGCGGCGGCCTGTCCGGAGTCGGAGATCAGCCCCACCGCGTGCACCAGCGAGTCTGACACGCCGACCTTGCGCCTGCTGCGTACTGACTGGGGAGCCGCTGCCAGCTCGCGCACCCGGCTCGCGACCATCGGCAGCAGCTCGGCCGGCGCGGCCCGCCAGGACCAGATCGCCTCCCACGCGCTGTACAGGGCCTGGTCGATCTCCGTCAGCCCGTGACGGGTCAGCAGTTCCCCGGCCACTGCCCGCTGCCAGTGCTCGGCGCGCAGCAGGGCCGAATTGATGGGTGTGACGCCGTCGCCGTGCCATCGGACGCGCTCAAGCACCGAACCGGGGTCGGCTTGGACGTCGGCCACCAGCCTGACCACCGCATCGTCGTCCGGTACGGCTGTGGGGTCGGCCAGCGCGAGCCCCACCGCGGCCACGGCACGCAGGTCACGATGCGCGGGGGCAGCACCCAGCAGCCCGGCGAACCAGGCCGCGTGATCGGCCGCCGCCAGCCACGCCACGGCCAGCGCGCAGGCCACCGGCCCAGCGTCGCCGACCGGCCGCACCCCCTTCTCGGCCCTGGCGCGCAACGCGGGCAGACTCCTCGGCGCGGCGTCGGGCAGGCAGGCCAGCAGCCGGGCCACCTCCGCCACCACCTTCGGGGAGGCATCGTCCAGCAACCGCGCGATCGCATCGACGCGGTCGGTCATCGCGGCCCGGGCCAGCGCCGCGTGGTCGGGCTCGGGCCCGGCAGCGGGGTCCCGGAACACGTCACGGTGCGGCTGCGCCACGGCCATGTCGACCATCAGGTCCATGACCAGCCCCCGATGCGGTTGCCGGGCCGACCTCGTCACCTCCAGCAGGTAAGGCACCAGGTACGGCGCCGCCTCGTACACCTCACGAGCTTCGATCCCCTGGAACAGCCCATGCCGCAACCGCCACACGGGCGACCGCTCCTCCGTGCCCGACGGCGCCGTCGCGATCTCCCGCAGGATGCCGGGCACCGCGTCCGGCCCACCGGACCAGTAACCGAGCCGCCCCCACGGCACCTCAGCCACACCCTCCAACACCGCACCGCCTTCCGGACCCGGTCGCCGCGACCCCAGCACCCCCGGAACGTGACGATGCCGGCGGTGTTCGCTGCCGCAGCATCTCAGGGACCGGCGACAATTTCCGAGGCGGGATCATCGCGGGCCGGACGTGTCCCCGGCCGGCCGGCGCATGCCGGCCTGCGGAGTCGGGTCGACGTACCTGACCTCGTAGACGCGCTCCGCGAACTTCCAGCCATCCGGGGTGCGCCGGTAGAGGTGCGACCTGCCGTCGCGCATGCGCCCGAGCTCCGAGATGGCCCACGAACGCGACGTCGATGTGCGGCATCCGCAACGCCTTATCGGGTGTGAACAGCGACGGAAGCGGTCGTAGTCGCGCATCATCCCCGCATCCGTGAACTCGCCGGGCAGCCCCGCGATCTCGACGCGGTCGGCGACGGTCTGAAGGGTGCTCATCGGTTCGTTCCTTGGCTGGTGTTGGATGGTGCCAGGTCTCACCGGTACGACGACGCGACCCGCGGAAGGTGAGGCGGCACCTCACAGTTCGGCACGCTGTCTCGTCCAACTGGTGAGGAGAGATGCGACCGAGGGAGTCGTCGACACCATGACCACCCGATCCGGGCCAGGGCACGACCGGGACGATCCGAGTCTGAGCGCGATCATGAGTGAGCGGCGGCAGCTGATCAATCTCGCGTACCGACTGCTCGGTTCCCTGGCCGAGGCCGAGGATGTCGTACAGGAGACGTACGCCCGCTGGTACGCCATGTCCGACCGGGAGCAGGCGTCCATCGAGGCCCCGGGCGCCTGGCTGCGGAAGGTCGCCGGCCGCATCTGCCTCGACCTGCTCGGCTCGGCCCGGGCCCGGCGGGAGAGCTATGTGGGCGAGTGGATCCCGGAGCCGGTGCCCGACCGTACGGAGTGGATGAAGCCCGAGGGAGACCCCGCGGACCGGGTCACCCTCGACGAGTCCGTCAACATGGCCTTCCTCGTCGTGCTCGAATCCATGACCCCGGCCGAGCGGGTCGCGTTCATCCTGCACGACGTCTTCCGCTACTCCTTCCCCGAGGTGGCCGAGATCGTCGGCCGTACGCCGGGGGCGTGCCGCCAGCTGGCCTCCTCGGCCCGCCGCCGCGTCCGCGAGGCCGAGACCCCCGCGACGCCGAGCGCCCAGCAGGCCGGCATCGTGCGGGACTTCAAGCTGGCCTGGGAGGCCAAGGACATCGACGCCCTCATCGGTCTCCTCGACCCCGGCGTCACGGCGACCGCCGACGGGGGCGGGCTCGTCAGCGCCCGGCTCCTGCCGGTCCACGGCGGCGACCTGGTCGCGCACGCCTTCGCCGACATCGCCCGCGTGGCGCCCGACCTGGCGATCCTGGAGCGTAGCGTCAACGGTCAGCCGGGGCTGGTGGCCCAGCAGGACGGCGTCACGGTGGCGGTGTTCGCGTTCGAGGTGGCGGGCGATCGGATCAAGCACATCTGGGCCGTCCGGAACCCCGAGAAGCTCCGCCCCTGGACGGCGGGCTGACGCCTGCGGCGGAGAAAGGGACGTCAGGCGACGGCGGTCGCCCGGATGGTCACCAGGATGTTGTCGCGCGTGGCCTTGGAGTAGGGGCAGATCTGGTGGGCGGCGTCCCCGAGCTCCTCGGCCGTCCGCTGGTCGACCCCGCCCAGTTCGAGGTTGAGCACGGCGCCGAGGCCGAACTCGCCGTCGTCGCCGTGCCGCAGGGTCACCTCGGCCGTGATGCTCGTGCTCTTCAGCGTCACCTTGCGCTGCGCCGCCGCCCTCCTGACCGCGCCGAGGAAGCAGGCGCCCCAACCGGCGGCGAACAGCTGCTCGGGGTTGGTGGCTCCACCGGCGCCGCCCAGCTCCTTGGGGATGGCGAGGGTGGTGTCGAGGAGACCGTCGTCGGCCCAGACGCGGCCCCCGTTACGGCCCTCTCCGGTCACGGTGACGACCCCGGTGTAGCTCACAGCCATGACATTTCCCTTCCCGCAGGACGATCGCCGGCCCCGGACGGGCACGCTCGCGATCGTCACCTGTTCAACTGGTGACGATGCTGGCAGGACGTCCGTCACCTGTCAAGCCGGTGATGCGGGTACGGCCGGCGGGACCCGGGCCTCAGCGTTCGGCGGCGGCCGGGCGGGACTGGACCGCGCGGACCCGTTCCACGTCGAGCTTCGCCGTACGGTCGAAGCGGTAGATGCCGTTCTCCTCCTGGAACACGTCGGTCAGCTGCGTGTAGCAGTAGCCGAACATCCCCGGGTCGTCCAGCAGCACCCCGGTCAGGCCGGCGAAGCGGGCATGGAACTCCTCCTCGCTCCGCACCCGCTGCCCGTAACCCCAGGAGCTCTCGCGGAGCGCGTCCTGCTCGGTCCCGGCCAGCTCCGGGTTCCACCAGATGCCGCCGTACTCGCTGACGAAGTACGGCTGGCCGCGGTAGGGCACGGACATGGGCCGGCCGCCCGAAGCCCGGTTGACGAAGGGCTCGCCCTTGCCCAGGCCACTCAGCTGCCCGGCGAACGCGACGGGCTCCTGCTCGTAGTTGTGCGAGTCGTAGACGTCGGTCTCCGGCACCCGGTGGCTGTAGCCGGAGGCGTCGACGACCGGGCGGGTGGGGTCGGCGAGCTTGGTGGCCAGGAACATGCCGCGGGTGACGTCGTCGAGCTGGGTGACGTGGTCGTCGATGGCCTGGGAGGTCTCGTTGAGCGGGCACCAGCCGATGATCGACGGGTGTGAGACGTCCCGTTCCAGCACCTCCAGCCACTGCGTGACGAAGGAGGCGGCCGGCTCCTGCCGCTCGTGACCGGTGGCCGCGCCCCAGTCGCCGAACTCGCCCCACACCAGGTAGCCCAGCCGGTCGGCGTGGTACAGGAAGCGCTCCTCGAACACCTTCTGGTGCAGGCGCGCGCCGTTGAAGCCGGCGGCCACCGACAGCTCGATGTCCCGCAGCAGCGCGGCGTCGGTGGGCGCGGTCATGAGGCCGTCCGGGTAGTAGCCCTGGTCCAGCACGAGCCGCTGGAAGACCGGGCGGCCGTTGATCAGCACGCGCTTGCCGTCGATCGCGATCGAGCGCAGCCCGGCGTAACCGTCCACGGCGTCCGTGACGGCGCCACCGGCGTCGAGCAGCTCGACCTTGAGGTCGTAGAGGAAGCCGTCACCCGGCTCCCACAGGCGCACCCGGTCCGCCGGGAGTTCCAGGCGTACGGAAGGTGCGAGGTCCACGTCGGCGCGGGCGGTCGCGGTGGCGGCTGCGCCGTCCCCGTCGGAGACCGTCACGCGGATCGAGCTGCCGGGGCGGTTGCCGGACAGCGGCACGACGACGGTGAAGGACGAGGTCGCCACGTCGGGGGCGATGCGGGGGCGGCGCAGGTGCACGTCCGGGACGGGCTCCAGCCAGACCGTCTGCCAGATGCCCGTCGTACGGGTGTAGAGGCACTCGAAGTTGCCGTACCGAGTGGACTGCTTGCCGCGGGCCTGGGGACCGTGCCGGGGGTCGCGGGCGCGGACCACGATCGTGGCCTCCTCGCCGGGGCGGGCCACCGCCGACAGGTCGGCCGTGAACGGCGAGAAGCCGCCGCGGTGGCGGGCCACCTCCACGCCGTTCACCCATACCGTGGCGTCGTGGTCGACGGCGCCGAAGTGCAGCAGCGTGCGGCGGCCGGCCCACGCGGCCGGGATCGTCACGGTGCGGCGATACCACACCGCCGCCATGAAGTCGGTGTGCCCGACGCCGGACAGCTCCGACTCTGGCGCGAAGGGCACGGTGATCGTGCCGGAGAGCTCGCGTTCGCGCAGGCCGCGCTCCAGGCCGGAGTCGGCGGCGTCGATCTCGAACTGCCAGGGGCCGTTGAGGTTGAGCCAGTCCTCGCGGACCATCTGCGGGCGGGGATATTCCGGACGGGGCACGTCGTGGGGAGCGGCGCTCGGCATCTCACAACCTTCGGAGGGCAGGGAATTTGCTACGTAGCAAAGTATCCTGTCACAACCCCTGCGACACGGCCTCACCGGCTGGACTCGCGCACCTCCAGCCGGAAGTCCACCACGACGCGCGACTCGCGCCCGCCGGACCGGCCGCCGATCTGCTCGTCCAGCATCGCGACGGCATTCCTGGCCAGCGCCTCGACGTCCGGCGAGACGGAGGTCAGCGACGGCGTCGCGTAGCGGGCCTCCTCCACGTCGTCGAAGCCCACCAGCGCGACCTCCTCCGGCACCCGGACCCCCCGGGAGCGCAGCGCCCGGAGCGCGCCGAGGGCGAGGGAGTCGTTCATCGCGTAGATGGCGTCCGGCAGCCGCCGCCCGGCGTCCAGGTGCTCCTCGATCGCCCGCCGGCCGTCCGCCCGGGTCCAGTCCGCCCCGACCAGCAACTCGTCGTACGCCGTCAGCCCCGCCTCCGCCAGCCCCTCCAGGAATCCCCGCAGCCGCAACCGTGCCGTCAGCCCTCCGTCGGGATCGTGGCCGAGCAACATCAACCGCCGCCTGCCCGTGCCCGCCAGATGGCGCACCACCGCCAGCGACGCCTCCCGGTTCGGGATGCCGACGTGCGGGACCTCGCCCTCCAGGACCTCGTCGCCGATCAGCACGATCGGATAGTCCGGGCGGCGGCGCTGCCCGTCGTCCGGCCGCAGCGACATGGCCATCATGATCGCGCCGTCGGAGAGCTGGTCCCGCCCGCCCGTCAGCACCTTCAGCTCGCGCTCGCGATCGGACTCGGTCAGCTCGATCAGCACCGTGTAGCCGAGCGCCTCGGCCTCGCGCACGACCTGACCGGCGAGGTCGGCGAAGATGCGCGCCCTGAAGTCGGGGACGACGAGCGCGATGAGCCCGGTGCGGGCGGACCGGAGCCGGCGGGCGGCGGCGTTGGGCACGTAGCCGAGCTCCGCCATGGCGTCGAGCACCCGCCGGCGCGTCTCGGGCCGGACGTACTCGTAGTCGTTGACGACGTTGGAGACCGTGCGCTGGGAGACACCGGCGGCGCGGGCCACGTCGTGCATGCTCACGGCCATCAGCGCAACGCCTTACCCCTGGGTCGGTACCACGGCCATCATCGTACTGGCCGGCGACCCCGTCGCTCCTCCTGCGCGGTCAGCGCAGGGTCGCCGTGAAGGTGCGGCCGTGCGCGTGCCGGGTGGTCGCCTGGATCAGGGTGCCGCCGGGCACGCGGCGTACCGTCACGCCCTCGTCGGCCGTGTCGAGCCTGAGGGACGCGCCGTGCAGGACGACGGAGACGCGGTCGCGCCGCATCGTGGGGTCCGACAGGGCGACGACCGTGCGCGCTCCGGACCGGACGATGACCGAGGCGGGACCGTCGATGAGCAGGCGTTCGACGTGGCGGGGGCCGTCGGAGAAGACGTTGGCGGCCACGATGCCCAGGGCCTTGTGCTTGATCGCCTGCACGTGACGGTTGTTGGCCAGGACCGACAGCGGGCCCTTCGCGTAACCGCGCAGGGCGGCCTCGGTCGCGTTCGGGACGAGGGCGTAGGCGAGGGCGGTCAGGTCGCCGTCGGCCGGGTGGGTGACGGAGGCGGTGAAGACGTTCTTGGTCACCATGGTGTCGGGGTTGGACGCGCGCACGACCCGGCGGCTGCGGGTGACGGTCTCCAGCCCGGCCGTGACCGGCTGCCTGGTGAGGAAGGCGTAGCCGACCGACGTGCGGCGGGTGCCGTTGGCGTAGCGCAGCCAGCGCGGTGGCGTGCTGCCGCCCGCCTGCCAGGCCCCGCCGTCCCAGCCCTCGCCGGTGACCGCGACCGCGTCGCCGGGGGCGGCGATGCGGCTGTCCACGGTGGTCACCGCGGCCCGCCCGCCCTGGCCGGAGACGCCCGCGGCCAGCACCACGATCTCGTCGTCGAGCATGAACCAGGACTTGGTCGCGCGGGCGTTGCGGTAGGCGACGAAGTCGTCGGGCAGCAGCCCCGCCTGCTTGGCGGTGTAGGCGGCGTCGTCGGACTGGACCAGGCCGGCCGCGCCGTACGCGCCGAGCGTCGCGCCGCCGGAGAAGGCGTTGCCGGCGCGCGGGAAGTACACGTAGGTGTTCTGGGACTCCGAGGAGGAGGTGAAGTTGAGCGGGTGTCCGGGGTTCTCGTACCAGAACCGGCCGTACAGCTCGGGCACCGTCCGCCGCTCCTCCACCGGCGCGGTGGCCCCGGCCAGCCGGTACGGCGAGACGGTCGTGTAGTAGTCGACGCCGAAGACCTCGCGCTGGTCCTCGCCCGCCAGGTAGAGGTGGTAGGCGCCGTCGCCCTGGAACCAGGGCATGAGGTTCTCGCCGTTCATGTACTCGTACTTGCTGATCCGCTCCGAGCTCCGCGCCAGGGCGAAGGCGTAGCCGGGGCGCCGGTGGACGGTCCTGTCCATGGCGTTGAACGCCACGCACCGCTCGGGCGGGTTCAGGTCGGCGGCCGGGATGGCGGAGTCGGCGCGGATGGCGGCGTAGCGGGCGATGCTGACCGGGGAGACGAAGGTGGCCGGGTCGGTGGCCGGCAGGAACTTGAGGTATTTCCTCAGCGCGAGCGCCTCTGCGCTCCCGACGTGGTCGGCCAGGTCGGCGACGGCCTCCACGACCACGCTGACGTCGGAGTAGCCGGTGTTGGTGCGCGAGACCGCGCGCCCCTTGACGATCTCCATCATCCAGCCCTCGAAGATCAGCGGGGCGAAGCCGTCGGAGATCCACCGGTACACCGCGCCGGGAAGCTCTTCGGGGCCGCCGGTCACGCCTTCGAGGGTCTTGAGCGTCTGCACGACCCGGGTCAGCAGGATGCGGCCGTAGGAGCCGGTGTAGGCGACCGAGTGGTGCTGGATGAAGGAGCCGTCACGGTAGTAGCCGTCGGTGACGCCGTGCTGGAGGTTGTAGGGGTCGATCGTGGCGAAGACGGTGGCCTGGTCGGAGATGGCCTTGGTGACGCGGGCGTCGTCGCCGGTGAGCGCGCCCTGCAGGATGCGGTTGGCGGTGATGTCGGCCAGGTTCGCCCCGGTGTGGAAGCGGGAGTCGAGGTCGACGTCGCCGTTCTCGCCGTTGCGCAGGTAGGCGTCCATCGAGGTGATGTACGTCCCCGTCAGGTCCCCTCGTAACTGCTCCGGCAGCAGGACCAGCGTCCTGCTCACGTGGGTGGGGATGCCGATCTCCCAGTTGTGCCAGTTGCCGTAGTAGCCCGCGGCCTGGTCGCCGAAGTAGCGCTCGTGCAGCCACCGCAGGCCGCCGGCGACGCGCTGCTGGACGGCGGTGTCGTCGGCGAGCGCGCTGCCGGGGGCGCGGGTCGCGAGCACGATCTCGTACAGGTACTGGTAGGCCAGCCGGAGGTTGGCGTCGTCGGTGCCCAGCCTCAGGCCGGCGAACAGCTCGCCGTCGCCCGCCTGGTCCATGGCCGTCAGCCGTTGCCTGGCGGTGCCGAGAATGGCCGCGAGCTTGCCCGCGACCTCGGGGCGGGCGTTGACCTCGGGGGTCCCCGCGAAGATCGCCACGGTGTTGGCGAGCAGCCGCGCGTGATCGACCGCCGCCGCGGCACGCGCGGGGGTGGCAACGGCGAGCAGGCCGACGGCGGGGAGCAGGGAGAGAACCTGGCGGCGGGACATGTGCGGCACGGCGGGCTCCAGGCCGTTGGGGGGTATGCCGGGCTCACATTACATGATCTTTTTCTGGCCGCCCAGGAGCCGGCCTGATGACATCCCGATGAACACGGGCTATAACCGAATAGTGACTCTCCGTAACAGCTCCAAGCGAGCGGCGGCCGTGGCCGCCTGCGCCCTCACCGCCGTGACCGGCACCGTCATCACCGCCCCACCGGCCGCCGCGGCCACGTACGCGGGCGAGTGCGGTCCCGGCTACCGCGTGGTCAACTCCGCCCCCATCGGCCGGCTCGGCACCGTGTTCCTGGCCTACAGCTCCGCCTCGGGCAACAACTGCGTGATCGCCAAGCGCCACCGCGCCGGCTCGCGCGTGCTGATCGAAGCGGGCCTGGGCGTGCACCCGGTCGGCCCGCACTGGCCGGCCTACCAGGGGAGCTACTACACCTCCTACGCCGGGCCGATCCGGCTGTCCGCGGCGGGCAGGTGCGTGGACTGGATGGGACGCATCTCGGGGGTCGAGGGCGGCAAGCGCCGGACCAACTGCGGCTGACCGGACCGGACGGGTGAGAGCCCGATCCGGTCCGGCGGGCACGACGGCACCGGGGTCTCAGGACTCGACCGGCCGCACCGGGCGGTAGTCGAGGACGAGGGCCCCGGAGCCGAAGACGTGGGTGGCGGCCAGGTGCCAGGTCTTGGGGTCGGCGCCGTCGGCGAACAGCCGCCTGCCCCTCCCGACGACGACCGGGTGGAGGAAGAGCTTGAGCTCGTCCACGAGGTCGTGCCGGATGAGGTGATCGAGCAGGTCGCCGCTGCCGTAGACGAGCAGGTCCTTGCCCTCCTCGGCCTTCAGCTTGGCGACCGCCGCGGCGACGTCGCCGTCGATGACGGTGGCGTTCCAGGTCGGCTCCTTGAGCGTCGTCGAGGCCACGTACTTGGGGATCCTGTTCATCTCGCCCACGTCCTCGCCGGCCGCCTCCATCGCCGGCCAGGCCTGCGACATGCCGTCGTAGGTGACGCGGCCGAGGAGCAGGGCGCGGCTCTGGGAGAGCTGGCCGGCCTGGAACTTGCCGTGGTCGTCGTTCCAGAACGGGGCGCTCCAGGCGGGCTCTTCCACGACCCCGTCCATGGAGATGTAGATCACGGACACGAGCTTGCTCATGGTGGGTTCCTCACGGGCTTCGGGGGGTTTGCGCCGGTAACCGCTTCGGTGGTCGAAGCGCTCTGGTGTGTAATGAGCATCGCCCGCCGTCCGAACGGCAGGTAGTGCCACGTTCACCAGTCCCGTGTGAAGGATTCACATGATCAGAATCATGATCGCGGAAGACGTCCGGATCCTCAGGGAGACGCTCTCCGCGGTCCTCGAACTCGAGGCCGACCTCGAGGTCGTCGCCCAGGTGGAGCGGGGCGACCGGATCGCCGCCGCGGCGCTCGCGCACCGCCCCGACGTGGCCCTGCTTGACATCGACCTGCCCGGGCTCGACGGGATCAGCGGCGCGGACCGGCTGCGCCGGGAGCTGCCCTCGTGCCGGGTCCTGATGCTGACCGGGCTGGCGCGTCCCGGCTACCTGCGCCGCGCGCTGGCGTCCGGCGTCACCGGCTTCATGCTCAAGCACGCGCCCACCGACCAGGTCATCGACGCGATCCGGCGGGTGCACGGCGGCGAGCAGGTCGTGGATCCCCAGCTCGCGCTCGCCGCGCTGCGGACGGCCGAGAGCCCGCTCACCGAGCGGGAGGCGGCGGTGCTGAAGGCGGCCGCGACCGGCGCGGAGGCCGACGAGATCGCCGTGCTGCTCTCGCTCAGCCGCGGGACCGTGCGCAACTACCTCTCCTCGGCGGTCATGCGGCTCGGCGCGCGCAACCGCGTGGACGCCATCCGCATCGCGACCGACGAGGGCTGGATCTAGGCGGGCACGGCCGCGGCCACGGGGAGTTCGGCGGTCAGCACGTACGAGCCGTCCTCGGTGCTGCCGCGCAGGTTCCCGCCCACCGCCGCCATCCGGTGCCGGAGGTTGTCGAGACCCGCGCCGGGCGGCACGTCGTTCGTCCTGACGCCGTCGTTCCGGAGCGTGAGCAGCACGGTGCCCCCGTCGGCCCTGACGTCGAGGGCGCAGGTGCGGCCGTCGCTGTGCCGCAGCACGTTGGTGACGCCCTCGCGCAGCACGGTCGCGAGCACGCTGCTCTGCTCGGCGGTGAGCGGCGCCACGTCGACGCTCCCGCCCACCGTGAATCCCGCGGCCTCCAGCACGGCTCTGGCCGATCCGATCTCGTCCTCCAGGGAGATCCGGCGATAGCCCGTCGCGACCGTCTCGATGTCCGCGAGGGCCTGGCGGGCCGCCGCGAGACCCTCGTTCAGCTCCTGGTGGGCGCGTGCCCGGTTCCGGTCCAGCAGGCGGAAGGCCAGCTCGCTCTTCAGCACGATCACCGAGAGGCTGAATCCGAGCAGGTCGTGCAGGTCGCGGGCGAACCGCAGGCGCTCGCGCGCGATCTCGGTGCGCGCCAGCTGCGTGCGCGCGGCGCGCAGCTCACGGGCGAGCCGGCTCATGCGCACGAACCCGTAGACGACGACCGCGCGCTCGCCGATCCACACCATCTGGTACGCCTGGTCCACGAAGGTCGGCCCCTGGAGCGTGACACCCCAGACCAGGAAGGTGAACAGGTCCTGGGCGACCAGCGGGATCGTCACCACCCAGCGCACCCGGCCGCGCAGCAGGATGAGCGTGAGCGCGGGCAGGAAGATGCTGAGGTACCACAGCGGCCGCTCGAAGAGGAGCTCGGGAGCCAGCGCGACGACGAACGCGGCGGCCAGGGCGTACCCCCAGAAGCGCGGCCGGCCGTCGTCGTCGCCGATCCGGCAGCACCACAGGAACAGCGCCGTGAAGATCGCCACGCACCCGAGGTACAGCACGGCGTCGCCGCCGGTCAGGCCCCCCTTGATGACGGACTTGATCGGGTTGGGCAGGAGCAGCAGGGCCACGACGGCCACGCCGAGACCGGTCACGACGGTGGCCGTCAGGTCGTCGCCGACCCGCCGCTCCGCGGGCGCGCCGTCGCGGTGCGAGTGGGCGACCAGGCGGGTCTCGTTCAGCGTGGATCTGGCCGTGTCCAGGCTCGCGGTCAGCCGCTCCCGTACGGTCCGCGCGTCGGACGACTCCGTGACCGCCTCACCGTTGCGGACCACCTCCGCCAGGCTCGTACCGACCCGCTCGTTGAGCAGCTGGGCGAACGCCAGCCGCTCCCTGGTGACCTCGGCGTCGGCCAGCGCGGTCCTGGTCTTCTCCATGTCCCCGACCAGGTCGGCGAACCGGGCGACACCATAGAGCGCGAGCCCGACGAAGGCCGTGTGCCCGAGCGCCAGGTAGGCCGCGTCCCAGACCGTGGGGCGCACCTCCAGCCCCGAGAGGTACTGGGCGACGGCGATGACCGCGAACCCGGCCCAGGCCGCCGCGGCCGGCCGGATCAGCAGGAGGACGGCGGCGGCGAGGAAGCCGGTGTTGCCGTACCACGTGCCGGCGAACAGGTACATCCCGGCGCCGGTCAGCACCGCCTGCAGCGCGAGCGTCCACTGCCACGCCCGGGGAGGCCGGCCGTCGGGCGTGCGGACGCAGTTGTAGAGGTGCAGGAGGAGCAGCCCGGCCAGCAGCCCGCACGCGAGCGCCTGCTGGCCCACCGGGTCGCCGGACCGGAAGATGCCGATGAAGCCGCCGAAGGAGAACCCGACACTGACCACCACCGCGACAACGCGGGCGAGCCTGAACGCCGACCACATAACCCCGCAATCTAGCTGCGATCAGGTGATCACACACCGGCTGTGCCGGTCAGCGGATCCCCTCGCCGACCACGAGCGCGCCCAGCCGCTGAACGGCCTGGTGGTACGAGCGGGCGAGCCGGTCACAGGCCTCCTTGCGGACCCCCTCGTATCCGGCGCACACCTGCCGCATGTCGAAGAGGAAGGCGCTGTCGACGTGCTCCTTGTTGGCCGCGAACCGGCTCACGGCCCGGTAGTTGCGGTAACCGAAGTCGTGCCGCCGGCAGGGCATCCGGAAGTCGAAGCCGAGCGGCTGGTCGGGGCTGCCGGAGCACAGGTCGGTGGACCAGTCGAAGGCGTAGGCGGTCCAGGACGCCCGGTCCAGCCAGGCGTCGTACCAGGCGGCGGCGCCGGCGCTGGTGGGACTGGTGAGTGCGGAGAGCGCGGAGAGCTTCTGCTCCAGTGTCACGGCGTACGCGGGAGCCGGGTGCGCGAAGACGATGATGGGGGCGAGGGCGGCGAGGAATCGTCCAACCATGAGAACCTGCTTGTCTTTGCCCGGGGCCGGAACCTTGTCATGGCAAGCTTGGTCCGGCCACCCCGGCGATCAGGCGAGCCGACGGGCAACGCCGCAGCAGTTCTCCTTCAAGATTCAGTAGATGCGGTACTTCTTGCCGCAGTTGTCGAACTTGCCGGCCCAGCAGGTGAAGGTGTACACCTTCCCGATCCCCCGGCCACTCCACGAACCCACGACCTTGCCGTCCCACGACTTGTTGAACTTGTGCCAGGCGCCGTTCTGGTAGACCTCGAACCACACCCAGCCCTTCTTCCCGCCGACCTTGTCCACGCCGTACCACTTCGTGAACACCTTGCCACCGGACTTCCACGTCCTGCCGAACGTGTACGCCTTACCGTCACTGGAGAAGAACTTCCCCCAGCTCGTCCCCGTCGACTGCGTCGCGGCCGACTGGGTCGTGGTGCTCGCCTGGGCGGCGGCCGGGCTGAGCGCCAGACCGGTCACGGCCATCGAACCGGCCAGAGCGGCGATCGCAAGAGTCTTACGCATTTCGGGTTCCTCCCTGTCAGTACTGCCGGGGTGTTTCCGGCAAGACAGACAGTACGGAGACCACAAGCGATCAACTGTGCAGGAATCCACACATCAGAGGTGATCAGCGCCACAAAGCACCGGCACGGTGGCCCGACACGTCGCGCCGGCCTTCGTGGGCGTCCTAAGGCGATCGACTTATATTCGGAAGGACGACGGGCTCCCGAGTTGGAGGACAAGGTGACTGCCGACGCGATCCCCGAATTCCCGTTCGACCGCCCCACGGCCCTGGAGCCGCCGCCGCAGCTCGCCGAGCTGCGCGAGAAGTGCCCGGTGACGCACGTACGGCTGCCCAGCGGCGACGTCGCCACGCTGGTGACCAGGTACGACGACGCCCGCGCGGTGATGGCGGACCCGCGCTTCAGCCGCAACCTGGCCAGGGAGGGCGCCGCCCGGCTGTCCACCACCGAGGACGGCGGCCTGTTCAACCGGCGCCGGGTGAACACCATGGACATCAGCGAGGGCCAGGGCCACCTGCGCTGGCGGCGCCTGCTCAGCCGCTGGTTCACCATGCGGAAGATGGAGCTCTGGCGGCCCAGGGTCCAGGCGATGACCGACGACCTGCTGGACGCCATGCTGGCCAAGGGCTCCCCGGGGAACCTGTCGGCCGGTCTCGCCCTGCCGCTGCCGGTGCGGGTCATCTGCGCGCTCGTGGGAGCGCCGAGCGAGGACCAGGACAAGTTCGCCCGCTGGTCCCGCGTCATGCTGACGCTGACGCGGCACACGCAGGAGGAGGTGGACCAGGCCTACCGGGAGTTCAACGCGTACGTGTCGGACCTGGTCGACCGCAACCGGGCGGACCCGGGTGACGACCTGCTCAGCGAGCTGACCCAGATCACCGACGCCGAGGACGGCCGGCTCAGCCAGGCCGAGCTCATCGCCACCGTACGCGGGCTGCTGCTGGCCGGTCACGAGACCACCTCGAACATGATCGCCATCATGGCGGCCATGCTCCTCTCGGAGCGCCGGCGGTACGAAGCCGTCATCGAGGACCCCGACCTTGTCCCGGGCACCGTCGAGGAGGTGCTGCGCCTGGACAGCACGCTGTCGGTGATCGGCGGGGTGCCCAGGTTCATCACCGAGGACGTGGAGCTCAGCCGGACCACGGTGCCCGCCGGCAGCACGCTGATCCCGAACATCCCGGCCGCCAACCGCGACCCGGACAAGTTCCCCGACCCCGACCGGTTCGACCCCCGGCGGCAGAACAGCGGCCAGCACCTCACCTTCGGCGCCGGCCCGCACTACTGCCTCGGGCAGCCGCTGGCCCGGCTCGAACTCCAGGTCGTCCTGACCACCCTGGCGCAGCGGTTGCCGAACCTGCGGCTGCGTGACTCCGCCGACGACCTCCGGCTGCGCACCGGTGGGCTGTCCGGCGGGCTCCAGGACGTATGGGTCACCTGGTGACGTCCTGGCCACCGTACGACCCCGCTCGACACGGGCCAGGGACCCGCTCATGCGCCGGCTGGGCGGCCACCTGAGCACGGCCGTCCACGGGCTCAGCTCGGCGCCGCCAGCGCCGCTACACGGGCACGCGCAGCACGGGAACGCCGTTGTAGTGGGCTTCCCAGGCGGTGGCGCCGACCAGCTCGAGCGGCTTCCTGATCATGAATGACGCCTCGCCGGCCGCCCACCTCCCGAGCCGCTCCCGCGCGTCCTCCACGCTGAGCCGGCCGACGAGCTGGGAGATCACCGTGGCGCCGTCCACCATGGACGCCGCGCACCGGAACGGCAGCCGGCCCCCCGGCGCGGCCGCCTCCAGCGCGCTGTTGAGCCCGCTGCGGATGCCCTCACCCGCCGCCCGCAGGTGCTCGGGCGCTCGGGGATGCTCCGGGAGAAGCTCGCGGAGCAGGTGCTGCTCCTCGTCGTCGGCGTGCTGGTAGCAGGCGTACGCGGGGAGGTCGGCCGAGACCGCCCGGGCGACCTGGCCCATGAGCCTCTCGACGTCGGCGTCGTCGTCGATCTCTATGTCGATGTTCCCGCCGGTGTCGCCGCTGCCGCCGCCGGTGACCTGGCCCTTGCCGGCCAGGACCTCATCGATGGTGTCCTCGACGTCGTACCTGCTGGCGTGAGCGTGGCCGAACCAGTAGATGTAGAGCTCCATGCTTCGCAGACATTACCGATTCGGTAATGTCCCCATCTGGAGGACCGGATGCCACATATCGACCTGGGCAACGACGCCCCCGGGATCGTCGGGCTGCTGCGCTACCGTCCCGAGACGGGCAAGGTGCTGAGCGAGCTGGCCGAGGTGCTGCTGCGCGGTGACAACACGCTGTCGCGGGGCGAGCGCGAGCTCATCGCCTCCTACGTCTCCACGCTCAACGAGTGCGGGTTCTGCGCCAGGTCCCACGGGGCCTTCGCGGCCGCCCAGCTCGACGGGGGCGAGGAGGTCGTCGCTCACGCGTGCGCGGCCCCCGACACCGCCCCCATTTCCGGCAAGTTGCGCGCCCTGCTGCGCGTCGCGGCGGCCGTACGGCACGGCGGGAGCGCCGTCACCCCCGAGGACGTCGCGGCGGCCAGGGAGGCCGGCGCCACCGACACCGAGATCCACGACACGGTGCTGATCGCCGCCGCGTTCTGCATGTTCAACCGGTACGTCGACGGCCTGGCCACCACCGCCCCCGACGACCCCGCCCCCTACGCCCATCGCGCCGCCCACATCGTCGCCCACGGCTACCTCTGAGATCGTGGACCCTCACGTATGGGATTGAGCGGAACGGGCATGGACCGTCTCATCGGTCAGCCGTCACCATATGAACCATGTTGGTAATGGCTCTCGTCACACTCCTGCTGCACGGCGCCCTCACGGGCCTCTTCTACACCTTCTCCATGTCGGTCATGCCGGGCCTGAACGCCATCGACCCCGACCAGGCGGAGGCGGCGATGCGGAGCATCAACCGGAAGATCCTCAACCCGTGGCTCTACCTCGCGTTCCTGGGCTCACCGATCGCGGCTCTGGTGACCGGCTTCCTCGCGGACGCCCCGGCCGCCATCTGGTTCTTCGCCGCCGCCGGGGTGAGCTTCGTCGGCTCGTTCCTGGTCACCATGGTGATCAACGTGCCCATGAACAACGCCCTCGACGCCGGGACGATGTCCTGGAAGGACT
The DNA here is from genome assembly GCF_040674815.1 of Nonomuraea sp. NPDC049709. Classification (NCBI taxonomy): domain Bacteria; kingdom Bacillati; phylum Actinomycetota; class Actinomycetes; order Streptosporangiales; family Streptosporangiaceae; genus Nonomuraea; species Nonomuraea sp. NPDC049709. The sequence goes on from NZ_JBFANM010000012.1 coordinate 44,932, forward strand.
ATTCGCCGAGGTGGACCGCCTTCAACACGCTGCGCGCCGTGGCCAGCGCGGCCGGTCTCGTCCTGGTGGGCGTCGCCCTGATCGTCTAGTAGATGCGGTACTTCTTGCCGCAGTTGTCGAACTTGCCGGCCCAGCAGGTGAAGGTGTACACCTTCCCGATCCCCCGGCCACTCCACGAACCCACGACCTTGCCGTCCCACGACTTGTTGAACTTGTGCCAGGCGCCGTTCTGGTAGACCTCGAACCACACCCAGCCCTTCTTCCCGCCGACCTTGTCCACGCCGTACCACTTCGTGAACACCTTGCCACCGGACTTCCACGTCCTGCCGAACGTGTACGCCTTACCGTCACTGGAGAAGAACTTCCCCCAGCTCGTCCCCGTCGACTGCGTCGCGGCCGACTGGGTCGTGGTGCTCGCCTGGGCGGCGGCCGGGCTGAGCGCCAGACCGGTCACGGCCATCGAACCGGCCAGAGCGGCGATCGCAAGAGTCTTACGCATTTCGGGTTCCTCCCTGTCAGTACTGCCGGGGTGTTTCCGGCAAGACAGACAGTACGGAGACCACAAGCGATCAACTGTGCAGGAATCCACACATCAGAGGTGATCAGCGCCACATGGGGAAACGTCATCCGGCGAGCGGTCTAGGACGAAGACTCCGCCCCCGCATAGCGCGTACGCAGCAACCCCCGGCAGAACCCGGCGTTGCCCTCGATGCTGACCCGCACCACGCGGGCGAACCGCAACCGGCGCTCGGCCTCCTCCTCCGGGATGGGCGCCCCGCGCTCGTCGAGCAGCAGCGCGGACCCCGGCGCGCAGTCCAGCCCGAGCTCGGCCCGGCGCCGGAGCAGCCCGGCCAGCTCCGGGCAGTCCGGCACGTCCGCCAGCCGCGCGACGACTCCGCACCGGTCGACCAGCCGCTCCAGGCTCGCCAGGTACGCCTTGCGCCGGAACACCAGCCGCAGCTCGTCCAGCTCTCCCCGGGCCTGACCGGGAAAGGTCCCGGCGAACCCGTCCCCCTCCGCCACGCCCGCGTTGATCTCGTCGGCCGCGAAGTGGTCCGCCAGCCGCACGTCCACCGACACGACGCCCGGCACCGCCCGCACCGCGTCGCGGGCGTCGGCCACCATCAGGTAGGCGAAGTTCGGCGCGCAGAAGTAGGTCGGCAGCCGCAGCCGCACCGATGCGCGGCCGTCGCGGACCTCGGCCGAGCCGACGAACCCGAGGTCGGTGATCGGTTCGTCCAGCTCCGGGTCCCGCACGGTGGCCAGCGCGTCCCAGATCGCGCTCATGCCGGAACGGGCAGGTCGTAGAGCCGGGCCAGGTTCACGCCCAGGATCTTCCGCCGGATCTCGGGGGTCAGCTCGCCGTATTCGCCGCGCATGTCCTCGGGGATCTGGAAGTCCACGAACTTCTCGATGAGCCACTTGGGCGTCCAGATGGCGTAGTCGCTGGCGAACGTGATGCGGTCCTCGCCGACCCAGTAGAGCAGCTCGCCGATGATCTGCGCGAAATAGCGCGGCCGGGTGTGGATGAACGGCATCGCGACCGCGAGCCCGGCGTACACGTTCGGCTCCTGCGTGGCGATCCAGCAGAAGTCCTCCAGCCGGGGCAGCCCGCAGTGCTCGACGATGAACCGCAGCTCCGGGAACGCGGTCGCGACCTCGTCCACGTCGGTCACGTCGAACGCGTCCAGGTTGAGCGGGTAGATCGTCGGGCCCTTGTGCACGTGGATGTTGCGGATCCCGAGCTCCTGGCAGGTCTCCAGGTACCGGTAGGCCCACGGGTCGGTGAGCTTCCAGCCCTTCGAGGAGCCCTTCCACTCGGCGGTGTAGAGCTTGACGCCCTTGAGGTGCCACCGCTCGGCCAGCGCCCGCAGCGCGTCGAGCCCCGGCTCGCCGTCGCGCGGGTCCCACGACCCGTTGACGATGAACTTGTCCGGGTACTTCTCCGCGAACGCCCCGTCCTGCTCGGTGGTGTTGAAGCCGTTGACGAAGAACTCGTTGAGGTAGGTCGGCTGGAAGATGGCCCGGTCCACGTAGCCGGCCTGGAACAGGTCGTGCAGCACCCGTTCCTGGCTCTGCTGCCAGAACTCCTCCAGCGACCACACCTCGGACTCCGGCGAGAGATTGCGGTGGTAGTCGTAGAAGCAGTTGATGAAACCCTCGCCGTAGCGGTTGGCCTGGTTCGACGGGCGACCGTCCCAGAAGTGCACGTGCCCGTCCACGACGAAATACCGCTGGCCGTCCTTCTCGTACATCCGTTAGCTCCTTGCCGGCACGAGGATTCCCCGGCCCTGCAGACGGCCGCCGTCCAGGTCGTCCATGGCGTCGTTGACGGCGTCGAGCGGATACGTCCTGGTGTGCAGGCGCACCTTTCCCTGGGCGGCGAGGGCCATCAGCTCGTCCAGGTCGTTGTAGGAGCCGACGAGGTTCCCGATGACGTTGATCTCGGTGGAGATGATGTCGATGGTGGGGATCTCGACGCGCCCGCCGTACCCGATCGAGAAGTACGACCCCGCGCGCCGCAACATCGCCACCCCCTGCCGCTCCGCGCCGCCCTCGCCGACGAAGTCCAGCACCACGTGCGCGCCCTCGCCATCGGTGAGGTCGGCCACCGCCTCCACCTGCCGGCCGTCGGCGGGCACGGTGTGCGCGGCGCCGTACCCCTCGGCGAGCTTGAGCGCCTCGGCCGACCGGTCGACGACGATGATCTCGGCGGGCGTCATGGCGGCCAGGCACTGCACGCCGATGTGCCCGAGCCCGCCGGCGCCGATCACGACGACCCGCGTACCGGGGTGGAGCAGCGGCACCGCCTTGCATACCGCGTGATAGGCGGTCAGGCCCGCGTCGGCCAGCGCGGCGACGTCGGCCGGCTGCAGGGAGGGGCTCAGCTTCACCACCGACCGGGCGGTGGTGAGCAGCAGCTCGGCCATGCCGCCGTCGGAGTCGATGCCGGGGAAGCGCGAGTTCGCGCAGTGCACGTCGTCGCCCGCCCGGCAGGCCCGGCACAACCCGCAGGTGACCAGCGGGTGCAGGATGACCGCGTCACCGGGCCGGACGTTCGTCACGGCCGCGCCGACCTCGCGCACCCACCCGGCGTTCTCGTGCCCGATCGTGTACGGCAGGCGCACGCCGGACTTCTGCGCCCACTGCCCCTCGACGATGTGCAGGTCGGTACGGCACAGCCCGGCCCCGCCGATCTCGACCAGCACGTCGAGCGGGCCGTCGGCCCGAGGCTCCGGGACCTCCTCGACGACCGGACGCTTGGTGTACTCGTGCAGACGTACGGCTTTCATCCCGACCGCTCCCTCGTAGCGCGCTTATGCCCGATCGTTCGCGCGCGTGCCGGGAGCGGTCAACAACCGAAATTTCATAACGCGGTAATTTCGGCCCCTCCATGGGACCGGCTACGCGGTCAGTCCGAGAAGTGCTCCTTGAGGATCACGCCGTGCACGCCCGTGGTCCGGTCGACCACCTGCGACACCTCGAAGTCGGTGGCCGCCGAAAGGTAGGCGTAGGCGACCGCGCGCTCCATGCCCTGGTCGTGCTCCAGGAAGTCGAGCGCGTTGACGACCGCGCGCCGCATGGCGACGTCGAGATCGTTCACCTGGCCGTTCCGCGACCCGTCGGGGTCGGACAGGCCGATCGGCAGCCACGCGTCCGGGGTCTCGGCGAACGGGTAGTGGAAGGCGACCGAGGGCGCGTCGCCGGAGCCCGCCTTGCACACGGTGAGCCGGAAGGTGCCGCGCAGCGAGCCCTCCATCGCGGTCAGCGCCGCCTCCCCGCCGCCCATCGCGTGGTGCGGGTCACCGGTGTAGAAGAGCGCGCCCTCGGCGAACACCGGCAGGTAGAAGGTGGCGCCCGCGCCGAGCAGGTTGATGTCGATGTTACCGCCGCCGAGGGTGGGCGGGATCGAGTTGAGCGCGGGATCGGTCGGCCCGCTCGCGGAGGCGAACGCGACGCCCATCATCCCCATGAACGGGCGCAGCGGGAACGTCACCTCCCCCGACCTCCCGCGCTTCATGACCCCGCTCGGCACGCCCCTCCGCCCCCGGCGTACCGGGGTGAACACGGACACGTTGCCGTACCGGGTCGGGTCGCCGGTGGGCCGCCCGTCGGTCGCCACCGGCGGCATGACCTCCTCCAGGGTGATCCCGTCCGGCGCGCCGCCCCCGGCCTGCCGGGCCAGCGCCCCCTTGCCGTGCCGGCTCGACACGACCCCGTACGGCACGCGGGGCAGCAGCGAGAGCATCTCGACCTTGAGCACGTCCCCCGGCCGCGCGCCGTCCACGTGGACGGGGCCGGTCACGACGTGCGGGCCGTCGACGTCGAAGTCGCGGGTCGTGCGGGAGTAGTCGCGGGCGATCGCGATGGCGTCCTGGAGCACGTTCGCGCGGGGCACGCCGTGCCCGCCGAAGTACGCGACCGGGTCGCGGCCCTGGTCCTCCAGGATCCCCTCGTGCGAGACCGTGTCGATGGTGACCGTCTCCCCCGACCGCATCCGGAGCACCGGCTCGCTGCCCACCGACGGCACGTACCCCCATCTGACCTGCTCGACGGCGGAGGGCAGGTAGTGCCTGCCGTGGATCGGGCCCTTGCGGGGTTGCAGGATCTCCCGGGGCAGCGTCGGCGTGCCGCTCGTGGCGGCCGTCGCGGCGCGCGAGGCGGCCAGCAGCCCACCGCCCGCCCCGCCCACGGCCGCCGCCGCGCGCAGGAAACTCCGTCGTCCAAGTCTCGCGATCAGGGCGTCGCGTACGTCGCTCGGGCTCTTCGGCACGCTCATGGCTCTCCTCGCGTCACCGGCCGGAAGGTTGCCACCGATCATGCAGTACGCCCGTTACGCGGCTGTTTCGGCCTTGCCTCGGACAGAAGTGAAAGGATCAGATCGAAGTCTGACCTCGAAGGACATACTCGAAAGGCATCCGAGATGGCTCCGAACATCGCGACCGCCCGCCGCGTCGAACTGCCCGAACTGCTCGAGTTCCTCCGCCCCCGGCACCACGGCCTGCTGTCCACCACCCGTACGGACGGCCGCCCGCAACTCTCCCCCGTGAGCTGCGGCGTCGACGAGGACGGCCGGATCGTGGTCTCCACGTACCCCGACCGCGCCAAGGCGACCAACGCCCGGCGTGACGAGCGCGTGTCGATCTGCGTCCTGTCCGACGACTGGAACGGCCCGTACGTGCAGGTGGACGGCCGCGCCGAGGTGCTCGACATGCCCGAGGCGCTCGAAGCGCTGGTCGGGTACTACCGCTGTATCGCCGGCGAGCACCCCGACTGGGACGAGTACCGCGAGGCCATGCGCCGCCAGGACAAGTCGCTGATCCGCATCCACATCGACCGCTGGGGCCCCATCGCCACCGGCGGCTTCCCCGCGCGGCTGGCCACCGGAGGGTGATATAATGATCTTGCATCCCGAGCGAGGTCCGCCCCGCCCGGGATTTTGCTTTTCATGCCCTCTCCCCACCGCACCATCCTGAACGCGGCGTTCCCCCTCTTCCTGTCCATGAGTGCCGGGATCATCGCCCAGCTCCTCGGCACCTCCCTGCTCGGGCACCAGGGGACGGCGCAACTGGCCGCCTTCGCGCTCGTCTGCGCGGTGCTCAACCCGGTCACCGCGGCCGTGTCCGGCGGGCTGCGCGGGATGTCCCCGTTCGTCGCGACCTGCCGGGACCACCCCGCCGAGGCGCTGCCCATCCTGAAGGACGCACGCTGGTTGTCCCTGGGGATCGGAGTGGTCGGCGCGGGCGTCATGCTCGCCGTCCCGCTGATCACCCGCCTCAGCGGCGTGTCCTACGACCTGGGCGCGTTGCCGCAGATCTTCGCCCTCCAGGTGCTGCTGGCCGCCGCGGGCGGCGGCGCGAACGGGGTGCTGATCGCGCTCGGGCACAGCCGCCTCGTGCTCCGGTCGGGCCTGACGAGCACGGCCGCGGAGGTGATCCTGCTCCTCGTCCTGGTGCCCCCGATGGGCGCGCACGGTGCCGCCCTCGCCCTCCTGACCTCCACCGCCCTGGCCCTCACCCTCTCGAACGCCCTCCTGCTCCGCCGGCCCGAGTTCGCCGGCCAGTCCCTGCTCCCCCGGCGTCCCCGCCCTCGCCAGATCCTGCGCATGGCCAGGCTGGGCATCCCGATGTCCGCCTCGGTCGTCCTCAAGTTCGCGGTGATGGGCGGCGCCACCTACGCCGCCGCGCGCACGGGCCCCCACGCCGCCGCCGCCCACGCCATCCTCGCCGCACTCGACGGCCTCCTCGGCCTGGCCGCCTTCGCCGTCGCCCAGGCCGCGACGCCGGAGATCGCCCGATCGCGTTCCCCCGCCGATGCCCGCCGCGCCAACCGGGCCGCCCTGGCCATCGCCTCCACCGGCACGCTCACCGCCGGGCTCGCGCTGCTCCTGCTCGGCGCGGCGGCACTCGGACTGTTCACCTCCGACCCCCGCGTGCTCGCCGCCGCCCTCCCCCTCCTGCCGCTCCTCCTGGCCTACTCCCTGGCGAACAACTGCGGGATCGTGCTGTCCGCCGGCCTGATGGGGCTCAGGCGCTCCACCTGGAGCCTGGGCTCGGCCGTCCTCGGGTACGGCCTGCTCGCCGTCGCCATGACACCCGTGACGGCGGCCTGGGGCCTGACCGGCCTGTGGACGGCGTTGACCGCCGCCCGCGCGCTCATCCTCGCCGTGCAGGCCGCCGGCTTCACCCGGCACAGCGCCGCTATTTCTCCTCGGTCAGGTGCTCGAGAAGAACCTGGCTGATCTCGCCCAGCTGCCGGATCTGCTCGGGAGTCAGCAGGTCGACGAGATGGGCACGCACGCTCTCCACGTGGGCCGGAGCCGCGGTCTCCAGCGCCGCCAGGCCCTCGTCGGTCAGCACCGCCAGCCAGCCGCGCCGGTCGCCCTCGTAGTGCTCCCTGCGCACCCAGCCGCTCTGTTCGAGCTTGTTGACCGCGTGGGAGATGCGGCTCGGCTTGGAGTTGGTCCAGTGCGCCAGCTCGCTCATGCGCAGGGTGCGCTGCGGCGCCTCGGAGAGCAGCACCAGCAGCTCGTAGTAGGTCGGCGGCATGCCGGCCGCCGTCTGCAGGTCGCGTTCCAGGCGGTCGGTCAGCAGGCGCGTGGCCAGCGCGAAGGCGCGCCAGGCACGTTGTTCGTCGTCAGCGAGCCATCTCGTCACATCGGCATCGTACTAAATAGTTGCGCACTGGAATATCTGGAGGTACTGTCGTGCTGGATATTTCAGCACTGAAGGAGCCTGGCATGTTTCCCAGCGACCTCACCGGCGCGTACACCATCGACCCGGCGCACAGTCGCTTCGGTTTCGCCGCCCGGCACGCGATGGTGACCAAGGTGCGCGGCAGCTTCCCCATCGTGGAGGCCACCGTCCACCTGGACGCCGCCGACCCGGCAGCCTCCAGCGTCCGCGTGGTCCTGGACGCCGCGGGCGTCGAGACCGGCAACGCCCAGCGTGACGGCCACCTGCGCACCGGCGACTTCCTGGACGTCGCCGCTCACCCGCACATCACGTTCACCAGCACGGGCGTGAAGCACGTCGGGGGCGACAGCTTCGAGGTCACCGGCGCGCTGACCCTCCACGGCGTCACCCGGCAGGTGACCGTTCCGCTCGACTACACCGGCACCTCTGTCGACACGCAGGGGTTCAAGCGGGCCGGGTTCGAGGGCGGCATGGTGATCGACCGCAGGGACTACGGGGTCAGCTTCAACGCCCTGCTGGAGACCGGGGGCGTGATGGTCTCGGAGAAGATCACCCTCGAGTTCGACCTGTCCGCCGTCAAGACCGGCTGACCGCTCGTGCACCTCCATCTCCTGGCCGAAGAGCGCGCCCTCCGGCCAGGAGAAGCACCCCGTACCCGGCGCTCGGCACCGCCTCCACCCTCTGTCTCCCTGGATCGCCGTCACCGTCCGCGTCTCTCATGTCACAATGAGCGGCGTGCCGTCCCCCCGATACGACGTCCTCGTCCAGTTGTTCCACGACCACCCCCAGCTGGCGGTCGAGATCCTGCGTGACCTCATGGCCGTGGACCTGCCCTTCGCCACCCCGACCCGGCTGGACCCGTACGACGGCACCCTGGCCCTGACCCTCGGCCCGCCACGATCCCCCGCGCACGCGATCATCGTGGAGATCCCGCAGGACACCAGCAGGACCGCCGAGCGACTCGCCCGCGACGCCGCCGCGTTGTGGCTGAGGCTGGACTGCGACGTCACGGTCCTGCTCGTCTGCCCCGACCACGAGATCGCCGCCCACTACGCGCGACCGATCACGTCAGGGCTGACCGGCTACCACTTCCAGGCGCAGGTCCTCGGCCCGTACGGCATCCCCGACTCCGACCTGCACTCACCTGAGATGTGGCACCTCGAAGAGATCATGACGTCCGCCACCTGGCTGGCCCACAGCCCCTTCACCCGCGGCCTGGAAGAAGGCCGGACCGCCGGCAGGAAAGAGATGGCCGCCAGAATCCTCCTGCTCGTCCTGGCCACCCGCGGCCTCGACGTCCCCGACGACACCCGCACCCGCATCGTCAGCGGCGCCGACCTCACCCAGCTCCGCACCTGGGTGACCCGCGCGGCCACCGCCAAGAGCGTCGAGGACGTCTTCGACGAGCCGGCGACCTGAAACCCGCCGGCCGTCTGCACCACCTGGCAATCCCGCGCCCCGCTGTCCCCGGGCGCGTGTCCCGGAGCGGTGGGGTGTCAGGCCAGGTAGAGGCGGTCCTTGAAGGCGCCGCGCTCCTCGCGCTTGGCCTCCGCCGTCCTCTCGATCTCCTGCCAGTCGTGCCCGTGGGCCGCCGCCAGTGCCCTGAGCACCTCGTACACGTCGGCGAGCTCCCCGGCCACCTCCTCCGGCGGGGCCTCACTCACCTCGGTCGCCTCCTCGAACAGCTTGGCCATCAGGGCCGCGCGATACTCGGGTTCCCCGAGGATCGTGATCACCGGCTCCTCGCCGGTACGCCGGATGATCTCCGGGATGCGGTCCCGTACCAGCTTGCCCATGCCCAGACGTCCTTCGTGGTGCGGCGGGTTTGCGAGGTCACGAGCGTAGTGGGTCAGACCATGGCGAGGTAGGCGGCCAGCTCGTCGGTGGAGGAGGTGGCGATGCCGACGTAGCCGTCCGGGCGGATGAGGGTGTGCCGTTCCTCGCCGTACGGTCGCGCCGGGCGATACGTGCGTACCTCCGGGCCGCCCGGGATGCGAGGGGCGGGGCCGGGGGACAGGAGGGTGGAGTGCGGGCCGCGCAGGAGGTCGAACATGCGGGCCCTGGCCTCCCGCCGGCGGATGCACGTGCACGGCGTCCCCGGCCAGGAAGACGCGGCCGGAGCGGTAGCGGTCGGCGAGGCGGATGTTCACCCGGTAGAAGGAGGACCACAGGAGCTCGGTCAGGCGGACGCCGCGCGTCATCGAGCGCTCCGCGAAGGTGCGCTGGTGCCAGCCGAGTGTCGGCTCCGGCTCGATGCCGGGCCTCGGGGTGGCGAGCAGCTGGAAGGTGTCGGTGCCGGCCATCGGGTAGAGGGCCACCATGCCCTTGCCGGGGCGCACCCAGGCGTGGATGTGGTCGCGGTCGAGGCCCTCGACGCGTACGTCGGCCAGGGCCATCCGCTCCTCCTCGCGAGTCTCCCCGGTGAAGCCGATGCCCAGGGCCTTGCGTACCCGGCTCCTGCCGCCGTCCGCCGCGATCAGGTAGCGCGCTCGCACGCTCTCGCCGGTGCCCAGCCTGGCGGTCACCCCGCGCTCGTCCTGTTCGAAGCCGGTGAGCGCCGTGCCGTGCTCCACCTTCCCACCCAGCTCGGCGAGCCGACCGCGCAGCACCGCCTCGGTCCAAAGGGTTCCTCGCCTTCTCCCGTACGAAGGAGAGCAGGCGTAAGGTGGGTGGTGCGCGCGCAGGACGCCACCGGTCCGCGGGAAGGGCGAAGCCCACCTGGAGTTCACCGTACGACCTCGGCCCGACCTCTTTTCCGGCCTGACCATGCGGACACCAGGCCAGACGGAAAGGAGGCCATCGTGCCCATCCATCGTCTGCCCGACAACCCCAGCCTCGAACGGCTCCGCAAGCAGGCCAAGACCCTCCTCAAGCAGGTGGACGCGGGAGCGCCCGAGGCGCGCGGGCTCGTCGCCGAGTTCCATCCCCGGCCGCCTGCGACGCTCAAGCTGTCGGACGCGCAGCTCGTCACCGCCCGCATGTACGGCTTCGCGAGCTGGCCCAGGCTGACGGAGCATCTCGCCACCGTCGAGCGTTACTCCCGCTCGCCGCACGAGGTCCCGCCGCGAGCGGACCTGCCGGAGGAGTTCCTGCGGCTGGCCTGCCTCACGTACGGCTCCGACTACCCCGGCCGGACCGACGAGGCCGACCTCCTGCTGGCCCGGCAGCCAGACCTCTCCACCGCGAATGTCTTCACCATGGCCGCCACCGGGTCGGCCGGCGCGCTGGCCGTGGTGCTGGCCGACGATCCCGGGCTCGCGCGGTCGCAGGGCGGGCCCTTCGGGTGGGAGCCGCTGCTGTACCTGGCCTATGCGCGGCTCAAGGCTCCGGGTCATTACGTGGCGGCGGCCCGGGTTCTCCTCGAACACGGTGCCGATCCGAACGCCGGATTCCTGTGGGACGGGCTGACCTCGCCGTTCACGGCGCTCACCGGCGCGCTCGGGGGCGGGGAGGGTGACCAGCCGCCGCATCCGGAGGGGATGGCGCTGGCGCGGCTGCTGCTGGAGGCCGGGGCGGATCCCAACGACGGCCAGGCGCTCTACAACCTCGGGCTCGGCGGGACGTTCTCGGACGACGTCGACCATCTTCGGCTGCTGCTGGAGTTCGGGCTGGGGCGGGGGGCGGGTGGGCCGTGGCGTGCGCGGCTGGGGCCGACGATCCAGTCCCCGCGGCAACTGCTGCGCGAGGAGCTGGCGACCGCCGCGCTGCGGGGCGGGCCGGCGCGGGCGCGGCTGCTGCTGGCGCACGGGGCGGAGGTGGACGGGCTCGGCGAGCATCTGGCGTACGGGGGGCGCACGCCGTACGCGCTGGCCCTGCTGAACGGGCACACCGAGGTCGCGGAGCTCCTCGCCGAGGCGGGCGCCACGGCGACGCTGGACGAGGACGACGCGTTCACCGCCGCCTGCATGCGCGCCGACGCCGGCGCGGTGGCCGCGTTCGGTCCGGAGGCGGCGGCCCGGGCGCTCGCTCGCGCCCCGGGGCTGATCCACAGCGCGGCCGGCCAGCGCAAACCGGCGGCGGTACGGTTGCTCGCCGGCCTCGGGTTCGACGTGAACCACCTGCACCGGTCCACTCCGCTGCACGCAGCGGCCTGGAACGACGACGTCGAGACGGCCAGGACGCTGATCGAGCTCGGGGCCGACCCGACGATCAAGGACGCCGAGCATGATGCGACACCGCTCGGCTGGGCCGACTACGGTGGCAAGCATCAGGTGGCGGCCTACCTGCGGAGCGTCGCCGGGCAGGAGTGAGCCGGCGAGTCCGCCACGGCGGCGTACGCCTGTGGAGTGTGAGCCGATCTCGCAAGAGGCGGCCTACCTGCGAAGCGAGGTGTGGAAGTGGTGATCGTCGGGGGTGGAATTGTCGGTGGCACTCGCCATGATGAAGCCATGACCGAGACGCCCCCCATCACCGCGCTGGCCGACGACACGGCCTACGCCGAAGCCGTCCAGCTGGCCGTGGACTCCGCGGCCGCCTACTACGCCGACGGCACCTCGACGCTCGACGACGACGCCTACGACCGGCTGGTTCGCGGCATCCAGGCCTACGAGGAGGAGCATCCCGAGTCGGTGCTGCCGGCCTCGCCGACGGGCAAGGTCGCCGGCGGGGCCGTGGTGGGCGACGTGCCGCACACCGTGCCGATGCTCAGCCTGGACAACGTGTTCGGCGCCGAGCAGCTCGCCGACTGGGCGGCCGGGCTGGAGCGGCGGCTCGGCCGGCCGGTCACGCGGTGGAGCGTGGAGCCCAAGCTCGACGGGCTGGCGATCTCCGCCCGCTACCGTAACGGCCGCCTGGCGCAGCTCGTCACGCGCGGCGACGGCACCGCGGGTGAGGACGTCTCGCACGCCATCGGGACCATCGTCGGCCTGCCCGACCGGCTGGCCGACGCGGTCACGGTGGAGTTGCGCGGCGAGGTGATGATGACCACCTCGCAGTTCGAGGAGGCGTGCGCCAAGCGGCAGGCTCACGACGGCACGACGTTCGCCAACCCGCGCAGCGCCGCCGCGGGCACGTTGCGGGCGCAGGACCGGCCCTACGTGTGCGAGCTGACGTTCTTCGGCTACGGCGTCCTGCCGCCCCCGGGCGACGGCTCCGAGCTGGCCGTACGCCTGCGCGAGCTGCCGCACAGCGAGATCATGCACTGGGTCGCCGCGCAGGGCGTGCAGACCACGGCCGCCACGCCGGTGGCCGGGATCGTGGCGGAGACGCTGGAGCGGGTGCAGGAGCGCGTCGGGGAGATCGGGGCAGCGCGTGCCGAGCTGCCGTTCGGCATCGACGGCATCGTGATCAAGTGCGACCTGGCGGCCGACCAGGCCGAGGCCGGGTTCAGCTCGCGGGCGCCGCGGTGGGCGATCGCGTACAAGCTGCCCGCCACCGAGAAGATCACCAAGCTGCTCCGCGTGGAGTGGAACACCGGACGCACCGGCATCATCGCCCCGCGCGCGGTGCTGGAGCCGGTCGAGCTGGACGGCAGCATCGTCACATACGCGACCCTGCACAACGTCGCCGACATCACCCGGCGTGGCCTGATGCTCGGCGACAGCGTGACCGTCTACAAGGCGGGCGACGTGATCCCCCGGGTCGAGGCGCCGGTGGTCCACCTGCGCACCGGTGCGGAGGAGCCGATCGCGATCCCGGAGGTCTGCCCGTCCTGCGGCGACGCGATCGACAGCTCGCAGGAGCGCTGGCGGTGCGTGCGCGGGCGCGGGTGCCGGGCGATCGCGTCCATCACGTACGCGGTCGAGCGCGACACGCTCGACATCGAGGGGCTGGCGGTGAACCGCATCCAGCAGCTACTGGACGCCGGCCTGATCGCCGACTTCGCCGACCTGTTCTTCCTGACCCGGGAGCAGTTGCTCGGGCTGGAGCGCATGGGCGAGACCAGCACCGACAACCTGCTCGCGGCCATCGAGCAGGCCAGGACGCGGCCGCTGAGCAGGGTGTTCGCGGCGCTCGGGGTGCGGGGCACCGGCCGCTCGATGAGCCGGCGCATCGCCCGCCACTTCGCCACCATGGCCGCCATCCGGGCCGCCGACGCCGAGGCGATCCAGCAGGTGGACGGCATCGGCCCGGAGAAGGCGCCGGTCGTGGTCGATGAGCTGATCGAGCTGGGCCCGCTCATCGACAAGCTCGTCCAGGCCGGGGTGAACATGACCGAGCCCGGTGCCACCCCGCCCGCCGAGAGATCCGCGAACTCCGAGGAGCCCGGGCAGTCCGGGGGGTCGGTGGTCGAGCTGCCGCTGGCGTCGATGTCGGTGGTGGTCACCGGCGCGATGACGGGGCCGCTGGCGGCGCTGTCGCGCAACGAGGTCAACGAGCTGATCGAACGGGCCGGGGGCAAGGCCTCCTCCAGCGTCTCCGCCAAGACGTCCCTGCTGGTGGCGGGCGAGAAGGCGGGCTCCAAGCGGGCCAAGGCCGAGACCTTGGGGGTGCGGATCGTGAGTCCGGAGGAGTTCGCCGAGCAGGTCGGCGCGTTCATGGGAGGGTGATCGCGGCGACTTCCCGGAGCTTGGGCGGAGGCCGTTTCCAGGGGTGGCGTGGCGGCTACTTGCCAGGGGCGGAGCGGCGGCGGATCCAGCCGGCGGCGCGGTGGGCGACGGGGCCGAGCAGGCTGACCTCTCTGGTGGCCTTCCTCAGCGCCTGGACGGCGTTCTGCGAGTCCGCCGTGACCTTCTTCAGCTCCGCGGTCGTGCGCCGCAGCTCGGTGGTGAGCCGGTCCACGTCGCTGACCGGTGACGCGGGCTTCGGCTTCTTGCGGTGGTTGACGCGTACGAGCCGGCGGTCCCCGAGCACGTCGGTCGTGTGCCACAGGTCGGGGCGCTCCCCGAGCCAGTCCAGCAGCCGACGCTGGACGGGCACCGGGTCGCCCCACATCCCGTACAACTTCTGCGAGCTCACGCAGATCGGCTGCAGGCCGAGACCGGCGACCGCCTCCCAGACGGCGAGCGCGACGCCCGGCGTGTGCTCGCTGCGATAGTCGTCGAAGGCGACGACCCCACCGGCCCTGAGCACGGTCCGCGCCGCCGCCACGTCGGCCTTCACGTGGGTGTAGAGGTGTGAGGCGTCGACGTGTACGAACCTGCAGGTGTCGGCCTCGACATGGTCGAGAATGACCGACGTCGGGCCGTGCACGATCTCGGGGAGCGTGGTGTGGACGCTCAGGTAGTTCTGCTCGAACTGGCGGCGGGTGAGCGCGGAGTACGACCTGGAGGTCTCGGCGCCGTTGTCCGCGTCGGGGGCGTCCGACTCGAACAGGTCGCAGACGGTGAAGGTCTCCCCTTGGCGTACGTGGCCACCGATCAGGACGGCGCTCTTGCCCAGGTACGTACCGAGCTCGAGCACGTCGCCACGAGCGGCGTCATCCGACAGGAACCACTCGAACAGGCGCTGGTCCGCGGGCCAGAACCAGCCGGGGATGCGCTCCAGCGCGGCGGTGAGATCCGGTACTGACATGTGCGGACGCTAACAGCCGTGTTTTCCGGAGAAAAAGGGGGTTTGCCGCATGGCCATCGGGAGGTCACCCAAAGTTCGGACGGGCAGGGTCCGACCAGCGCCGCGCCCCGACCCCACGAAAGAACACTAGTCCCAGCGATATAGGCAGGGTCTGCCAAAAGTCACCATTTTGCGCAAAGCCGAGGGCCCCGATTCTGTCGGTGCCACCGTTCATACTCGCCACCAGCACCAACCCTCGGGAGGAAATGATGGCGAGGCGATCCGGTCGTCGCAGGAAGCGGTCCAAGCCGGGCGGCAAGGAGCAGTTGTTGCTGGCCGGCCTCGTGGGCGTCGCCATCGCGGCCGTCCTCGTGGCCAATTTCGCCGCCGAATATCCCGGGGCCGCAATGGGCATCACCGCGCTCCTGATTGCCGCCTTCGGCGGCGTACTTTTCCTGCGATATCGGGTCATCCAAGCCCGCCGGCGACAATTCCTCGCCGCCAACACGGAATTGGCGAAGGTCGATCTCATGACCGGCCCACAATTCGAGCACCTCGTCGCCGAGCGCATGATCGCCGAAGGATTCCGGCGCGTTCGCGAGAGGGGGCGCAGCGGTGACGGCGGCGTGGACATCACCGCCGTGGCGCCGGGCGGGACGCCGTACGCCGTCCAGTGCAAGCGCTACAGCCGGACCGTCGGCGCACCCGAGGTCCGCAACTTTCTCGGAGCGCTGGCCAATGCCTTCGCCGGGCACACCGGAGTGCTCGTCACCTCGGGCCGCCTCACCCGACAAGCCCGGGAGGAGGCACTCAACGCACGCCAGACCCTGTTACTCATCGAGCGGGATCGCCTGGCCGACTGGCTGATCGGCAGGAGCACCCTGCTGCCGCAACGGGTGCCGCCCCTTGCCGAAGGGGGTGAGGAGTTGGCCGGCTGACCCTGGCCCATCGGTGCGGGGCCCAGCGTGGATCGGGGTGCGTGAGGTGATCGACTTCGGGACGGCGGCACCGCTAAGGTTGGGCGCTTTGCTCCTCCCGTCCCCCGGTCCTCGTCACTCCGTCCGCCCCTCTTTCCTGCCAGGAACGGCTCGTGCTCCGCTATCGCCTTGGCCTGATCGTCGTCGCCGTCTTCACGGCCTTGGTCGGCGCGTCAGGGGTCGTCGCCCTCGTGACCGGCGACATCCGGCTCTCTCAACTGCTCGTCTACTGGAGCTTCACCGTGTGGCGCCAGGAGCCCCACACTGACGTCATCGTGATGCTGATCCTGATGGGGATGCTGCACGCCTGGGCGCTCTGGCAGTTCCTGCCGAAACGGGAGGACGGCGGGAAGCCGGACCGGGAGGCGTGGCTGCTGCGGATCGCGCTGTACGCGTGGGCGGTGATCGAGCTCGCCGACCGGATGCCCTGGACAGATGTGCCCGAGGAGATCGCGCAGGTCGCCGTCGTCGTGCTGCTGTACCGGGGGATGCGCGGGGTCTCCCGGACACTCCGGCTGTTCGCACTCGTGGCTGGGTTGCACCAACCGGGGCTGGCGGTCGCGTACACAGTGCTGGACTCGGTCGGGATCAACGGCGGGTTCCTCCAGGACACTCTGCCGTTGGGCACCATGCCGTGGCTGGTGTGGATCGTGCTGACCCTGGTGGCGCAGGCGAAGGACGGCAGATGGCGGCGGGGCACGCTGTGGGCAGGAGCGGCGGCCGCGGTCGCGCCTGGCCTCTTGCCGCAGCTCGCGGGGCCGTTCTACTCGACATTTGTGTGGCACGAGGGTCTCGGGCTGGCGATCGGTGTCCTTACGTCGGTATGGCTCGCGCGGACCGCACGGGAGGTCGGTAACCGGCCCAGAAGTCCGCGACCCGCCACGGCCGGAAGCCCGTTGCGATGGTGGCCGGTGCAGGTGGTCGCGGTCGTGTTACCGCTGCTGCCCGCCGTGGTGAACAGCGCGAACGGGGTGTTCACCTGGATCGGGTCGCGCGGGGCGATCGCGTCCTGGTTCACCGGGAGCGGTCGGTTCCTGTGGCAGCTCTGGGTCTCGTTCGACCTCCTCGTCGGGATCGGCGGGGTCTCGGGGCTGGTGCTGGCGGCCGTGCTGGTGCGGACAAGGCGGCTCGTGCTCGGGACGACCTGGGCTCTACTGGTCGCGGCGGTGGCCGGAGTGGTGAGCGTGGTGACAGCCGAGGGCGAGGGCATGACGGCAGCCCCCGCGGGCTACGAGCTCGTGGAGGGCTACGACAGTGTCCGGATGTCACCGGACCAGCTGCTGGGGTCCGAGGTCGGCATCTCACCGCTCTGGTACAGCGCCGCCCTCACCGGCTCCGCCCTGCTTCTCCTCCTCGTGAGCAACGGCCCCCTTGCGTACGGTAGCCGCCTCGCGTACGGCAGCCCTCTCCCGTACGGCGGGGGGCGCAGGCCGTATCGGGTGGTCGCGGCAAGTGTGAGTACGGCCCTGGTGCTCGTTCTGGTGCCGGTGTCGGATCACGCGCCCGGCCCGATCACCACGGCGAGCGACTGCGAGGCCATGGACGGCCGCAAAAGCCCTAAAACCGGCGAGCAGGAGTTCGTCTGCATGGTCCGGAGAAGCAGCCTGCCGTTCGGCAAGGCCCTGCCCGATCCTCAACTGATCGCGTACGGGCGGCGCATGTGCGGCATCTACACCCGCGGCGATGCCCGGGAGGCAGCCGCGTTCCGCGCGGCGCACGGCATCGACCCGCTCCAAGAGGCCGGCCTCCTCTATGGCGTCTGCCCTAAGGCCGAGGCGGACAACGACAAGGCGGCCGCCGAGGAGGAGGCCGAGATGCTGGCGTGGGAGGCCGAGGAGCAGGCCAAGTGCGATCACGCCCCGCGACATCGGCCGCTGATCAAACCCGTGCGGGCCATCAGGCAGAAGCGGCCGGTCTGGCCCGAGACCGTGCTGGAGGCGTACGAAGGGGAGGGCATGCCGGACGGCGGGCTGGTGGGGCAGGGCTCCGAGCTGGTGGCCGCCGCGCCCGGCCACCTTCGCATCGAGGTCAACACCACATACCGCGTCTGCGTCACCACCGAGACGTACGCCCGCCGGCCCCCGGTCGAGACCAAGGGCTGGGACAGCGTTGTCGAGGTCGGATACGAGAGCCCGACGGGCCGCATCGTGCTCACCGACGGTCTGGCCGGCATCGAGCTGCCTGACCTGGCCGTTCGCGGCGCGGGGCGTTACCGCATCCGCGTCCACTACGCCTGGTTGGACTGGAAGGGTCATGAGAAGGTGGGGCAGCGGCTGCTGGTCATGGCTTGGCCCGGGCACGGTGACGACGTGGTGGTTCACCACCCCGCCCACGCTCAGGAGTGAGGACAAAAGCCCCGCCCACGGCTGAGCATGAAAGGCTGCACGCGGCCGAGGGCGAAGCGCCCCGCGCCGCTGAGGCGGAGAGCGGCGCACCGCGAGGAGCGAGAGGCTGCACGCGGCCGAGGGCGTAGCGCCACACACCTGGAGGCGGGGGCGGCGCACCGCTGGGGGCGGAGGGCCGCGCACCGGTGGGGCGAAGCGCCGCACACGGCTGGGAACGAAAGGTCGCGCGGCCGAGGTTGGGGGGCATGCGCGGCCGAGGGTGAAGGCGTGTGGGGCTGAGAGTGGAGGGGCGGCGTGTGGGGCTGAGGGTGGAGAGGCTGGCGCGGATGAAGGTCGGTAAGTGGCTCAGGGGTGTGTGCACAAGGTGGTGTCCAGGGCCTGCTCGACGTGCTTCTGGGCGGCCGGTGTGGTGGGCAGGTGGGTGACGGCGATGGCGGCGGCGCGGCCGTCGTCGGTGGCGGCGTTGGTGGTGTAGTAGCCGGGGATCGCCCCGCCGTGGCCCCACGCCCGGCCGCCGCATGACAGCTTGACGCTGCTCAGGCCCAGCCCGTACGCGCCGCCGGGGCCGAGCTCCGGGACCTTGACGGTGGTGCGCATCTGCTTGAGCTGCGCGGGCTTGAGGAGCTTGCCGTCGAGGAGGGCGGTGAAGAAGCGGTTGAGGTCGCTGGGGGTGGAGATCATCTGGCCGGCGGTCCACGCCTGGGACGGTTCGTACGTGGTGACGTCGGTCATCGGCTTGCTCGGGTCGTCCCGGTGGTAACCCTTGGCGTGCGGGGGGCGGAGGGCCTGGTCGCCGACGTTCGGGAAGTAGGTGCGGGTCAGTCCGAGCTTCTTGACCGTGCGGTTGGTGATCTCCTCGATCGCGGGGCGGCCGGTGATCTTCTCGATGAGCAGGCCGGCGACGATGTAGTTGGTGTTGGTGTAGGCCCATTTGGCGCCCGGCGCGAACTGGGCCGGCTTGCGCAGCGCCATGTCCAGGAGTTCGCGGGGCTGGAAGTAGGTGTGCTGGTAGGGCAGGGCGCCCTTGGCCAGGAAGTCGGTGTACTCGGGCAGGCCGCTGGTGTGCTGCAGGAGCCGGCGTACGGTGATGCGGCGGCCGTCGATGCCCTTGCCGCGCAGCAGGCCCGGCAGATACTTCTCGACCGGCCCGTCCAGCTCGACCTTGCCCTCCCCGACCAGCTGCAGGACGGTCACGGCGGTGAAGGTCTTGGTGTTGCTGCCGATGCGCACGTAGCCGTCGGCCGGCGGGTCGTCCTGGCCGGCGGTGTAGTCGCGCATGGTCCCGTCGCGGTCCTGTACGGAGGCCAGCGCGGCGGGGAACTCGTCCTTGCTGACGAGGTCGTCCAGCGTGTCCTGGACGGGGAACGAGTCCGCCTGCGCGGCGGTGGCGACGGGGCCGCACAGGACGGCGAGGGCGAGGGCGGAGGCGCCGGTCCACCGGCGGAGAAGTGGCGTGGTCATGCCCTAGAACCTACGGACGATCAACGGTCCATCTCGATCCCGCAGGCGGGAAGACTCAGGTAGTGCCAGCCCTACCTCCGCCGTCGATGACGTCCGTGAGGGCGCGCAGGCCCGCGACGATCTCCGCGGCGTCGGGAGTCTGGCCGGGGTCGGTGAGCCACTGCGTCACCACCCCGGTGAGCAGCGCCATCTGCACGGCCCCCAGCGTGCGCACGCTCCGGTCGTCGACGTCGTCCTCGGGCGTGCCCAGGAGGGTGGCCGCCAGCCCCCGGCGCCCCAGGGCCTGCCCGCCCGCGAGGTAGCGTCGCAGGTCGTCGGAGTGCTCGGCCTGGACCAGCGCCTCGATCGTGGCCAGCCACAACGTCCGGTGCGTGGTGAAGGACGCCGTGATCGCGGCCCACATCGCCTCGTAGCGTTCGGCGGGGCCGCTGCCGTCCGCCCCGAACGCGGCCAGGGTGCGGCCGACCTGCGTGCCCCACTCGTCGACGGCCTCGATGAGCGCCGCGTTCAGCAACGCCTCGCGCGAGCCGAAGTGGTAGCCGATGGCGGCCATGCTGACGCCGGAGGCGGCCGAGATGTCGCGCACGGTGGTGCGTCCCCAGCCCTTCTCCTCCAGGCAACGCCTGGCTCCGGCGAGGAGGTCTTCCCGGTTTCCCATGCTGGAGCAGCGTACTCGATGGTTGGCACGAACGCCTTAGACATCCGTCTTGCGCAAATGCGCAAACGACGGCTACGTTTCTCTCGTACGCCGAGTCGAGGAGACGACATGCTGAGCAGCCACGCCCGCCCCCTGAACGACATGACCGCCCTGGAGGAGATGATCGGAAGCGCCCGGATCGTCGGGCTCGGTGAGGCCGGCCACAGCGCCCACGAGTTCTTCACCCTCAAGCACCGCCTCTTCCGGCACCTCGCCGAGACCAAGGGCTTCACCACGTTCGTGCTGGAGGCGAGCTGGAGCACCGGCCTGCGCCTGAACGACTACGTGACGAACGGCGTCGGCGACCCCGTGCAGATCATGCGCGAGGAGTTCCAGGGCCAGTACGTCTTCTGGAACACCCAGGAGTACCTGGACCTCCTCCACTGGATGCGCGAGCACAACGCCGCCGGCCGCCCCCGGCTCAGGTTCGCCGGCAACGACCTCGGCTACCCGGGCCGGGAGGCGTTCGACCAGGTCCTCGCGGGCTGCCCCGAGCTCGCCGAGCGCCTGACCGAGCTGTACGCGCCGCTCAGGCCCGGCACGACCGAGGAGGCGGGCCGGTGGATGTTCGGGCAGCTCACCAAGGAGCAGCCGCTACGCCAGGCCGACGCGGACCGGGCGCGGGCCGCCCTCGACCTGGTGCGCGAGCACGGAGGAAGCGCGTGGGCCCGGCAGAACGCCACCGCGATCGCGCAGAGCTTCACCGCGTACGCCTACCCGGACGAGCAGTTCCCCGAGCGGATGCGCTACCGCGACCGGGTCATGGCGGACAACACCGCCTGGCTGCTCGACCACACCGGCGGCAAGATCCTGCTGGCCGCCGGCAACGGCCATGTCGCCTACACCAGCGACCACCCCGAGGAGTTCCCCGAGCCGGCCGGGGCGTTCCTGCGCGAGCGCCTCGGCGCGGACTACGTGAGCATCGGCCTGACCTTCAACCAGGGCACCGTCAACGCGCTGCCCGACTTCACCGCCCAGGAGCCCCGGGTCTACACCGTCCCGCCCGCCCCGCCGGGCCACAACGAGCACGTCCTGGACCAGGTGCCGTTCCGGGACTTCGCCCTCGATCTGCGGACCGTCCCGGACCGCGACTGGTTCGCGACCGCCCGCCCCACGCGCTCGTACGGCCTGTACTGGTCGGCCGACGACCCGAAGACCGCCCTGGCCTGCTCCTACGACCTGCTCGTCCACCTGCACCAGGTCGAGGCCGGCCACCTGCTCACCCCGGCAGGCGGTCGAGCACCGCGCGGGTGAACTCCCCGGTGCCGGCCGTGCCGCCCAGGTCCCGCGTGCGTACGTCCCCCTTGGCCAGGACGGCAGCCACGGCCGCCACGATCTCGTCGCCCGCCTCCCGATGCCCCAGGTGCTCCAGCATCATGGCCGCCGACCAGATGGCGCCGATCGGGTTGGCCACGCCCTTCCCGGCGATGTCGGGCGCGGAGCCGTGCACGGGCTCGAACATCGACGGGAACTCGCGCTCCGGGTTGAGGTTGGCCGACGGGGCGATCCCGATGCTGCCCGCGACGGCGGCGGCCAGGTCGCTGAGGATGTCGCCGAACAGGTTCGAGCCCACGATCACGTCGAACCGGGACGGCTGCAGGACCAGCTTCGCGCACAGCGCGTCGATGTGCTCCTGGTCCCAGCGCACGCCCGGATGCCCGGCCGCGCGCTCCCTGACCAGCTCGTCCCAGAACGGCAGCGTGTGCACGATCCCGTTGGACTTGGTGGCGGAAGTGACGTAGCTCCGGCGGCGGGCGGCCAGGTCGAAGGCGTAGTCGAGCACGCGCGTCACGCCCGCCCGGGTGAACACCGCCTCCTGGACGGCCATCTCCTCCGGGAAGCCGCGGTTCATCCGGCCGCCGATCTCGCTGTATTCGCCCTCGGTGTTCTCCCTGACCACGACGAGGTCGAGGTCGGAGGCGCGTACGGGGCTCTCGATGCCCTCGAAGAGGCGGACCGGGCGGAGGTTCACGTACTGGCGGAAGGCCCGGCGGATCGGGATGAGCAGGCCCCAGAGGGAGACGTGGTCGGGCACTTCGGGCGCCCCGACCGCGCCGAGGAAGATCGCGTCGTGGCCGCGCAGCCGGTCCAGGCCGTCGGACGGCATCATGGCGCCCTCGCGGCGATAGCGCTCGCACGACCAGTCGTACTCGGTGAGCCGGAACCCGAAGCCGTGCCGCCGGCCCGCGGCCTGCGCCACCTCCAGGGCCGCCGGGGTGACCTCGAGCCCGATGCCGTCTCCGGGGATCACGGCGATGTCATGCGTCGTCATGGTCCCGATTCAAGCGGCGGCCCGCGCGAACGTCCAGGACCGGCGAGCGATACGACCTATAGGCCACGCCTATAAGAGGTGGCGATCTCCAGGAACTCCGCGGCCGCCGGGGAGAGCCAGCCCTTCCTGCTGACCAGGGCCAGGTGCAGCGACGCCGGCGGGTCCAGGTCGAACACCAGCGCGCCCGCCCGCTCGGCCAGCGTCCGCCACGCCTCGGCCGGCACGCCGATCCCGACGCCCTTCAGCACCAGCGGCAGGAACGCCTCCCGGTGCTCCGACTCCACCGCGATCGCCACCTCCACGCCCGGATGCCGGTCGCGGAAGTGGTCGATCATGCTGCTCAGCGGCTCCGCCGCCGGGGACGGCATCGACGCGATGGCCACGCTGCCGCACACCATCCCGTGCACGGCGGCCACGCTCGCGCGGGCTGCCGCCAGGCTGCGGACGACCTGCCGGGCCGGCTCGATCAGCGCCCGCCCGGCCTCGGTGAGCACCACGCGGCGGCCGATGCGGTGGAAGAGCTGGCTGCCCAGGTCCTTCTCCAGGGTCCTGATCGCCTGCGACAGGGAGGGCTGCGCCATGGACAGCGCCTTGGCGCCCTTGTCGAACCCACCGTGATCGACGACGGCAAGGAAATACTCGAGTTGCCGGACGTCCACTGAACGCTCCTATGGGGCAGACCTATAACCCAGGTAGCTAACGCGTCTTGGACCCGGCCGCCACCCGGACCTTGAATGACGGGCGGAAACGTTAGGAGCAGGCGATGACCCCCGGTCCACCGAAAACCGACGTCGACCAGGCCCTCCTGGGCCACGCCACCTACCGCGGTCTCGGCGAGCAGAAGCTGACGCCGGCCGAGGAGAGGTTCGAGAAGGGCCGGCGCACCACCGGGATGTGGCTCGCGCCGCTCATCACGGTGGTCTTCCTGCTGCTGCCGCTCGGCATGGACGCCAAGCAGCAGACGCTGGCGGCGGTCCTGCTCGGCGTGATCGTGTTGTGGGTGACCGAGCCGGTGCCCATCCCCGTCGGGGGCCTCATCGGCGTCGGCGCGATCGTGCTGCTCGGGGTGGTCTCCGCGGCGGACGCGCTCTCCCCGTTCGGCTCCCCCACGATCTTCACCTTCATCGGGGCGTTCATCCTGGCGCAGGCCATGCTCAAGCAGGGCCTGGCGCGCCGCTTCGCCTTCCGCATCCTGTCGCTGCCGGGCGTGGGACGCTCGACGTTCCGGCTGATCGTGGCGTTCGGGGCGATCACGGGCCTGCTGTCGGCGTTCGTCTCGAACACCGCCACCGTCGCCATGCTGCTGCCCACGGCGCTGGGCATGCTGGCGGTGATCGCCAAGCTCCTGCAGGATCGCGGGCTGGTCGCGGCCGACTTCAACCCGCTGCGGCTGCGGGTGGGGGCGGCGCTGGTCCTGATGCTCGCGTACGGCGCCAGCGTCGGCGGCCTGCTCACCCCCGTCGGCAGCCCGCCGAACCTGATCGGCCGCGGCCTCATCGAGGAGGCCACCGGCCGGCGCATCTCGTTCGCGCAGTGGATGATCACCGCGCTGCCGATCTGCCTGCTCATGTTCGTCGCGCTCGCCGCCGTGCTGCTCCTGCTCAACCGGCCGGAGATCCGCAGGATCGAGGGCGTCGAGGAGTACGTGCGCCGCGAACGCGCCTCCCTGGGCAAGCTCTCACGCGCCGAGAAGAACACGCTCGTGGCCTTCGGCGTCACCGTCTTCCTGTGGGTCTTCCCCGGCCTGGTCGCGTTGTTCGCCGGCACCGAGTCCGCCCTCTACACCACCGTCAGCGGGCGGCTGAACGAGGGCATCGTGGCCGTGCTCGGGGCGGCCCTGCTGTTCGTGCTGCCGACCGACTGGGGCAAGCGCGAGTTCACGCTGAACTGGAGCGACGCGGCCCGCATCGACTGGGGCACGATCGTGCTGTTCGGCACCGGCATCATCTTCGGCTCCCTGCTGGAGGACACCGGGCTGGCCAAGGCCATCGGCTCCTCGGCCGCCTCGGCGCTCGGGCTGGGCAGCGTGTTCGCCATCACCGCCTTCGCCGTCGTGCTGGCCGTGCTGGTGTCGGAGACCACCAGCAACACGGCGTCCGCCGCCGTGGTGGTGCCGATCATCATCCCGGTCGCGGTGGCGGCGGGGATCAACCCGTTCGTGCCGGCGCTGGCAGCGACGTTCGCGGCGTCGTTCGGGTTCATGCTGCCGGTGTCGACGCCGCAGAACGCGATCGCGTACGGGTCGGGCGTGGTGCCGATCACGACGATGATCCGCTCCGGGGTGAGCTTCGACGTGCTCGGGGCCCTGCTGATCATCGTGCTCCTGCCCCTGCTCATCGGGGTGACCGGCATCGGGGGATGACCCTTCCCGGCCGGACCTCGGATGCGCCGCGTCGCCGGCCGGACCTGTGCCTGGCCTAGGCCGCCGCGGCCTGGCGGCGGTACCGGCCGGGCGCCACGCCGAACTCGCGCTTGAAGGCGTTGCCGAAGGCGAACTCCGACCCGTATCCCACCCGCTCGGCCACCTCCGCCACCGACGCGTCGGACTCGCGCAGCATGCGGGCCCCGCTCACCAGCCGCCACCAGGTCAGGTACGCCAGCGGCGGCTGCCCGACCAGCCCCGTGAAGCGGCGGGCGAAGCCGGCGCGCGACATGCCGGCGTGGGCGCCGAGCGACTCGACCGTCCAGCGGCGGGCCGGGTCGCGGTGGATGGCGTCGAGCGCGCGGCCGACACCGGGGTCGGCCAGTGCGGCGGCCCAGCCGGACAGCGTGCAGGGCTCGTCCTGGGTCTCGAAGTAGGCCCGCAGGACGTACAGCTGCAACATCTCGAGCAGGGACGACACGACGGTGTCCGTGCCGGGGCGCGGGTTGTCGATCTCGGCGGCCAGCAGCTCGACGGCGGCCCGCAGCTCCGGATGGCTGCCGAGCGTCGAGGGCAGGTGGATCACGCCGGGCAGCGAGCCCAGGATCGGATGCGTCCGGTCGAGGTCGAGCTGGTAGCCGCAGGAAAGGATCACCGTCTCGGCCCCGGCGCCGCCGAAGCCGGCCGAGGCGAACAGCTCGGAATGCGGGGCACAGTCCGGCTCGACCAGCGGCCGCGCGGGATCGTCGGCCAGCCCGAACGAGTCGCCATGCGGCAGGAACACCAGGTCGCCCACGCTCAGCGGAACGGGCTCGCCATCCGGGGGAAGGAGCCAGCAGGACCCGCGCAGCACCACCTGGAAACCGGCGGACCCGCGCGCCGCGCGGAACGACACGCCCCAGGGCGCGCGCCAGGAGATGCGGGCGGAGGTGGGACGCCCGCACCGCATGAAGGCCACCACGTCGCTCAGCATGTCCATGCGCTGAGTCTAGCGCCTGAGACGATAGCGTATAAACCTTGGACAGCAGCGCATTCAGTATCTCAGCAAGTCTCCCTACGGTGGTTCGAGTAACCGATTGAGGGAGCATTGACATGCTGAAGGTAGGCATCATCCTGGGCAGCACCCGTCCCGGCCGCAACGGCGAGGCGGTGGCGCACTGGGTCCGCGATCTGGCAGCCAAACGAGGCGACGCCGAGTACGAGCTGGTCGATCTGAAGGACTACAACCTGGGCAACCTGGACGAGCCCGAGCACCCCGCCACGGGCATCTACCAGCACGAGCACACCAGGCGCTGGTCGGCCAAGGTGTCGTCCCTGGACGCGTTCCTGATCGTGACCCCCGAGTACAACAACTCGTACCCCGGCGCGCTCAAGAACGCCCTCGACTTTCTGTACACGGAATGGACCAACAAGGCGGCCGGGTTCGTCGGCTACGGCGTGGACGGCGCGCCCCGGGCGATCTCGCACCTGCGGCACGTCCTGGGCCTGCTCAGCGTGGCCACCGTGTCGAACCAGGTCGGGCTGTCGCTCAACACCGACTTCGCGGACGGCTTCAAGCCCGCCGCCGTCCACGAGGACCGGCTGAACGTCGTCCTCGACCAGGTCCTCGCCTGGGGCTCCGCCCTGCGCCCGCTCAGGGGGTGAGCGGGCGGCGGGGAATCGAAACGATCGGTTCGATGGGGTGCTGGCATCCTTGATGGTACCGATCGGTTCGATATAGGGGTTGTCTCGTGGCGACGTTCGTCCTCGTTCCTGGCATGTGCCATGGCGGCCGGTGTTTCGCCGAGCTCGCCGAGGAGTTGCGGAGCCGGGGGCATCGAGTGCTCCCGGTGACGCTGACCGGGCTCAGCGAGCGCCGCCACCTGCTCCACGGCGGGGTGAACCTCGACACGCACCTCCAGGACGTGATCGGCCTCATGGAGATCGAGGGCGTCGAGGACGCGGTGCTGGCCGGGCACAGCTACGGCGGCATGGTGATCACCGGGGGGGCCGACCGGGTGCCGGGGCGGGTGCGCGGGCTGGTGTACCTGGACGCCATGGTGCCGGGGGACGGCGACTCGTGCTGGAACGTGGTCTCCGACC
The DNA here is from genome assembly GCF_040674815.1 of Nonomuraea sp. NPDC049709. Classification (NCBI taxonomy): domain Bacteria; kingdom Bacillati; phylum Actinomycetota; class Actinomycetes; order Streptosporangiales; family Streptosporangiaceae; genus Nonomuraea; species Nonomuraea sp. NPDC049709. The sequence continues at coordinate 71,755 of NZ_JBFANM010000012.1, forward strand.
AGGAGCGGCGCTGGTACGCCGACGTCGTGGAGAGCGGTTACGCGGTGCGGCCGCTGTCGTTCTTCGATCCTCGGGCCACGCCGCACCCGGTCGCCTCGCTGCTGCAGCCGCTCCGGCTCACCGGCGGGCTCGCCCAGGTCCGCGGCAGAACGTACGTGTACGCCGCCGGCTGGGAGGCCCCGTCCCCGTTCACACCCGTCTACGAGCGGCTGCGCGAGGACCCGGCGTGGACGACGTACGCGCTGGACAGCGGGCACAACCTCATGCGCGGCGCGCCGCAGGAGCTGGTGGAGATCCTGCTGAAGGCAGCCGCTCGGCGGTGAGCCTCACGACGGCACGGGAGACGTCCTAACCCTCCCGGGAGCGCAGGAACGCTTCGAGGGCCGCGCGGACGGCGGCGCGGGTCGGTTCGAGAGTGATGCCGCGCTCGCGCAGGAGCGTGCTGGACTTGTCGCGCAGAAGGCCGAGGAGCATGTGCTCGGTGCCGATGTAGTTGTGCCTGAGCTCCGCCGTCTCCGCCAGCGCCGCCTGCAGGGCACGCCGGGTCTCGGCGCCGATCGGGACCGCCGCCGGGGACCCGGGGCCGGTGGACAGGCGTTGTTCGAGGTCGGCCTTGAGCGCGGCTGGGTCCACTCCCTGGGCGGCGATCGCTCGCACGGCGAGGGTGCCGGGGTCGTCGAGGATGCCGAGCAGGAGGTGGTCGGCGCCGACGGCGAGCTGGCCCAGGCGGCGGGCGTGTGCCTCCGCCCGTTCCACCGTCTGCCTGGCCCGCCCCGTGTAGCGCTCGAACGCCCCCGACTGCGCGAGGTCGGCGACGGTGAGGCTGGACCAGCGGCGGCCGTAGCGCTGCTGGGCCGCCTGGCGGCTGATGCCCAGGTGGTCGCCGATGTCCGACCACGAGCAGCCCTCCGCCCTGGCCAGCTCGACCAGGTAACCGAGCAGCCGGTCACCGATGCCCTGCAGGTCGGACAGCACGCCTTCGGCGACGGTGAGACGGGTGAGGGCGTCGGCGCCCGCGCTGCGCTCTTCGACGATCGACAGCAGGGCGGAGAGATCGGGTAGCTCTGGCACCAGACCATTATGACTGTCAACGTACGCCTTGACGATTTCATCGTGTCAATGCCAGCCTTGACGCCATGGACATTGACTTGCTGGGCGAGGCGCTCGACGCGTACGTGCCGGAGATCATGAGGCACTACGGGACGCCGGGGTTGTCGGTCGCGGTGGGTGTGGGCACGGAGGTGGCGCTGGCCAGGGCGTACGGGCTGGCGGACCTGGCCACCGGCCGGCCCATGACGGTGGACACGGTGGGGCCGACGGGGTCGGACTGCAAGACGTACACCGGGGTGGCGGCCATGCAGCTCGTGGAGCGCGGCCTCATCGGGCTGGACGACCCGGTCGAGGAGCACTTCCCCGTCGTCAACCCGTACGGGGAACGGCCGATCACGCTGCGGGACCTGCTCACCCACCGCAGCGGTCTGGGCGTCAACATGGGGAACTGGGCTCGGGTGCCGCCCGCGCCGCTGGAGGAGCATCTGCGGCGGGTCTTCGAGGCCGGGAGGTCCGACGCCTACGGGGGCACGGTGGCGCCGTTCTGGGTGGGGCCGGTGGGTGCCCGGTACACCTACAGCAACGTCGGGATCGCCGTGGTCGGCCGGCTCGTCGAGCTGCTCGATCCCGAGGGGGCCACGCTCTCCGAACGGGTGCGGCGGCACGTGTTCCGGCCGCTGGGGATGGAGTCGACGGTGTTGCCGAGGGCTCAGCACCCCGACTTCGTACCGGCCGAGCTGCTCGCCCGCCGCTCCACCGGCTACGCGACCCTGTCCGGCTGCACCTTCACCCTCCCCGAGCTGTACCCCGGCGACTATCCGGCCGGCTCCGCCCTCAGCACGCCGTCCGACCACGCCAGGTTCGTGCTCGCGCTGCTCAACGGCGGAGGCGGCGTCCTCGATCCGGGGACGGCCGAGCAGATGATCACGGCGCAGGCGTCCGGTGGCACCCTCGCCGGGCCGAGCCAGGACCACTCGGTCGGGCTCGTGTTCAACGTCTTCGGCGGCGAGCACCCCTACATCGGCCACGGCGGCGAGTACCTCTGGGGCTGGAGCCACTTCACCCGCGGCTGGACCGAGGACCGGGTGGCTCTGGTGATCTCCGCGAACCAGTACGACCTCGGCGACCTCGGCCTGTCCGACCGCCCCAGCCACGCGGCCGCCCGGCTGGTCGCCGAGATCGTCACCGCCTGGGTGCACGGCGCCGACCCCCGTCCGCGACGCGACCCCGCGGCGGCGCGCAGCTACCTGGCCGGGCTGCTGATCGGCGACCGGCTCACCACCCGGCTCGGCATCGCCGCCCCGCCGGCGCCCGAGGAGGTCACGCGGATCGCCGAGTCCGCGGTCGTCGCGCTGCCGTGGGACGCCGAGGCGTTCCGGCAGGGGGTGGGCGAGGTGCGCATGACCGCCGACCCGCTGCGGGACAACGTCGAGACCATGCGCCGCGAGGTGCCCGCCCACGAGCTGGAGCTGCTGAAGCGGCAGCTCGGCCTGCCCGGGCTGGTGAGCAGGTGAGCGACGTCGCGCAGGAGGCACTGTCGATCGCGGTGTCGGCGGGCGTACCGACGTTGTTGTGGGGCAGCCCGGGCACCGGCAAGACCTCCGCCGTGGTGGCGCTGGCCGAGTCCCTGAACTGGCCCGTCGAGGTCGTCGTCGGCTCCATCCGCGAGCCGACCGACTTCGCCGGCCTGCCGGTGATCTCCGACGGCACGGTTCGCATGGCGCCGCCCGAATGGGCGCAACGGTTGCTCACGGCCGGGCACGGCCTGCTCTTCCTGGACGAGCTGACCACCGCGCCACCCGCGGTGCAGGCGGCGATGTTGCGCGTGGTGCTGGAGCGGGCGGTCGGTGACGTACGGCTGCCCGACAAGGTACGGATCGTGGCCGCCGCCAACCCGCCCGAGGAGGCGGCCGACGGGTGGGACCTGGCGCCGCCGCTGGCCAACCGGCTCGTGCACCTCGACTGGCCGGTCGACGGCCGGCGGATCGCGCGCGGGCTGGCCGTGGGGTTCCCGCTTCCGCCACTGACGGGCTTCGAGCGGCCCGCGTCGTACGAGCAGGTGACGCGGGCCCGGGCGACGGTGGCGGCCTTCCTCGAGGTACGGCCCGCGCTGGCGCTGCGGGTGCCGGCTCAGGGCGCGGGCGGGCAGGGGTGGCCCAGCCCGCGGTCGTGGGAGGCGGCGGCGCGGCTGATCGCCGCCTGCGATGCCGTACGGGCCTCGCCCGACGTGCTGGCGGCGCTCGTGACCGGGGCGGTCGGGGAGGGGGCGGCGCTGGAGTTCCTGTCCTGGATGGAGCACCTGGACCTGCCGGACCCGGTGGCGGTGCTCGACGATCCGGACGGGTTCGAGCTGCCTCGGCGCGCCGATCGGGCCTTCGCCGTACTGACCTCGGTGGTGGCCGTCGCGGTGGCCGACGGGGACGTGTCCCGGTGGGACGCCGCCTGGCGGGTGATCGCCAAGGCCGCCCGGACCGCGCCCGACGTGGCGACCCTGGCCGCTCGCGCCCTGGCCGGTCGCCGGCCCGCCGGCGCCCGGATCCCCGCCGCGCTGCTGGAACTGACGCCGATCCTGCGCGCCGCCGGGCTGCTCCATGAACCGTCCTGAGAAGTGGGCGGCCGCCCGGGTGTGGGCCGCCCATCAGGCCCCCTACCTGGCCAACGCGCTGCTCGCGCTGGAACCGGTCATGGTCCCGGGTTCCTCGGCACTGCGGCGCTTTCCCGCCGACCCGGGATGGCACGTGTACGTGGAGCCGGAGGAGCTGGCGCGGCAGAGCGTGCCCGAGGTGGGGTTCTGGCTGATCCACCAGGTGACGCACCTGCTGCGGGAGCACGCGCGGCGTTATCCGGGCGGTGCCGTCGAGGTGGGGGCCCGGGAGCAGCGGGACTGGAACCTGGCCGCCGACGCCGAGATCAACGACGACGTGTTCGGGGGCGTACCCCTTCCGGCGGAGGCGGTGACTCCCGTACGGCTCGGCCTGCGGGACGGGGGGACGGCCGAGCAGTACTGGCAGTCCCTACGGGAGTCGGCCTCGGACGCGAGGCTCCCGAACGGGTCTCCCCAGACCCCGGAGCCCCCGACCCAGCAGCCCGCGACCCACCGACCCCCGGACCCACACCATCCCGACCCGCACCGCCCCGACCCCCGCCTCCCAGACCCCCACCATCCGGAGCCGGACCTCCTCGACGTGCGGTTCGTGGACGGTGACGGTGGCGGTGACTGTGGGAGTGGTTGTGACGGTCTGCCGCGGGTTTGGGACTCCGGCCTGCCGGGGCTGTCCGCCACCAGCGCCCGGCTCACGGCGCTCGACACCGCGCGGCGGATCCGCGAACGGCTGAACGCCCACGACGACATCCCGGCCGGCTGGCGTCGGTGGGCGGACGACGTGCTCGAACCCACGGTGAACTGGCGGCGCCACCTGTCCGCCAGGGTCCGCCACGGCCTGGCCCAGGCGGCGGGGCGGGTGGACTACACCTACAGCAGGCCGTCACGCAGGGCCGCCGCGCTGCCCGGTGTCATCCTGCCCAGCCTGCGCCGTCCGCTGCCCGCCGTGACCGTCCTCATCGACACGTCGGGGTCGATCACCGACACCATGCTGGGCCAGGCGCTGGCCGAGGTCGCCGGAGTGCTGCGGGCCATCGGTGCCGGGCGAGGGCAGTTCACCGTCATCTCCTGCGACGCGCAGGCGTACCGACCGCAGACACTCGGCCGAGTCTCCGACCTGTACCCGAGCCGAGCCCAAGGAGCCGACGGCACCCCTGCCCCTCGGCCGGGCGGCACCGGAGCCCTCGACACCACCCCCACACCGCCACCAGACGGAACCGGAGATCCTCCCGACACCACCCCCGGCCCGCCGCCAGGCAGAACCGAAGACCCGGGGACCACCCCTCGTCTGCGGCTGAGCGGGGGTGGAGGCACCGATCTGCGGGCCGGGTTCGTCGCGGCTCTGGCGCGGCAGCCGCCGCCGGACGTGATCATCGCGATCACCGACGGCCGTACCCCTTGGCCGGACCGCCCGCCGGCCAGGACCCGGGTGATCGTCGGCCTGCTCGACGCGGCCGGGCATGCGCCTTCGTGGGCGGAGACCGTACTCATTGACTCAGGAGCGTCATGACGATGTCGTTCAGCACGCCGGGCGACGATTTCGACCCGGCCCCGTACCGCGCGGCCGGGATCCCGGCCGACGAGGCACACCTCTGGTGGCGGTGGCGGCTCACCGCGGCACACGCGGCCGCCTGGCGGCGAGCCGGGATCGCCGACCCGGCCCTGGCCACGCAGTGGGCCACCGCCCGCGTCACCCCCGAAACGCTCGCCGTCTGCCGTGCCGCGGGGCTCACCGCCGCGGAGGCGCTCCTCTGGCACGAGTACGAGTTCACCCCCGATGAGGCCATCGACTTCAAACGCCGGGGCCTTACCCCCGACCAGGCCTTCGACATCAGGCTCGGACGCAAGCCACGTCCCGCCGACGACACCTCCGGACCCGGTGACGCGTTCAGCAGCCTCATGTCCCTCACCGGAGGAGGAGTCGCGACCGAAGCCGGAGCCTGGACCGGTGATCCACAGGACCGGGCCCAGCGGTTCGTCGCACGGGCCGGGAACGCCGACGGTCTCCTGCTGTTCGGCTACATCAACGACGACTGGCTCGACGACGAGGCCATCGCATGGGCCCGGCACGGCGTCGACGCCCCCACCGCGCGTATGTGGCAGGACCTCGGACTCAGACCCGCCGAAGCGAAGCGCTACCTCCAGCGCGGCCTCAACCCGATGGCGGTCGCGCGGGCCTGGTGGCAGGCCGGCATCCCGTTCGAGGAGACCGCATCCTGGGCCGGGGCGGGCCTCACCCCGGAGGAGGCCGTCGAGCAGCGCGCCCGAGGCGTCACCGCCGAACAGGCCGAAACCCTCCGCGCCCTGCGCGACAACACCTGACGAACAAGGGCTTCCCCCACCGAGCAGGGCGGCGACCCGGTGGGACGTCACTCGCTCGCCGTGGCGGCGAGACCCGTTGCGCGACAGGGCGGCCGGGTGGTGATGTCCCGGCCGGGCGGGCGGGCGAGCGCCTGGGCGACCGGGCGCAGGCTCGGACGCACGGGGCGAACGGGTGGACTCACGGAGGCGCAGACGCGCGAACGCGGGAACGCGCGACGGCGAACGGACGCGGAGGCGAAACCGCGGCCTATTCGGTCACGGTGAGCTGACCGGGACGAAACCGGCGCCCGCGCGGTAGTTGGGCGACTGGTGCCGGAAGTAGGTGTTGTAGACCTGGCAGTAGCGGCCGCCCTGGGCCAGGAGCGTGGCGTGGTCGCCCTCCTCCACGATCTGTCCGTGGTCGAGCACGATGATGCGGTCGACGTGTTCGATCGTGGACAGGCGGTGGGCGATGACGATCGAGGTGCGGCCGGCCAGCACCACGTCGAGCCCCTCCTGGATCTGGGCCTCGGTCAGCGGGTCGACGCTGGCCGTGGCCTCGTCGAGGACCACGATGGCCGGGTCCTGGATGAGCAGGCGGGCCAGCGCGACGAGCTGCCGCTGCCCCATGGACAGGGCGCGGCCGTGCTCGCCGACGTCGGTCCGCAGGCCGTCGGGCAGGGCCTCGACCCAGTCGCCGCCACCGACCGCCGACGCCGCGGCCAGCACCTCGTCATCGCCGGCCTCCGGTCGCGGGTAGCGGATGTTGTCGGCGACCGTGCCGCTGAAGAGGAACGGCGCCTGCGGCACGGCGCCGATCTGCCGGCGGTAGGAGGCCAGGTCGAGGGTGCGGATGTCGCGGCCGTCGATCAGCAGGCGGCCTTCCTGGAACTCGTAGAAGCGGGTGATCAGCTTGCTGAGCGTGGACTTGCCGGCCCCGGTGTGGCCGACCAGCGCCACGGTCTCGCCCGCCTCGATGCGCAGGTCGAAGCCGCGCAGCACCGGGTGGGCCGGGTCGTAGCCGAAGGTGACGCCCTCGAACTCGATGCGCCCGGCCAGCTCACCGGCCGGCTGCGCGTCGGTCTGCACCACGCGGGGCGGGGCATCGATCAGGGCGAAGACCCGCTCGGAGGCGGACAGGCCCTGCTGGAACTGGGACCAGAACGCGGCGATGGACGTCAGCGGGAACCAGAAGAGCGAGACCCCCTGCAGGAACAGGTACCAGTCACCGGCGGAGATGCCGCCGCCCAGCACCGACAGGCCGCCGAGCTGCACGAGACCCACCGTCGCGAGCCCGGCCACGAGGAAGAGCACCGGGAAGATGGCCGAGAAGACGAACCCCTGCCGCAGCGTCACCTGGTAGCTCTGCCGGTTGATCGGCCGGAACTCGTCGTAGACCTGCTGCTCCTGGCGGAAGTTCTTGGCCACCGTGATGCCGCCCATGGTCTCCTGCAGGTTGGCGTTGACCCGGCTCAGCGAGCGTTGCGCCCGCCGGGTGCTGGCCCTGGCCAGGCGGCGGAACAGCAGCGCGAGCCCCACCACGATCGGCACGACGAGCAGCGTCAGCAGGGCGAGCTCGACGCTGCGCAGGAACAGCAGCACCGTGACGAAACCGACCATCAGCACCTGGCTGATCAGGTCCATCGTGAGCGTGGAGACCGTGGCGAAGTCGTCGGTGTCGGACGTCACCCGGCTGACGATCCGGCCGGACGGCGTCTCGTCGTAGAACGACAGGTCGCGCTCCAGCACGGCGTCGAACGCGTCCTCGCGGAGCTGGAGCACGACGTCGCCGGTGACCCTGGAGCTGAACCACTGGCGGACGAAGTTGAAGACCCACCCGAGCGCGCCCGCGATCAGCAGCCCCACCACGAACAGCCACCCGACCTGGGCGATCGTGCCGTCCGCGATGGCGTCGACCACCCAGCTCGCCAGCAGCGGCACGGCGGCCTGGCTCAACGACGACAGCACGATCATGCCCGCGACCAGGAACATCGCGCCCGCCTTGGGCCGGAAGTAGGACAGGATCCGGCGCAGCAGGTCGCGGTCGTTGTAGGTGCGGTCGTAGTCCTCGGCCTCGAGGCCGTCCATGATGAAGCCCATCAGCGCGCACTCCCCTGCTCGCTCGCCAGGACCGGGGCGTCGTCGTCCGGCCCCACGCCGGCCTCGTCGTAGTGGGCGAAGATCCGCCGGTAGAGGCGGCTCCGCTCGATCAGCTCGTCGTGCGTGCCGCAGTCGACCAGCTCGCCGCGCCGCAGCAGCAGCACCTTGTCCGCCCAGCGGATCTGGGAGAGCCGGTGGGTGATCAGCAGCGTCGTGCGCCCGTCGAGGATGCGGCCGATGGCCTGCTGGATCTTGTCCTCGGTGGCGGAGTCGATGGCGCTGGTGGAGTCGTCGAGCACGAGGATCGCGGGGTCGGTGAGCAGCGCCCGCGCGATGGCCAGCCGCTGCCGCTGGCCGCCGGACAGCGTGACGCCGCGCTCGCCGATGACCGTGTCGTAGCCCTCGTCGAGCTCGGCCACGAACTCGGCGGCCTGCGCGTCCTCCGCCGCCCTGACCACGGCCTCGCGGTCGGCCCGCTGGCCGAGGCTGAAGGCGATGTTCTCGGCCACGGAGCGGGAGAAGAGCACGATGTCCTGCTCGATGGTGGAGATCTGGGAGCGCAGCGAGTCGAGGTCCCAGTCGCGTACGTCGACGCCGTCCACCAGGATCCGGCCCGAGGTGACGTCGTAGATGCGCGGCACCAGCTTGGTCAGCGTGCTCTTGCCGGACCCCGTCTCGCCGACGATCGCCACCGTCTCGCCGGGTTTGACGGTGAACGTCACCCCGCGCAGCACCGGTTCGCCGTCGTCGTAGCCGAACGTCACGTCGTCGAAGACGATCTCGCCGCTGATCGGCGCGGCGTGCCCGTCGCCGCGCTGCATCAGCTCGGCCTCGGAGGCGACGATGCTCAGGATCCGGCGGGCGGAGGCGATGCCGATCTGCACCAGGGAGAAGGTGAAGATCGACATCTGGGTCGGGAAGCCGAGCATGACCATCAGCCCCATGAACGCCACGAGGTCGCCGACCGTGATCGCGCCGATGCCCTGCAGGTAGAGGGCGTGCCACAGGGCTCCGGCGACCGCCGCGGCGAACAGCAGCGTCGGCAGGTAGCGGGCCTGCACCAGGCCGTTGCGCACGAAGGAGTCGCGGTAGAGGCGGGCGTAGGCGCGGAACCGCTTGCGCTCCTGCCCCTCCTGCGCCATCACCTTGATCACCTCGATGCCGCGCACGGCCTGGCTGAGCCCGGCGTTGAGGTCGCCGAACTGCTCGCGCATGCGGGTGGCCACCGGGTTGAGCTGGCGCATGTAGTGCCAGAGCGCGGCCACGAAGAAGACCGCGAAGACGCCGGGCACCAGCAGCAGCCGCGGGTCGATCGCGGCGATGAAGAACAGCGGCACGAGGCCGGTGAGGCCGGAGTCGACGATCAGGTCGACGCCCGGCGTGATCATGATGGAGAGTTGCCTGATGTCGTTGGCGGCGCGGGCCATCAGGTCGCCGACGCGCTGCCGGTTGTGGAAGGTCTGGCTCTTGCCGAGCAGGCTCACGTAGAGCTCGTCGCGGGTGTCGCGCTCCAGCCGCTTGGCCAGGACCTCGCTCGACAGGCGGGCGACGAGGTCGAACAGGCCGCGGGCCGTCACGATGGCCAGCAGGACCAGCGCGATCAGCCCGAGCGCGGCGCCCGGGTCGCCCTGCCCGCCGAGCACGGCGTCGAAGGCGGCGCCGGTGAGCTGCGGCACCGCGGCGTTGAGCACCGTCATGACGAGCGAGCCGCCGAGGAACCCGAGCAGGTGCACCGGATGGCGGCGCAGATGGGACCAGAGCCAGCGGACCGGGCCGCGCCGGCTGTAGGGCGGACCGGAAACCGAGAACTCCGAGCTACTGGTGGTCACAGACATGGCCTCCCCCGGCCCGGCTCGGTGAACATCGAAACTGTTTTCTACCACCGGGGTACGACAGTTTTCCAACGAGTTTCGGGGGCGGCAGCTCTCGTCAGGCCGGGTTCGCCCTCTCCTCGGCCCAGCCGAGGGGCACCAGCCTGACGTCGAACTCGATCTCCTCGTACGGCCCGTCCATCCCCCACTCACCCGCCCCCGGCCGGGGCTCGCGGACCAGCTCCTCCTTCACCGCGTAGGCGGCGTCGGACTCCAGATAGGGATCACCGGCCAGGAACACGTGCGTGATCAGCGGCCGGTGGCCGCCGGCGGTGACCCGGTAGTGCAGGTGGGCGGGCCGCATCGGGTGGCGTCCGATGGCGCGCAGCAGCGTGCCGCCGGTCCCGTCGGTGGGTACGGGGTAGCTGCTCGGGCGGATGGTGCGGAACCAGTAGAGCCCGTCGGCGTCGGTCGTGAACAGGCCGCGCAGGTTGCCGGTGTCCTGGCTGTCGTCCTGCGTGTCGTACAGGCCGGTGTCGTTGGCCTGCCACAGGTCCACCACCGCGCCGGCCAGCGGCGTGCCGTCGCAGTCGAGCACCCGCCCGTGCACGACGGTCGGCACCCCGCGCTCGCGCTCGGGCCCGGTGCTGATCCAGTCGCCGAGCTTCCGCTCGGGGGCGGGCGAGTGGAAGGGGCCCTCCACGGAGGAGGGGGTCATGTTCGCCGGCCCGGCGTTGTTGACGTCGTCCACGGCCGAGGTCAGCCCCAGCATGTCGGACAGCAGGATGAACTCGTTGCGGTCGGGCGTGCACATCTTGCCCGTCTCGACGAGGAAGGCCAGCCCCGCCAGCCACTCCTCCGGCGTGGGGCGCGTCTCCTCGACGAAGGCGTGCAGGTGGCTGACGAGCGCCGCCACCACCTCGTTGACGCGGGGGTCGGGCCCGTCGATCTGGCTCAGGACCTGTCGCAGGAGCGGGGTCACGCGTACTCCTCAGAACGGCTCAGCGGGAGCGTATCCCCGACCGGCGGAAATGACCATCCGCCACGGCGGCAAGCGATTGCAGTAGATCGCCGACATGCAACAAAACTGCACACCATACGCATTGACTCGGCTAACAATCGGTTGCATAAAGGTGTGAAGCTCGCCGCGCGTACGAACGCTCGCCCGAGCGGAGCGCGGCCCGGTCGCCAGCAGAACCGGAGGCTCCAAAGTGCGCAGACGCAAAGCACGCAAGACCCGCTTATCCCTCGCCGCCCTCGCGGCGGCCACCACTGCCGCGCTGCTCGTCGCGGCGGCCCTGCTGGGGATGCCGAGCGCGTCGGCCGCGACGCTGTTCGGCGACGACTTCGAGGACGGTGACGCCGCCGGTTGGTCGCGGTCCGGCGGGAGCTGGTCGGTGGTGACCGACGGCTCCCGGGCGTACCGGCAGTCGGGCACCAGCGCGGACGCCCGGGCCGTGGCCGGCGCCGGGTGGACGGACCAGGCGGTCCAGGCGCGGGTGCGGCCGATCGCGTTCAACGGCTCGGGACGGCACGTCGCGGTGCTGGCCCGGGCGCAGAGCACCAGCAGCTACTACTTCCTCGGCCTGACCGACGCGGGCTCGGTCGTCCTGGGCAGGCGGACCGGCGGCGCTCCGGTGACGCTCGCCTCGGCCGCCGCCTCGGCGGTGCCCGGCACCTGGTACACCCTCAGGCTGGAGGCGTTCGGCAGCACGCTGCGCGGGTTCGTGAACAACGTGCAGCTCGTCACGGCCACCGACGGCGCGCTCCCCTCCGGCCGGGCCGGCCTGGCCGGTCACTACGCGAGCGCCACGTTCGACGACGTGCTCGTGTCCGACCTGGGCGGGCCCACCGACCCGCCGACCAGCCCCACCCCGCCGCCCGCCGGCACCTGCACCTCCCCCGGCAACCCCGTCGGGTTCGCCTCGGTGAACGCCTGGGGCCAGAACGGCACCACCGGCGGCGCCGGCGGCCCGACGGTCGAGGTGGACACGGCGAGCGAGCTGATCTCCGCGATCGCCCGCAGCGGCCCCCTGACGGTCTGCGTGCGTGGGATGATCACGGTCCCGGCCGGCATGTACGACGTCGCGTCCGACAAGACGATCATCGGCGTCGGCTCCGGCTCGGGCATCAGCGGCGGCGGCCTCAACATCGGCCTCCCGGCGGACAACGCGATCACCTCACCCCCGGCCGACGCCGTGCACAACGTCATCGTCCGCAACCTGGTCTTCAGGAACGCCAGCGACGACTCGATCAACGTCCAGATGTTCAGCCACCACGTCTGGATCGACCACAACGACCTGTCCGGTGGCTACGACGGCCTGATCGACGTCAAGCGCGGCTCCTCGTACGTCACCGTCTCGTGGAACCACACGCACGACCACACCAAGAACATGCTGCTCGGCCACGACGACGGCAACGGCGCGCAGGACGTCGGGCGGCTCAAGGTCACCTACCACCACAACTGGTTCGACCGGACGCCGCAGCGCAACCCGCGCGTGCGGTTCGGGGAGCCGGTGCACGTGTTCAACAACTACTACGTCTACAACACCGACGTCGGCGTGGCCTGCCAGGCGAATGCCGGCTGCCTGGTCGAGGGCAACTACTTCGAGCGGGTGGAGGAGCCGGTGAGCAACTCCTACGCCGGGCCCGCGGGCCGGTGCGTGGCCAGGAACAACGTGTTCGCCGACGAGTCAGGAGCCCCTGACTGCTCCGGCAGCGTGCAGGAGCCGAGCTCGTACTACGCCTACACCGTGGCCGACCCGAACTCCGTGAAGGCGGCCGTCATGGCGGGGTCCGGCGTCGGGAAGATCTAGCTGGCACCCTGGGAAGGGTGACGGAGACGAGCGGCCCCATGGTGGCCGACTTCTGGTTCGACCCTTCCTGCCCCTACACGTGGCTGACCTCGCGGTGGCTGCTGGAGGTGCGGAAGGTGCGCCCGGTCGAGGTGCGCTGGCACGTGATGAGCCTGTCGGTGCTCAACGAGGGGCGCGAGGACGATCCGGAAGGGGACCCGGAGGGATACCTCTGGGTCCCCGTCCGCATCTGCGCGGCCGTGCGGCGCGATCACGGCCAGGAGGCGCTGGGCCGGCTGTACACAGCGCTGTGGACGACCGGCACCGGCGACTGGCTGGGCGACCTGCGCGAGGCACTGGCCGTGGCCGGGCTGCCGGTCGAGCTGGCCGACGCCGGGACGTCCACGGACCACGACGACGACGTACGCGCCTCGCACGCCGAGGCCATGGCCCTGATCGGCGGCGACCACGTGGGCACCCCGATCGTGGCGGTCACGGACGGCGGCGGCGGGCGCGTCGTGTTCTTCGGGCCGGTCGTGTCCCGGGTGCCCACCGGCGAGCAGGCCGGCCGGCTCTGGGACGGGACGCTGCTGGTGGCCGGAACCCCAGGTTTTCACGAGCTGAAAGGCAGGCCCCACGAGGAGCCGGACCTGAATCACTCTCACGCACCGTGACGGCTTTGCCGGATCCCGTGATCCCCTCCGGGGGCGCGGGCTATCTTGGGTGCCCGGTCACCAGTGACAGACGAGAGCGCACAAGTCTCCATGGACGAGCACGTCATCCGCGTCGAATGGGTCAACGCCCCCGACGAGATCGCTTACCACGACTACGAAAAGGGCACCTACAACGCCTTCTCGTGCAGCTGCGACCTGCCGCTGGCCGACCGGGAGGCGGCCACCCGGCACGCCGCCGAGCACGGCCGGTGCCTCATGTGCCTGGGCACCGGCGAGCTGTCCATCAACCCGCGGGAGAGCGGTGGCTGCGCGAGTTGCGAGGGCTCCGGCGAGTCGGAGTCCGGGCCGGTGATGATCCAGGCGCGGGTCACCGAGAGCTTCGTCAAGGAGGTGGCCGCGCTGCTGCCCGACGAGTTCGGGCTCGTCGACGTGGTGGGGGTGCTCGACGGGCGCATGCCGCAGGGGCAGGGCGGGGTCGAGACGGTGTTGTCGGTGGCGGCGGGGCTGATCCGGTATCTGGAGGTGCAGGGGCGGATCGTGCTGTGCACGGCGCCCGACTACCTGCCCGCCGACGGGCTGGAGCAGCGGTACGGCGACCCGAGGTGGATCCGGGTCCCGTGACCGGTTTGTAGTGCTTGATAGGTTGGCGGGGGATATGCCGTCCGATGCCCCGGTCGCCGAACGTGGAGAGCACCGCCGATGCCCGTACGCCGCCTTGTCGCTGATCCGCTGCCGGTCATGGCGTGACGGTCACGGCGTGGGTGGCGGTGGCCGCCTTCCTGGCGGCGTACACGCTGATCGCCACCGAGAAGGTGCACCGGGTGGCCGCGGCGCTCGGCGGGGCCGGGATCATGCTGCTGATCCACGCCACCGGCGCGCAGGCGGCGTTCTTCGACGAGCATTCCGGGATCGACTGGAATGTGATCTTCCTGCTGCTCGGCATGATGGTCATCGTCGGGGTGCTGAAACAGACCGGGGTCTTCGAGTTCCTGGCCATCTGGGCGGCCAAGCGGGCCAGGGGCCGGCCGTTCCGGCTCATGGCGCTGCTCATCCTGATCACGGCCGGCGCCTCGGCCCTGCTGGACAACGTGACGACCGTGCTGCTCATCGCGCCGGTGACGTTCCTGGTGTGCGAGCGGCTGGAGCTGCCCGTGACGCCGTTCCTCATCGCCGAGGCCATGGCCTCCAACATCGGGGGCGCCGCCACCCTGGTCGGTGACCCGCCGAACATCATCATCGCCAGCCGGGGCGGGCTGACCTTCAACGACTTCCTCGCGCACATGGCGCCGCTGATCGTGGTGCTGGTGGCGGTGTTCGTGGCGCTGTGCCGGTGGCTGTTCAGGAAGTCCTTCAGGTACGACCCCGACCTGGCCGCCGAGATCATGACGCTCAACGAGCGCGAGGCCATCGCCGACCGGCGGCTCCTGTGGCAGTCGCTGGCCGTGCTGGCGCTGGTCATGGCGGCGTTCGTGCTGCATCCCGTGCTGCACTACGAGCCCTCGGTCGTCGCCCTGCTGGGCGCCGGGGTGCTGGTGGCGGCGACGAAGGTGACGACCGAGGACGCCCTGCGCGAGGTCGAGTGGCCCACCCTGGTGTTCTTCGCCGGTCTGTTCGTGATGGTCGGGGCACTGGTGGAGACCGGCGTCATCAAGCAGATCTCCGAGGCCGCGGCGGCGGCCACGCACGGGCAACTGGCGCTGACCACGATGTTGCTGCTGTGGGCCTCGACGGGGCTGTCGGCCGTGATCGACAACATCCCGTACGTCGCCACCATGAGCCCCATCGTCGCCGACCTCGTCCAGGCCAACGGCGGCAACGAGCACGCCCAGGTGCTCTGGTGGGCCCTGGCGATCGGGGCCGACCTGGGTGGCAACGCGACGGCGGTGGGCGCGGCGGCCAACGTCGTGATCCTCGGCATCGCCGCCCGCAACGGCACGCCGATCAGCTTCTGGCAGTTCACCAAGTACGGGCTGGTCGTCACGGTGGTGACCGTGGCGCTGTCGGTGCCGTACCTGTGGCTGCGCTACCTCACCTGAGCGGCAGCACGTCCACCCCGCGCTCGTCGTCGCCGCGCGGGCCGAAGATGCGCCGCTCCGACTCCTCGATGCGCACGTCGTTGATGCTGGCCTCCCTGCGCCGCATCAGGCCCGACTCGTCGAACTCCCACTGCTCGTTGCCGTAGCTGCGCCACCACCGGCCGGCGGCGTCGCGGGACTCGTACTGGAACCGGACCGCGATGCGGTCGCCCAGCACCGCCCACAACTCCTTGCGCAGGGCGTAGTCGAGCTCCCTGTCCCACTTGCGGCGCAGGAACGCCCTGATCCCGTCGCGGCCGGTCACGAACTCGTCGCGGTTGCGCCAGACCGAGTCCTCCGTGTACGCGAGGGCGACGCGGTCGGGGTCGCACGTGTTCCAGGCGTCCTCGGCGGCCTGGACCTTGACGCGGGCGGTCTCCTCGGTGAACGGCGGGACGGGTGGGCGTGACATGGCGAGGCCTCCTCGTGAGAACGGTCGTTCTCCGAGCTAGCCTAGAGAACGACCGTTCTCCGTTCAAGCGAGGTGCCATGGAACACGCCGAACGACTCCTGACGGCGGCCGGCGAGCTCTTCTACCGGCGTGGCGTGCGGGCCGTGGGCATGGACGAGGTCAGGGCCGCCTCCGGCGTGTCGCTCAAGCGGCTCTACCAGTGCTTCCCGTCCAAGGAGGCGCTCGTCGTGGCCTACCTGGAGCGGCGGGACGAGCGGTGGATGGCCTCGCTCACCGCTTCCGCCACTGACGTGGCAGGGGTGTTCGAGTGGCTGGAGCGGTGGTTCGGCGAGGACGACTTCCGCGGGTGCGGGTTCGTCAACGCGTACGGGGAGCTGGGCGCCACGTCGGAGGCCGTCCGGGACGTGGTGCGGCGGCACAAGCGGCGGCTGCGCGACTTCCTGCGCGGGCTGGTGGACGACGAGGTGCTGGCCGACCAGCTGCTCGTCCTGGTGGACGGCGCCACCGTCACCGCCATGGTGGACCCGGAGCGCGGGGCGGCGGCGGCTCGGGCGGCCGGGCGGGCCGCCCGAGTGCTCACAGCAGCTTGTCGAGCGTGATCGGCAGGTCGAGCACGCGCTTGCCGGTGGCGTGGCGCACGGCGTTGGCCACGGCGGCCGCGGCCCCCGTGATGCCGACCTCGCCCACTCCGATCAGCCCCAGCGGCATCGTCGGGTCCGGCTCGTCCAGGTAGCGCACGTCGATGCGGGGGATGTCGGCGTGCACGGGCACGTGATATTCCGACAGGCTCGGGTTCACGATCCGGCCGTCGCGGTGGTCGATCAGGGTCTGCTCCGACAGCGCCATGCCGATGCCCATCACGATCCCGCCGCGCAGCTGGCTCGCCGCCGTCTTGGCGTTGATCACCCGGCCGACGTCGAACACGCCCAACCAGCGCGACACGCGTACCTCCATGGTGTCGGGATCCACCCGCACCTCGCAGAACTGCGCGCCGGTCGCCGCCTTCACCCACTTCCTGCGCTCGCGCAGGGTCCGGGTGAGGAACCTCAGCGTGTTCGACTTGACCGCCGCCTCCACGTGGGTGCGACCGGCCGCGGCCAGGATCTCCGCGTACGTCTGGCCGCGCCCCCCGAGGTACAGCCCGCCGTCGCGGGCCTCCGGCTCCTCCAGCCGCCGGCCCCGCAGCGGCGAGTCCGGGGCGCGGCGGGCCAGGCCGAGCAGCGTGCGCTTCAGCTTGGCGCAGGCGGCCAGCACGCCCGCCGCCGCGCTCGCGGTCTGCATCGAGCCGCCCGCCTGCGGGCCCGGCGGCAGGTCCGAGTCGCCGTGCTCCACGCGTACGGAGTCCAGCGGCACGCCCAGCTCGTCGGCGGCGATCTGCGCCTGCACGGTCGCCGCGCCCACGCCGATCTCGTGCAGGCCGCAGCGCACCACGACCGTGCCGTCCGCGGCCATCCGCAGGGTGACGCTCGCCGTCATCCGAATCGACGGGTGGTACGCCGTGGCCACCCCCATGCCGACCAGCCACCGCCCGTCCCGCATGGCACCGGGCCGCGGGTCGCGCTCGCGCCAGCCGAACCGCTCGGCCCCCAGCGCGTACGCCTCCCGCAACATCCGCTGCGCGAACCGCTGCCCGCCCACCGGATCGCGCTCGGGCTCGTTGCGCATGCGCAGCTCGACCGGGTCCGCGCCGAGCTCCCAGGCCAGCTCGTCCACGGCCGACTCCAGGGCGAAGGTGCCGATGGACTCGCCCGGCGCCCGCATGAACGTGTTGGCCAGCAGGTCGAGCGGGACGGTGCTCTGCCGCAGGTGGATGTTGGGCGCGGCGTAGAGGTGCCGGGAGACCGCGGTGATCTGCTCCCCCATCCCGCCGGTCCGTCCCGTCCTCGACACGCTGGTGTGGATCAGCGCGGTCAGCCGCCCGTCCGCGTCCGCGCCCAGCGCGACCCGCTGCGTGCTGGGGGTGCGCCCGCCGACCGTGTGGTAGACGCTCGCGCGGGTGAGCGCCAGGCGGACCGGCCGGCCCGTCGCCCGCGCGGCCAGCACGGCGAGCAGCGTGCCCGCCCAGACCGACCCCTTGCCGCCGAACCCGCCCCCCACGTACGGCGACAGCACCCTGATCGCCTTCTCCGGCACCCCGAACCGCTGGGCCAGGTGCTTGCGCAGCCATGGGATGTTCTGCGTGCCCTCGTGCAGGGTCAGCTTGTCGCCGTCCCAGACGGCGGTCGTGGCGTGCGGCTCGATCGCGTTGTGGCTGTGCGGCGGCGTCGTGAAGGTCAGGTCCACCGCGTACGGCGCGGCGGCCAGCGCCGCCGGCGCGTCCCCCTTGTCCGCCTTGGTCTCGGCGATCAGGCTGCCCTTCTGGGGGACCGCGTTCGGCTCCTCGGCCGCGAAGTCCACCGCGGCGGGCAGCTCCTGGTACGCCGGGCGCACCAGCGAGGCCGCGTACCGTGCCGTCTCCGGCGTCTCGGCGACCACGACCGCCACCGGCTGGCCGTTCCAGTGCACCTCGTCGGTGGCCAGGTAGTTGACCGACGTGCCCGAGACGAGCGTGCTGAGGTCGAGGAAGCTCACCTTGGGGGCGGGTTTCATGGCCGGGGCGTTCTCGTGGGTGAGGACGTCGATCACGCCCGGCACGGCCCGCGCCTCGGCGGTGTCGATGGCGGTGATGCGGCCCCGGGGGATCGTGGCGTGCACGAGCGCGGCGTGCGCCAGGTCGGGATACGGGTGCTCGGCGGCGAAGCGGGCCTCGCCGGTGGTCTTGGCCCGGCCGTCGAGCCGGTCGACCGCGCGGCCGACGTATTTCGGGCCCGCCGTCGCCTGCTCGGTCTCGGCGTACTTGGTGCTCATCGAGCCGTCCCTCCCGTGCTCGTCAGCTCGCGCAGCGTGGCCGTGATCGTGGCCACGGCGAGTCCGGCCTTGAACGCGTTGCCCGGCCGGACGGACGCGGCGGCCAGCTCCACCTCGGCCGCGTGGCGGAAGGCCGCCTCGTCCGCCGGGCCGCCGAGCAGGATGCGCTCGGCCTCGCGGGCCCGCCAGGGTTTGGTGGCGACGCCGCCGAGCGCCAGGCGTACCTCCGCCACCGTCCCGTCCTGCACCCGCAGGGCCGCCGCGACCGAGACGAGGGCGAAGGCGTACGAGGCGCGGTCGCGTACCTTGCGGTAGCGGGAGGCGGCGGTGAGCGGCGGCAGCTCGACCGCGGTGACCAGGTCGCCGGGGCCCAGCTCGGTCTCGATCTCCGGGGTGTGGCCGGGCAGGCGGTGGAAGTCCGTGAGCGGGATGCGGCGCGGGCCGTTGACCCCGCGCACCTCGACGACCGCGTCCAGGGCGGCCAGGGCCACGGCCATGTCGGAGGGGTGCGTGGCGATGCAGCTCTCGCTCACGCCCAGGATCGCGTGCCCCCGGTTGAACCCGTCGATCGCGTCGCAGCCGCTGCCCGGCTCGCGCTTGTTGCAGGCCGAGGCGCCGTCGTAGAAGTACGGGCAGCGGGTGCGCTGCAGCAGGTTGCCACCCACGGTGGCCATGTTGCGCAGCTGCGCCGAGGCCCCGGCCAGCAGCGCCTGCGACAGCACCGGGTAGCGGGCGCGCACGCGGCCGTCGGCGGCCAGGACGCTGTTGCGGACGAGCGCGCCGATCCGCAGGCCGCCGCCGGGCAGCTCTTCCACGGTGTCGAGGGGCAGGCCGGTGACGTCCACGACGGTGTCCGGGCGTTCGATGCCCTCGCGCATCAGGTCGACGAGGTTGGTGCCGCCGCCGAGGTATTTCGCGCCCGGCTCGGTGGCGGCGGCGCGCACGGCGGCTTCGACGTCGGTGGGCTTGACGTAGGCGAACGGCCTCATCGCGGGTCCTTCCCGGCCACGTCCATGATCGCGTCCACGATGCCGTTGTAGGCGCCGCAGCGGCACAGGTTGCCGCTCATCCGCTCCCTGACCTCGGCCTCGCTCAGCTCGCCGGACCCCGTCACGGCGCTGGGCATGCCGGCCGCGTGCTCGGCCAGCATCCCGATGGCCGAGCAGATCTGGCCCGAGGTGCAGTAGCCGCACTGGAACCCGTCGTGGCGCACGAACGCCTCTTGCAAGGGGTGGGCCACGCCCTCGATCGTGGTGATCTCGCGGCCGTCGTACTGGACGGCCAGGGCCAGGCAGGAGTTGATCCGCATGCCGTCGGCGAGCACCGTGCAGGCGCCGCAGGCGCCCTGGTCGCAGCCCTTCTTGGGGCCGGTCAGCCCGAGCCGCTCGCGCAGCGCGTCGAGCAGGCTGACCCACGGCTCCACGTCGAGGGACTCGACGGAGCCGTTCACCTTCATCCGTATCTCGGTCACTCGCTCTTCCTCCCATACCGCTGTAGACGGGACGCTAACAGAACGCCGTTCCCTTAACAAGTGAACGGTGTTCTCTTAAATCGAGAAGTATGCTTTTGAGCGCCATGACCTTCCTTCGTGCCAGGCGGCCAGAGCACAAGCAGCAGCGGCGCGAGGCGATCCTCGCCGCCGCGCGCGAGCTCGCCCGCACCTCCGGCGTGCGCAACGTCAGCCTCGGAGCGGTCGCGGAAGCGGTCGGGCTGGCGAAGTCGAACATCATGCGTTACTTCGGCACCCGCGAGGAGATCTACCTCGAGCTCTGCGTCGAGGAGTGGGAGCAGTGGGCCGAGGCCGTGGCCGCCCGCCTGCCCGGGATCACTGACCCGGCCGAGGCCATGAAGGTGCTGGCCGAGACGGTCGTGGAGCGGCCGCTGTTGTGCGACCTGATGGGCCACACCTCCACCACGCTCGAACACAACGTGTCCGTCCCCGCCGCCTACACGTTCAAGCGCACGGTGCTGGCCGTCTCCGGCGAGATGGGCGCCCGGCTCGCCAGGGATACCGGCCTGACCGAGCGCGAGGGCCTCGAGCTGGTCGCCGCCGCCAGCGGGCTGGCCGGCATGCTCTACCCGATCGCCCATCCCTCCCCCGCGCTCGCCCAGGTCTACGCCGAGCACCCCGAGCTGGCCGCGGCCTGCCCCGAGCTCCTGCCCACCCTCCTCCGCGCGCTCCAGGCACTGGCGGTGGGCCTGCCCACGCTCCGGCAGCCGGAGTGAAACTTTCACCCCGATCCAGGCATTCCTGACCCCGATCCCCCGGCGCGCTGTACATCGGAGCCGATTCCGCAGAGCATGTGCCCATGTGAACCTAACCGGTTAACAAGAGAAGGGCACCCCCCATGACCAAACGACTCGGGCTCGCGGTCGCGGCGCTCCTGTCGCTCCTCGTCTCGATGCTGATCGCTCCGGCTCCCGCACACGCCGCGGTCGGCCTCCGGGTCAGCGGCACCCGGATCCTCGAGGCCAACGGGAACGCGTTCGTCATGCGCGGCGTCAGCCACGCGCACACCTGGTACACCAGCCAGACGGGCTCGTTCGCGAACATCAAGGCCTTGCGCGCCAACACGGTGCGCGTGGTGCTGAGCGGCGGCCGGTGGCCCGCCAACGGGACCGCCGACGTGGCCAACGTCGTGTCCCTCTGTCGGCAGAACCGGTTAATATGCGTGCTCGAAAACCACGACACCACCGGGTACGGCGAGCAGAGCGGCGCGTACACCCTCGACCAGGCGGTCGACTACTGGAGCAGCGTCCGCAGCGCGCTCACCGGCACCGAGGACTTCATCGTCGTCAACATCGGCAACGAGCCGTACGGCAACAACAACGTCTCCGCCTGGACCGCCGCGACCACGAACGCGATCACCCGCATGCGCGGCCTCGGCTTCCAGCACCTGCTGATGGTGGACGCGCCCAACTGGGGCCAGGACTGGCAGTTCACGATGCGCGACAACGCCCAGGCCGTCTTCAACGCCGACGCGCAGCGCAACACGGTCTTCTCCGTCCACATGTACGGCGTCTTCGACACGGCCGCCGAGATCACCGCGTACCTGGGCGCCTTCCAGACCGCCGGCCTGCCGCTGGTGATCGGCGAGTTCGGGTACAACCACTCCGACGGCGACCCGGACGAGGACACGATCATGTCCCAGGCCCAGTCGCGCGGCCTCGGCTACATCGGCTGGTCGTGGAGCGGCAACGGCGGCGGCGTCGAATACCTCGACATGGTCACCAACTTCAACCCCTCCGCCCTGACGTCGTGGGGCCAGCGCATCTTCAACGGCGCGAACGGCATCGGCCAGACCGCGCGCGAGGCCACGTTCTTCGGCGGGGGCGGCACCGACACCACCGCCCCGACGACGCCCGGCACTCCCTCTGCCTCCGGTGTGACCTCCAGCGGCGCCACCCTGACGTGGTCGGCCTCCACGGACGCGGGCGGGTCGGGCCTGGCGGGCTACAACGTCTACCGCGAGCAGGGCAGCACCGACCCGCTCCTCGGCCAGACGGCGACCAACTCCATCGCGCTGACCGGCCTGAGCGCCTCCACCCAGTACCAGGTGTACGTACGCGCCCGCGACGGCGCCGGCAACCTGTCCGGCAACTCGCCCACCACGACGTTCACCACCACGTCGGGCGGCACCGGCGGCGGCTGCACCGTCACCGGCACCGTGCAGGGGCAGTGGAGCGGCGGGTACGTGGTGCAGCCGGTCACGGTCACCAACAGCGGCTCCTCCGCGATCACCGGCTGGACGGTCACCTTCACGCTGCCGGCCGGCCACACGATCACCGGCTCCTGGAACGCCACCCTGACGGTGAACGGGCAGACCGTCACGGCCCGCAACGCCGGCTACAACGGCAACCTCGCGGCCGGTGCCTCGGCCGGTTTCGGCTTCCAGGCCTCCCGCCCCACCGGCAACACCTCGACCCCCGGCCCCTACACCTGCACCGCCTCCTGACCCGCCCCCTGACCCGCACCGCCTCCGCCGTCCCTTCTGGACACGGCGGAGGCGCCCACATCCGTCACGAGTGAACGCTCATGTCCGAAAATGGCGAGCCCTCGCGCCGGACGGGCTGGTGGGATGCTCTTCATGACCTCTCATCTGGACAGAGCCGTCCTGTTCCGCTCGCTGCACGTGCCCGGCGAGCCCCTGCTGCTCCCCAACGCCTGGGACGCCGCCAGCGCCCGCGTCGTCGAGGCCGCCGGCGCGCCCGCGGTCGCCACCACCAGCGCCGGCGTGGCCTGGAGCCTGGGCGCGCCGGACGGCGACCGGCTCGGCCGCGATCTCGCGCTCGCGCTGGTCGCCCGGGTCGTCGCGGCCGTGGATGTCCCCGTGAGCGCCGACGTCGAGGGCGGGTACGCCGACGACCCCGAAGGGGTGGCGGAGACCGTGCGCGGCGTGCTCGGCGCCGGGGCGGTGGGTGTGAACCTGGAGGACGCCGACCGCACCGGGCCCGCTCCGCTGCGGCCGGTCGAGGACCAGGTCGCGCGGCTGGCCGCCGCCCGGGCCGCGGCGGACGAGGCCGGGATCCCGCTGTTCGTCAACGCGCGGATCGACACGTTCCTGGGCGGTGGCGGGGATCTCGGGGAGACGCTGGAGCGGGCCGCCGCCTACGTCGAGGCGGGGGCGGACGGCGTGTTCGTGCCCGGCCTCACCGACCTGGCCGCGATCGCGGCGCTGACCGGGAAGGTCCGGGCGCCGCTGAACGTCCTCGCCGGGCCGGGAGCGCCCGATGTCGCCGCCCTGGCCGCGGAAGGGGTCGCGCGGATCAGCCTGGGCTCGGCGATCGCCGAGGCGGCCTACACCGTGGCCCGGCGCGCGGCGGTCGAGCTGCTCGGCGCGGGCACGTACACGGCGGTGGCCGGAGCGCTGCCCTACCCCGAGCTGAACCAGCTCATGACGAGGTCCTGAGCGCACCGGCTCAGGGCGTGGCGGCCCTGAGCGCGGGCTCGCTCAGGGCGTGGCGGCCCTGAGCGCGGGCTCGCTCAGGGCGTGGCGGCCCTGAGCGCGGGCTCGCTCAACCCCGCCGGCGAGGGCGCCGGGAGCGGGAGCATGACCTCGACGCGGGTCCCCACGCCCGGCTCGCCCTTCACCACGCAGATCCCGCCCAGCTCCGCCGCCCGCTCGCGCATCGAGCCCAGGCCCACGCCCGCGCGGTGCGACTCGGGCAATCCCTCGCCGTCGTCGGCGACCAGCACGCGCAGCGCCGTCTGCTCCCGCTGGACGGAGATCGTGGTCCGCGACGCGTGGGCGTGCCGCCGGACGTTGGTGAGGGCCTCCTGGACGATCCGGTAGACCGCCACCTCCACGGCGGCGGGCAGGCCCGACAGGTCGCCCTCGACCGTCACCTCGACCTCGGTGTCCGGCGACGACTGGCCGGCCAGCTCGCGTACCGCGCGGGCCAGGCCCAGGTCGTCGAGGGCGGGCGGGCGCAGGCCGTACACGAGCTCGCGGATGTCGCCGGTGACCGCGCTCATGCCGGCGTGCAGCTCCCGCAGCAGCTCGTCGGCCGCCTCCGGGGAGTTCCTGAGGCTGAGGCGGGCCATGTTGATGGTCATCGCCATCGCCGACAGGGTCTGGCCGAGCCCGTCGTGCAGGTCGCGGCGCAGGCGGCGGCGCTCCTCCTCCCTGGTCGTCAGGATGCGCTCCCGCGAGCGCTGCAGGTCGGCCGCCATCCGCACGGCGTGGGCCACGTCCGCCGCGTACGGCGTGAGCGTGGCCAGCACCCGCTCGTTGTGGGCGGCGGGGAAGCGGCGCGGCCCCGGCGGGCCGACGAGCAGGCGCCCGACGCGGGCCCCGTGCCAGATCAGCGGCACCTCCCGCGGCCCGGGCCCGACGCGGCCGCTCTCGACGTAGCGGGGCTCGCCGTCGGCCACCTCCACGGCCACGCCCTCGACCGCCAGCCCGTCGCGCAGCACGCTCACCACCGAGGTCAGCGCCTTGGCCGGGTCGCCGCGGCGCACGGCCTGGGTCAGCCGCTCGGCCAGCACGCCGGGGTCGCCGACCGCGCCATACAGGAGCCGGTCCACGGCCCGCTGCAACGCGCGCCGCAGCGGCTGGAAGAACGCGCCCGCGAACAGCGCGGCGGCGATCCCGGCCACCTGGTCGTAGCCGGACACCAGCACGCTCGACAGCGTGCCCGCGCCGAAGTAGACCAGGCTGACCACGACCACCACGCCGGCCGCCACGAAACCGCGGCTGATCACCGTGTCGATCCCGTAGAGCCGGTAGCGCATCACCGAGAACGCCACCGCGAACGGGATGATCCCCGCCCACAGAATGGCCGGCCACAACAGGCCGGTCCAGATCGCGGCCGCGACCAGGAACACGATGTAGCCGGAGAACGCGAACAGCGGCCACCCGATCTGCCGCCGCACGACCGGGTCGGCCCGCCGCATCCGCACCGCCATCGACAGCGCCGCCAGCGCCATCGCGGTGTAGATGCCCACCCAGCTGACGGTCCCCACGACGTCGAAGTACGGCCCCAGGGCGGGGATCTGCAGCGGGTTGGGAATGACCCGCGGGTACGGGTACCCCTGCGGGGGCGGGGGCATCCTGAACACGGCCCGCACCATCCCGAGCGTGATGGCCGCGGCGCCCAGCCACAGGGCCGGCCGCCAGCGTTTCGAGGGCAGGCGGCCGTCGGGCGAGTACAACGGCAGCACCATCGTCAGCGCCAGCCCGCACACCGCCCACCCGACCTGGGTCGGCAGCCGCATCCATCCGGCGAAGGCGAACTCGCCGTCGGCGGCGGCGCGGAACATCAGCGCGCCGGCGAAGTCGCTGACGCCCGCCCCCAGCCCGCCGGCGCACATGAGCCAGGCCATGTTCAGCCGGGGCCGGTGGTAGATCAGGAACGCGCCGACCGCGGGGAAGGTGAAGACGACCGCGGACTGCGGGCTCGTCGTCCTGGCGGGCGTCCACTCCGGGGGCAGCCCGCCCCAGATCAGAATCGCGGCCAGGCCCAGGACCGGCGAGGCTACCGCCATGGCGACGGCGAGGATGACCGCGCCGGTCACCCGCGGGGCGGGGGGGCCGGAGTTCTCGGCGATCTCGGCGAATCCGGCCATCGCGCTTGTCGGTCCTCCGATCTCCGGCACGCACGCCGTGTCCTGGCCCCGCGAAACGGGCGGGGCCAGGACAGAATAGGCGCTACTCGACCGTGACGGTGGCCTTGGCGGCGATCGTGGTGCCCGCCACCTGACCGGCCACGGTGAACGTGCCGGGCTGGGCGTACCGCTCGGGTGCGACGGCCTCCCAGGTGACGGCCACGGCGCTGTCCTTCGACCCGTCGTTGTACGTCGCCACGACGGTCCTCGGCAGCGAGGGCGCGACCCCGGCCCGGGTCGTGACGGCCTCCTCGGCGATCGAGGTGATCGTCACCGCCGAGGTGGTGCGGACGTACACGGTGGCCTGGGCGGTCTGGCGCACGCCCTCGGCCAGGCCGGCCACGGTGAAGCTGGTGCCGCCGGTCCTGACCTGGTCGGGCGTCACCTGCTGCCAGGTGACGGCGGCCCGGCCGCGGGTGCCGTCCGCGTACGCGGTCTCCACGGTGTCCGGCAGCTTCGGCAGCGTGCCGGCCAGGGTGGGCACGTGGACCGGCCGCACCGAGTCCGGCGGCACCTCGTACACCCTGGTCTCCAGCAGCCCGACCGACGCCCCGCCGGACTCCAGCTGCACGCGCAGCCGCGAGGTCGTGACCGTGTCGAAGGAGACGGCGTTGTAGGTGTCGATCGCCTTCGGGTAGG
This sequence comes from Nonomuraea sp. NPDC049709, assembly GCF_040674815.1. NCBI lineage: Bacteria > Bacillati > Actinomycetota > Actinomycetes > Streptosporangiales > Streptosporangiaceae > Nonomuraea > Nonomuraea sp. NPDC049709. The sequence goes on from NZ_JBFANM010000012.1 coordinate 98,169, forward strand.
CGCCGGCGCCGGTGACGTCCTCGAAGGAGTCGCCGTCCCACTGCTGGATCTTCCACGAGGCGGGCAGGCGCACGCCGCCGCCGTCGTCGAAGAAGTAGACCTCGGCCTTGTTCACCCGCACGGGCTCGGGCCATTCGAGCTGCACCCACTGCATGCCCTGCTGCGGCCAGGTGCCCCAGCGCGGGTTGGCCCCGTCGTTGGAGCGCGGCGGCTCGATGCCGTCGTTGATCGCGGCGATGCGCTCCCACGGTGAGGTGTAGGAGGCGGTGGGCGTGGCCTTGGGAGCCACGTTCACCTGCGCGGCCTGGGCCGTGGCGGTGACGTGCACGGTGGTCGAGGTGCTCTTCGCGCCGTCGGTGGCGTCCAGCCTCAGCCGGTACGTCCCCGGTTCGGAGAACGCGACCACCGTGGTCGTGCCGGTCGGGTCGGTGAAGAACGCCTCACCGGGCCCGTCCACCTTGGTCCACTGCGTGGTGAGCTCGCCCTTCGGCAGGGCGTCGTCCTTGACCACGGCCTCGATCCTGACCTGACCGGGCCGGCCGAAGGTGGGGTCGACCACGGTGACCACCGACGGGGCCCGGTTCGTGACCGAGCCGGCGTCCGCGCCCGTGCGGTAGACCTGCACCTCCTTCAGGCCGGTGGCGAAGCCGGGCCGGTGGGTGGCCAGCACCCGCAACTTCTGCGCGGTGACGGCCGGGAAGCGCACCTCGTTGAGGTTCGCCCGGGGGTAGAGCGGCCGCTTGTCCTGCCCCGGCACGTTCTTCCAGGTCTCGCCGTCGAGATACTGCACCGAGTAGAAGGCGGGCTCGCTGTGGCCGGCCGCCTTCCGGTCGTTGTAGAAGTACAGCTTGGCCTGGTCGACCTTCTGGGCCGACCCCAGGTCCACCTCCAGCCAGTCCCGAGCCTGCCCTGAGCCCTTGCTGCTCCAGTACGGCTCGTTGATCGTGAACCCGTCCACGGCCCCCGCCGTCTCGCCGTGCGAGGCGGTGGCGGACCTCACCAGGTTCGTACGGGTGGAGCGCAGGTTCACGCCCGCCTTCTGGAACAGGTCCTCGATCCGGTCGCCGCCCAGCTCGACCTGCCCGGGGGCCCTCATGGACGGCGCCTTCTCGGCGTGCACCACCGTGCTGATCCCATCGGGGCCACCGTCGACCTTGCCGGTCTTCGGGTCCCAGACGGCGTGCTCCAGGCCGGACAGGGTGACCTTGCGCTTGCCGTCGACGAGGATCGAGTAACCCTCGGGCACCCCGGCGTAGTGCTTCGTGCCGTCGCCGGGCTTGTCCCAGACGATGGTCAGGTCGCTGCCCCGGTAGTTGACGCCGTTGACGGTGAAGTGGTCCCAGCCGATGTCCACCGGCCACAGCTCGACCTTGCCGTCCGAGCGCGGGCGCAGGCCCATGACGTCCTCGATGACGGTCCAGTTGCTGCTGCCCAGGATCGTGTGGTGGATCCAGGAGCGGTAGTCGATGGTCTTGGTCTGCGGGTTCCAGTTGGCCCAGAACTCGTTGGCGTCGGGGTAGCGGGTGTCGCCGTCGACGTACTGCGCCCAGGCGTTCCAGTACAGGAGCTGCTTGTACTGCTCGGCCGTGATGTACGGGGTGGTGTACTGGCGCATGGCCTTGGAGAACAGCTGGAAGTTCCGGGTCGAGTTGATCTGCGAGAAGTTGTTGGAGCCCGGGTGGCCCGCGGCGGCGGCCTCCGCCTTGTCCTTCTGGTTGGCGGTGTACGCCGGAAATATCGGATATTCCGCTGGGTCAGCCCACAACCGCAGCGCCTCCCGATATTTCGGGTCGTCCGTCGGCACCAGCCCCGTCGCGTACGGGATGTAGTTGTTGGACTCCTTCCACGGGATCAGGTTGCCCGTCTGCAGGTCGCGGTGCTTGAACACCTTGTTCTGCTCGTCCCACAGCAGGGTCAGGATGCCGTTCCTGACCTTGTCGGCCACGCCGCGCATCTCGGCGGCCTTGGCCTGGTCTCCGGACAGCTCGTACGCCTGCGCCGCCGCCATCGCGTTGGCGTAGACGTAGGCGCCCTCCAGACGCTCGTTCGCCCGGTCGTAGTAGTGGAACGACACCGCGTCGGCGTCGTTGCCGGTCATCGCCTCCCACGCGTACTCGATGACCCCGTTGCCGTTGGAGTCGTACGCGTCGAGCTGCCCGTACACGTCCTTCTCCGCGTACCGGGCGAGGTTGCGCAGGATCGACGGCTGCCCGCCGTGGATCTGGTAGCTCTCCAGCGCCGAGGCCGAGATGTACTGCGTGTAGCTGTTCGACCAGTTCTCCGGGTCACCCGGGTTGTCGGTGTACTTGGAGTTGCGCGACACCTCGCCCGCCGACACCCACGGCCCGTACGAGTAGATCGGGTCCCGCAGGTACTTCAGGTCCTGGACGAACATCGGCACGGTCAGCACGATCGCGTTGTTGTAGCCGAGCGCCCCCTCCACCGAGGTCGGGAACTGGAAGTCGTTCCCGGGGATGTCGGCGTCGAGGAAGTTGAAGCGCATCAGCCACCAGCGGTAGTAGACGAACTTCTTGATGTTCTCGTCGGGCACGTCGATGTAGGGCAGGTTCTCCGCCCACCAGGCGTTGTAGTCCTGGAGCTGGCGCCGCACCGCCTGCTCGGGCGAGCGGCCCTTGTAGCCGTCATACTCCGAGCGCGACCTCGCCAGCTCCGCGGTGACGAAGCCCATCTGCACCTTGGTCCGCACGGTCCTGCCCGGCTCGACGGTCACCGAGCCCTTGAGCGCGCCCTCGGAGACCTTCAGCCCGTCGCCGCTGAGCCGGGGGAAGATCGTGGTGAGCTTGTTCTTGCTCCAGACGGTGCCGGTCAGCTCCCGGTCCCCGTCGGGGGTCTTGGTGTAAGGCGAGGTCACGGTGATGGGCACCGACCGCGCCGCGGACCCGGTGTTGGTGATCTCCAGGGTGGTCACGGCCACGTTCTCGTGGGTGATGAACTTCTTCACCCCGACCGAGAGGCCGTCCCCGGCGTACTGGCCGGTCCAGTGGCTGGGCATCTGCAGGCGCTTGGACACGTCCTCGGTGAGCGTGCCGCCGAGCGAGATCTCGTAGGCGTCCCGGTTGTCGATGCTCTCCCAGTACGCGACATAGCCGCCGAACCCGAGCTTGCGCGGATCGTGCTCCTTCATGAACAACGCCCGCCCGCGCGTCATCAACCACGGCCCCGCCGGATCGTTCCCGGGCCGGGCGAGCATGCGGTCGATCCAGTACGAGTCGCCGCCCTTCTCCTTCTTGTAGATCTCCTCCATCATCTTGCGCGGGTGGTACCCCACGGGCTCGGCGGGCACGGGATCGGCACCCGTGAACACCGGCATGCCCAGATCGTCCTGGGCGGCAAGGGACGGTGCCGCGCCCAGCGAGGCTGTGAGCGCTAACACGGCTAAGCACACCAACGGTTTACGCACGTACGTCTCCTAGATCGTCGGGAGCCAGACACGCATCGTGGCGGGGCCCCGGTTGCCCCACCGGTGGTACGGCACCAGCCGCAGCCGGACGTCCGCGCCACCCCCGTGCGCGCCCGCCGGGCCGTACGGCCAGCCGCCGTTGCCGCCGGAGCCGATCGAGGCCGCCACCTCCAGCTCCACCACGCTGGCCGCCCCGTCGCCCGCCGGGTGCTCCACCGGGGGGTCGACCCGCGCGGTCAGGTCTCCGAGCGGCGGCTCGTCGGCCACCGACTCCGCGCAGTAGACCAGCGGCCCGCGCTCGACCGCGGCGCTGCCGCGCAGCGCGTCGATGCGCCGGTCGGGGAACGTCCACCGGGGCCGCATCGGCAGCTCCAGCCGGATCTCGTCGCCGGCCCGCCAGGGGCCCTCGACGTAGGCGTACCCGGGGCTCACCGGCCGGACGACGGGCCCGTCGGGCAGCGGCGCGTCCTGGGACGAGACCGGCACGTGCGCCAGCGTCGCGTCCGTGGCCCAGGCGGGGACGCGCAGGCCGATGCGGCCCTGGCCGCCCTCCAGCACGCGCACGCTCACCGAGCCGGTCCACGGGTAGCCGGTCTCCACCCGCACCGCCAGGCCGTCGTGGCGGATCTCCGACGGGGTGATGTGGTGGATCACGATCCCGCCCCTGGCGGCGCCGGCCACGTAGGCGGGCAGCGAGGCCAGCGTGCGGGCGATGTTGTTCGGGCAGCAGGACACGTCGAACCAGGGCGAGCGCAGCCCGCCCTCGGCGGCGTGGTTGACGCCTTCGAGCGGCACCGCGGGCACGCGTACCTGGAGCGGGTTGGCGTAGAAGAACGAGCGCCCGTCCAGCGCGACGCCCGTGGCCAGCATGTTGTACAGCGTGCGCTCGGCGAGGTCGGCGTAGCGGACGTCGCCGGTGGCCAGCAGCAGCCGGTGCGCCAGCATGATGGAGGCGATGCTCGCGCAGGTCTCGTTGTAGGCCCGGTCCGGCGGCAGCTCCCAGTCCTCGCCGTACGACTCGTCGGCATGCCTCGAGCCCATGCCGCCGGTCAGGTGGGTACGCCGCGCGATGGTCCGCTCCCACTGGGACTCGACCGCCTTCAGCAACTCCTGGTCCCCGGTCTCGACCGCCACGTCGACCACCCCGGAGGCCAGGTAGAGCGCGCGCACCGCGTGCCCGCGGAACACCTGCGCCTGCCTGACCGGCTGGTCGTCCTGGTAGTAGGCGCGGCCGAAGGGGATGTCGGCGAGCGCGGGCAGGCCGCGCCGCTCGACGAAGCGGCGGGCCATCTCCAGGTAGCGCTCGGCGCCGGTGACGCGGTAGAGCTCGACGAGCGCCATCTCGATCACGGGGTGCCCGCAGGTCTCGGTGCCCTCCATGAACCGGCGGCACACGTGGTCGGCGGCCCGGACGGCGACCCGGGTCAGCTGGTCCTCGCCGTGCATGCGCAGCCGGGCGACCCCGGCCTGGATGAGGTGGCCGTAGCAGTAGAGCTCGTGGCCCCACTCGAAGTCGGTGTAGCGGCTGCCGGACCAGCGGGTGTTGAGGTAGCCGTCGCCTTCCTGGGCCTGGGCCACGGTCTCGGCCAGCGCGGGCAGGCCCGGGTGGTCGGCCCAGGCCATGGCCTCCAGCAGCTTGTAGATCTCCGAGTCGCTGAACTCCCGCCCCCTGCGGGGCCGCTCGCCCCGGAAGTTGCCGATCCAGCCTTCGCGCTCCTCCCACTCCTGGCAGTGGGCGATCGTGACCTCACGGTTGAGCGCCGCCCGGTCCCCCCAGAAGCCGGGCAGCAGGCGTACGGAGTCGAGGCCGAGGGGGGACAGGACGCCCGATGAGGGCAGGACAGGGTTAGCCACGCAGAGCTCCTGACATGAATCCGCGCACGTAGTGGCGCTGCAACACGATGAAGAGGATGAGACAGGGAATGGCCATGACCATGACGCCGGCCTGGAGCATGCCGTAGTCGATCGCGCCGAACGTGTGCTGCGTCATGCTCACCACGGCCACCGGCAGCGTGAACGAGGAGCCGTCGTTGAGCAGGATGAGCGGCGCGAAGAAGTCGTTCCACGAGGCCAGGAAGGCGAACAGGCCCACCGTGATCAGCGCCGGCCGCACGGCGTGCAGCAGGATCCTGGAGAAGGCCCGGAACGTGCCACATCCGTCCACCAGCGCCGCCTCCTCCAGCTCGCGCGGCACCGCCTCGAACGCGTTGCGCATCATGAACAGCGCGAACGGCAGCTGGAACATCACGAACACCAGCGAGAGCCCGACCAGGGAGTTCTGCAGGCCGAGGTAGCCGAGCAGGACGTAGAGCGGGATCAGGATCGTCGCGTACGGCACCATGAGGATCGCCAGCGTGGCCAGGAACAGCAGGTTCTTGCCCGGGAAGTCGAAGCGGGCGAAGCCGTAGCCGCCGAGCGCCGAGACGACCAGCGTGCCGCCCACGGTCATGACCGACACCAGCACGCTGTTGGTCGCGTACGTCCCCACCCCCTCGCCGAACTGGGCCATCTCCAGATAGTTGGACGGTTCCTCCAGCGACGCGTAGCCGCTCCACACCAGCGGGAACAGGAACAGCACCGCCAGCGCGGAAAGCGTGAGATACCGGCTCATCGCAGCCTCCGCATCATGAGCGTGTTGAGCCCGACGAGGGCCACGAGCAGCACGACCGAGAGCGCCGCCGCACCGCCGAGGTCGAAGCGGAAGAACGCGTCCCGGTAGACGACCATGACCATCGAGACCGTGCTGTTGTCCGGGCCGCCGTTGGTGAAGACGAAGAACTGGTCGAAGGCCAGCAGCGAGCCGGTGACGCTGAGGATCAGCATCAGCGCCAGCGTCGGGCGCAGCAGCGGCAGGGTGATCTTGGTGAAGATCTGCCAGCGGTTGGCGCCGTCGCTCCTGGCGGCCTCGTACACCTCGGTCGGGATGGCCTGCAGGCCGGTCAGCAGGATGAGCATGTTGAACCCGGCGAAGCGCCAGATGACCAGCGTGATCGTGGAGAACAGCGCCATGTTCGGCGTGCCGATCCACTTGACCGGCTCGCTGGTGATGCCCAGTGCCCGCAGCATCGGGTCGATCGGGCCGAAGTCGTTGTTCAGCATCCCGTAGAACAGCAGGCCCGCCGCCGCGAACCCGACCGCGCCGGGCAGGAAGAACGCGGTCCTGAAGAACGCCACGCCCGGCCTGCGCTCCTGCACCAGCAGCGCCAGCCCGAGCGCCACCCCCGACAGCAGGACGGTGGTGATCGCGGTGTACTTCAGCGTGAACAGCACCGCGTCGATGAAGAGCGGGTTGTCGGCGATCTTGAGGTAGTTGGCGGGGGCGTTGAACGTGGCCTGGCCGAGCAGGGGCCAGCGGTTGAGCGACATCCAGACGACCAGCACCAGGGGCGCGATGAACAGCACGCCCACGATGACCGCCGTCGGCGCCGCGTACAGCCAGCCCTGGACCTTCCTGCTCCCCCACCGGGCGGACGGCGCTGAGTGAGCCGCCCGCCTGGATCGGGTGATCGTCAAACTCATTGCTGCAGCGACTTCGTGATTTCGGCGTTGAGCTGGGTGACCTTCGCGGCGTCCCCGAACACGGCCTCGCGCGCCAGGCGCAGCCACGGGCCCTGCGGGTCGTTGAAGGTCTGGCCGAAGCGCAGCGCGAACGGCGTCTGGCCCTTGGCGACCAGCGAGTTGATCAGCACCACGCGCGGGTCCTCGGCCGAGTACTTGTTGCTGGACAGGTCGGTACGCGCGAGCACGTCCTTGTTCTTGGCCATGACCTCGACCTGGGCCTCGTCGGAGACCGTCCAGGACAGGAACTCCCAGGCCGCGTCCGCGTTCTTGGAGGTGGACGAGATGCCCACGGAGTCGCCGCCCACGAACGTCGACTCGCCGCCGTCAGGACCGGCGATCGGGGTGACGCCGATCTTCATCTCCTTGGGCATCAGGCCGAGCGTGGTGGAGGGCATCGGCATGACGCCGATCTCGCCCTTGGGGAAGAAGCCGGTCCAGGTCGGGCCCTGCTCCTCCTTGGCTGTCGGGCCGGTGGCCTTCTTCTCGTACAGCTCGCGCCAGATCTTGAACACGTCGGTCATCGCCTGCTGGTCGTTGAGCGAGGTGGTGCCCTCGGGGTTCATGACCTGCGCGCCGGCGGCCCAGACGGACGGCCAGAAGGTGAAGACGTAGCAGCCGCCGCAGTTGCCGCCGAAGAAGGTGCCGTGCACCTTGCCGTCCTTGCCCAGCTTGTCGTGGATGGTGGTGGCGTGCTGGGCGAACTCCTTGAGGGTCTTCGGCCCCTGCTCGGGGTCCAGGCCGGCCTTCTCGTACAGGTCCTTGTTCCAGAACCAGACCGACAGGTCGAGCGTGTGCGGGAGCGTGTACTGCCGGCCGTCGAGCGTGCCGAGCTTCATGTGCGAGGGGGCGAGCTTGTCCTTGTACGGCAGGGCCGCGACCCGGTCGGTGACGTCCATGAACAGGCCCTGCGAGGTGTAGTTCGGGACGAAGATGACGTCCGCCGCGAACACGTCGGGGAGCTGCTTGGCACCGGCCGCGGCGGCGATGCGGGGCTGATAGTTGTCGGTCGGGATGACCGTGAGTTTGACCTGGTTCTTGTGCGTGCTGTTGTAGGCCTTGACCAGACGCTCGCTCTGCGTCTGGGTGGCCGCGCGGGTCCACATGGTGATCGTCACGGGACCGTCCGCCGGTTGCGTGCCGCCGCCCCCGCCGCCGCCGCTGCCGCAGGCCGCCGCTGTGAGCGTTAACACACCGAGGAGGGAGATCCCGGCCAGCCTTCGTCTCATGATGTGCTCCTGGACTTAAAGGTTTTCGGAAACGTAGAAGAAACATGAGGCCATGTCAATGGGTGCTAAGGTGCTAAGCAGTTCACAATTCACCGAAAAGGGTTTCGAAGTATGGCGGGTAAGCGGGCGACCATCAACGATGTGGCCTCGCTGGCGGGGGTATCGATCGCCACGGCCTCCAAGGCGCTCAACGGGCGCCAGGACGTGCGGGCGGCTACGCGCGAGCGCGTGCTCGCCGCCGCGGCGGAGCTCTCCTTCCAGCCGAACGCCCTGGCCAGGGGGCTGCTCTCGGGACAGACGCGGACGGTGGGGCTGCTGACCTCCGACAGCGTCGGCCGGTTCGGCATCCCGGTGCTGCTCGGCGCGGAGGACGCGTTCGGGGCCGGGGAGATGGCGGTGCTGCTGTGCGACGCGCGGGGCGACGCGATCAGGGAGCAGCACCACCTGCGCGCGCTGCTGTCGCGCCGGGTGGACGGGCTGATCGTGGTGGGCGAGAGCACCAACCCGCGGCCCTCGGTGAGCAAGGACCTGCCGGTCCCCGTCGTGTACGCGTACGGCCCCTCCGAGGACCCCGGCGACGTGTCCTTCGTCCCCGACGACGTGGGGGCGGCGGCGATGGCCGTCAACCACCTGCTGGCCCTGGGCCGGCGGCGGATCGCGCACATCACGGGCCCGGCCCACTACAAGGCGGCCCGCGACCGCGAGGAGGGCGTCCGCCGGGCCCTCGCCGAGGCGGGGGTCGAGCAGGCCGGGCAGACGCTGTCCGGGGTGTGGTCGCAGCGGTGGGGCCGGCACGCGGCCGAGATGTTGCTGATGGCCGAGCCGGAGATCGACGCGGTGTTCTGCGGCAGCGACCAGATCGCGGCCGGCTTCGTGGAGGCGGCGCGGGAGCGCGGGCGGCGGGTGCCCGACGACATCGCGGTGGTGGGTTACGACAACTGGGAGGTGCTCTCGACGGAGACCCGCCCGGCGCTGACCACGGTGGACATGAACCTGGAACTGCTGGGCAGGACGGCGGCGCAGCACCTGTTCGCGGCCATCGACGGCAAGGCCACCCCCGGGGTGCACACCCTGCCGTGCCAGCTCGTGATCCGCGACTCGACCTCCCCTCCCGGCGTCTCCTGACACCCTGAGGCGGCGCCGTGCGGGTCATGTCCGCCACGGACGCCATATCCCGGTAATCCGGATTAGCACTGCGGAAACCCTTGACACGCCAATAGCGCGCGGCGAACAATTCCAGGCATCGCCACGCGCTAATGCGCATTAGCTGAGGACTTCCGCATGCCTCCCCCCGACCCCGCACGCCGCCTGACGCAGCGCGACATCGCCCGCCTGGCAGGCGTCAGCCAGACCACCGTCTCCCTGGTGCTCAACAATCGCGCCGACGCCGACTCCCGCATCCCGGCCGAGACCAGGGACCGCGTCATGCGGGTGATCAGGGAGACCGGCTACGTGGCCGACCCGGCCGCCCGCCGGCTGGCCGCCGGGCGCAACCGGATCCTGGGCGTCTTCACCTACGAGCCCGTCTTCCCCAGCGCGACCGGTGACTTCTTCCACCCGTTCCTCGTCGGCATCGAGGAGTGCGCCGAGCACTGCGGCTGCGACCTGCTGCTGTTCACCAGCGCTCCCACCGTGGCCGGCCGCAAGCGGGTCTACCACCAGGACCACCGGCTCAGGCTGGCCGACGGCTGCGTGCTGCTGGGGCGCGAGCTGGACCGCGAGGACCTGACCAGGCTGGTGGCCGAGCGCTACCCGTTCGTGTCGGTCGGCCGCCGCGACGACGCGGGCGGCACGGTGCCGTACGTCGGCGCCGACTACCCGGCCGCCGTCCGCGAACTGGTCGCGCGCACCCGGGCCATGGGCCACGAGCGCCTCGCGTACCTGGGCCACGGCTCGAGCCCCGAGTCGTACGCCGACCGTTTCCGGGGTTTCGCCGAGTCGGTGCCCGAGCCGCTGCGGCTGTCCCCCGGCGAGCCCGCCGACATGGTCGAGCGGGTGCTGGCCGCGGGCGTGACGGCGGTGCTGGCCGAGGAGTACGCCGACGGCGTCGCCCTGACCGACCTGCTGGGCAAGCGCGGCGTCTCCGTCCCCGGCGACCTGTCGGTCCTCACGCTGGGCGACCCGACACGGCCCGCCCCCACGGACATCGACTTCACCGGCTTCCGCATCCCCCGGCGGGAGATGGGACGCCAGGCAGTGGAGGAGCTGACCGAGCTGATCGAGGGCGGCGAGCCCGTACAGCGGCTGCTGCCCTGCGAGTACGCCGAGGGCGCCACACTGGCGCCCGCACGCACATGAAGGGATCGGACTTGCGCGAGTCGAGCACAGACGTGCTGATCGTGGGTGGTGGGCTCGGCGGGGTGGCCGCGGCGCTCGCTGCCCTGCGGGCGGGCCGGAGGGTGGTGCTGACCGAGGAGTACGACTGGCTCGGCGGCCAGCTCACCAGCCAGGCTGTCCCGCCCGACGAGCACACCTGGGTGGAGCGGTTCGGTGTGACCGCGAGCTACCGGGCGCTGCGCGATGGCATCCGGGCCTACTACCGCCGCCACTACCCGCTGACCGCGGGCGCCCGCGCCTGGCGGGAGCTGAACCCGGGGGCGGGCCACGTGAGCCCCCTGTGCCACGAACCCCGGGTGGCGGTCGCGGTGCTCGACTCCATGCTGGCCCCCTACCGGGGCGGCGGGCTGCTGACCGTGCTGCAGCCGTACCGGCCGGTGGAGGCGGAGGTGGACGGCGACCGCGTGACGGCGGTGCGGCTGGCACACCGCGACGACCCGGGTGACACGATCTGGATCAGCGCGCCGTACGTCCTGGACGCCACCGAGACGGGCGAGCTGCTGCCGCTCACCGGCACCGAGTACGTGACCGGCTTCGAGTCCCAGTCCGACACCGGCGAGCCGAGCGCCCCGGCGACCGCGCAGCCGCTGAACATGCAGGCCGTCTCCGTGTGCTTCGCGATCGACCACGTGGACGGCGACCACACGATCGACCGGCCGGAGCGCTACGACTTCTGGCGGGCGTACCAGCCGGAGTTCTGGGGCGGGCCGATGCTGGGCTGGCGCAGCCCGAACCCGCGCACGCTGGAGATCTCCGAGCGCTCCTTCACCCCCAACCCCGGCGACGACCCGCTGCGGGTCCGCGCCGACCAGCGGCGCAACCCCGGCGACGGCAACCTGTGGACCTTCCGCAGGATCGCCGCGCGGGACCTGTTCGTCCCGGGGGCCTACGCCAGCGACATCACGCTGGTGAACTGGCCGATGATCGACTACCTGGAGGGTCCGGTCATCGACGTGCCGGACGCCGCCGGCCACCTGCGCGCGGCCCGCGAGCTGTCCAGGTCGGTGCTCTACTGGCTGCAGACCGAGGCGCCGCGCCCCGACGGGGGCACCGGCTGGCCGGGGCTGCGGCTGCGCGGCGACGTGACGGGCTCGGCCGACGGCCTGGCCCAGGCGCCGTACATCCGGGAGTCGCGCCGCATCCTGGGCGAGTACACGATCGTCGAGCACGACCTGTCCATGGCCGTGCGCGGCGACAAGGGCGCCGCGCGCTACACCGACTCGGTCGGGATCGGCATGTACCGGATCGACCTGCACCCCTCGACGGGCGGCGACAACTACCTCGACGTGCCGAGCAGCCCGTTCGAGATCCCGCTCGGCGCGCTGCTGCCCCGCCGCGTGACCAACCTGCTGCCCGCGGGCAAGAACCTGGCCACCACCCACATCACCAACGGCTGTTACCGCCTGCACCCGGTCGAATGGAACATCGGGGAGGCCGCCGGCGCGCTGGCCGCGTTCTGCCTCGACCGGTCCGCCGCCCCGCACGCCGTGCGGAACGACCCCACCCTGCTCGCCGCCTTCCAGGAGCGCCTGGAGGAGCAGGGCGTCGAACTCCACTGGCCGGACGTGTCCGGTTACTGATCCCCCCCTTTAGGAGCCCCGATGCGCATCACCATGGCCGCCACCGGCCTCGCGGGACTGCTCGTACTGACCGCCTGCGGCTCGGGCTCGGAGCCCGCCGCCACCGGACCCGCCTCGCTGCGGATGACGATCTGGACCGGCAACGCCGAGCACCTCAGCCTGCTGAACTCGATCGCCGACGAATATCGCAAGACGCACAAGGACGTGGCGGCGATCAAGTTCGACACGTTGCCGATCGAGAACTACACCACCACGCTCACCACGCAGATCGTCGGCGGCAACGCCCCCGACCTGGCCTGGATCCTGGAGAACTCCGCGCCCGACTTCGTCGGCTCCGGCGCCCTCGCGCCGCTGGAGAGCCTGGTCAAGCCGGAGGAGCTGGCGCCCTCGACGACGAAGCTCTGGCAGCGCGACGGCAAGCTGTACGCCTACCCGTTCTCCACCTCGCCCTTCGGCGTGTTCGTGAACCGGGACCTGCTGAAGGAGGCCGGGCAGAAGGCGCCGAAGGCCGGCTGGACGTGGGAGCAGGCCGTCGAGGCGGCCGCCGCCGTGAACGCGAAGACGGGCAAGGCCGGGCTGGTGGTGCGCGACTTCGACTACAAGGGCTGGGACAACCTGGCCACCGTCTGGGGCGGCTGGGGCGCGGAGGCGTGGAGCGAGGACGGCAGGACCTGCGGCTTCGCCAAGCCCGAGATGGTCGAGGCGATGACGTTCCTGCACAAGGCCATCTTCGAGGACAAGGCGCTGCCCGCCCCCGGCACCACGGCCGACTTCTTCGCCGGTGAGGCCGCGATGACGGTCACCCAGATCTCCCGGGCCTCCCTGCTCAAGGACGCGACCTTCGAGTGGGACCTGATCCCGCTGCCCACCGGCCCGAAGGGCGCCTACAGCGTCATCGGCCAGGCCGGCATCGGGGTGATCAAGAAGAGCCCGAACGCCGCCAAGGCCGCCGACTTCCTGTCCTTCCTGTCCAACCCGGAGAACTCCGCCAAGCTCGGCCAGTATTTCCCGCCGCCCCGCACCCAGCTCCTCACCGCCGAGAGCCTGGCCAAGAGCAACCCGCTGCTGAAGCCCGAGCAGCTGCAGCAGGTCGTCATCGACGGCATCGCGAACGGCCGGGTCAAGCCCAGCCACGCCGGGCAGGCCGAGCTGGCCCAGACCGTGCGGGCCGGCCTCGACCAGCTCTGGCAGCCGGGCGCCGACGTGGCGAAGACGCTGACCGGGGTGTGCACCGCGATCCAGCCGATGCTGGCCAAGTGATGGCGCGCGACGCGCGCGCCCCCGCCGCGGCCCCGCCCCGCGGGAGCGGGGCCGGCTGGTGGACGGCCGGCCGCCGGGACCACCTGATCGGGTACGCGTTCGTGGCCCCGCAACTGGTCGGCAGCCTGCTGTTCGTGTTCCTGCCGCTGGGCCTGGTCGTCTACTACAGCCTGCACGAGTGGAACGTGCTCGCCGACACCTTCGAGTTCGTCGGCGGCGACAACTACCGTCAGCTCCTCGCCGACCCGAACGTCCCCAAGGTCCTGACCGCGACCGCCGTGTTCTCGGTCGGCCTGGTGGTGTTCAACCTGTCGCTGGCCATGCTGCTCGCGGTGCTGCTCAACCAGCGGCTGCGCGGCACGGTGGTGTTCCGGACGCTGTTCTTCTCCCCCGTGGTGGTCTCGCTGGTGGCGTGGACGATCGTGTGGGGCTTCCTGCTGCAGTCGAACGGCGGCGTCAACGCCCTGCTCCAGAGCGTGGGCGTCGAGGGCCCTAACTGGCTGCGTACCGGGACCGGCGCGATGGTGTCGGTGATCTGCGTGCAGGTGTTCAAGAACGTCGGGCTCAACATGGTGCTGTTCCTCGCCGCGCTGCAGGGCGTGCCCAAGGAGCTGTACGAGGCGGCCAGGATCGACGGGGCTGGGGCGTGGACCAGGTTCGCCCGGATCACGCTGCCGATGATCAGCCCGACCGTGCTGCTCACCTCGATCATCACGGTGGCCGGCTCGCTGCAGGTGTTCGCCCAGATCGCGGTGCTCACCCAGGGCGGGCCCGGCACCTCGACCACCGTGCTGGTCTACTACCTCTACCAGCAGGCCTTCCAGTTCCACCACTTCGGCTACGGCGCCACGCTGTCGGTGCTGCTCTTCGTGATCGTGCTCGCCCTCACCGTGCTGCAGTGGCGGATGCGCAGGAGGTGGGTGTTCCTTGAGACGTAAGACGCTCCTGTACGGCGTGCTCTGCGTGTTGTGCGTGCCGTTCGTCTTCCCGACCTGGTGGATGGTCACCTCCTCGCTGAAGCCGGTGAGCGAGATCTTCGCCTTCCCGCCGTCGCTCCTGCCTGGGAACCCCCGGCTGGACGCCTACCGGCAGGTGTTCGAGCTTCAGCCGTTCGCGCAGCAGTACTGGAACAGCCTCTACATCGCCGCCGTCGTCACCCTGGGCACGCTCGCGGTGTCGGCGCTCGCGGGGTGGGCGTTCGCGCGCATCCGCTTCCGCGGCTCGAACGCGCTCTTCCTGGTGATCCTCGTCGGCCTGCTGATCCCCAGCGAGGTCACGATCGTCCCGCTCTTCCGGCTCTTCCACTCGGCCGGGCTGACCGACACGCACTGGCCGCTGATCCTCATCCCGGTGCTGGGCGCGCCGAGCGTGCTGGCCACGTTCATCATGCGGCAGTTCTTCCTCGCGCTGCCCAAGGAGCTGGACGAGGCCGCGGCGGTGGACGGGCTGGGGCGGTTCGCCACGTTCTGGCGGATCGGGCTGCCGCTGGCCAGGCCCGCCGTGGGCGCGGTGGCCATCTTCACGTTCCTGCACAGCTGGAACCTCTACCTGGAGCCGATCGTGTTCCTCACCACGCCCGAGCGGTTCACGCTGCCGCAGGCGCTCACGCAGTTCGTGGACGCCTACGGCGGGCCGATGTGGAACGTGCAGCTGGCCGCCGCCTCGCTGACCGCGCTGCCGGTGCTCGTGGTGTTCGTGGTGGCGCAGAAGCAGTTCGTGGAGGGCCTGGCGCATACGGGACTCAAGGGATGATTTCCTATACGCATGCCTGATCTCGTAGTGGACGGCGGCGACAAGCTGTGCGTGCAGCTGCTCATAGAGCTGCGCGCGCACGTGCGCGCGGCCGGCCCGGGCGCCGTGATCCATCTGATCGCCTCGGATCCCGCCGCACCCGTGGACCTGCCCGCGTGGTGCCACCTGACCGGGCACACCTACCTGGGGCCGGTGGAGGGGGCGGAGCGGGCCACGTACGCGCTGCGCGTGGCCGGGGCCGCCAAGGAGACGCAGGACTCGAAGCCCTGGCACGCGGCTTAAGCGGTTAATATCTACCCGTGAGACGACCGACGATCGCCGACATCGCCACCCGTGCGGGAGTGTCCAAGGTGGCGGTCTCCTACGCGCTCAACGGGCAACCGGGAGTGTCGGAGGCGACGCGGGCCAGGATCGTCGCCATCGCCGACGAGATCGGCTGGCGGCCCAACAGCGCGGCGCGGGCCCTCAACGGCGCCCGGGCCAACTGCGTCGGCCTCGCGCTGTGCCGCCCCGCGCGCATCCTGGGCGTCGAGCCGTTCTTCATGGAGCTGATCAGCGGCATCGAGGGCGTGCTCGCCGACCGCTCCTACGCCCTGCTGCTCCAGGTCGTCGCCAGCCACGAGCAGGAGAGCGAGGTCTACCGGCACTGGTGGGGCGAGAGCCGCATCGACGGCGTGTTCCTCGTGGACCTGCACTATGCGGACTCCCGGGTGAGCGAGCTGGAGCGGCTCGGCATGCCGGTCGTCGTCATCGGGCACCCCTCCGAGTCGGGCTCGCTGTCGGCCGTCTGGTCCGACGACGGCGAGGCCGTGCGCGAAACCGTCGGCTATCTCGTGGCGCTGGGTCACCGCCGCATCGCGCGGGTGGCCGGGCTGCCCCGGCTGGTCCACACCACCGTCCGCGACCAGGCGTTCCTCCGGGCGTGCGAGGGCGTGGCCGAGCACGTCATCGTGCACACCGACTACACCGGCGAGGAGGGCGCCCGGGCCACCAGGCGGCTGCTCAGCTCGCCCGACCGGCCCACGGCCATCATCTACGACAACGACATCATGGCGGTGGCGGGCCTGTCGGTGGCCCAGGAGATGCGGGTGGAGGTGCCGCGTGACCTGTCCGTCGTGGCGTGGGACGACTCGCCGCTGGCCCAGGTCGTACGCCCGCCGCTGACCGCGCTCACCCGCGACATCCCGGCCTACGGCGCGCACGCCGCGCAGCGCCTGCTCGCCCTGATCTCGGGCGAGAGCGTGCCTCCCTACGAGGACCAGGCGGCCGTCCTCACGCCGCGCGGCAGCACCGGGCCCGCCCACTCCGGCACGTAGACCTTCGCCTCCCCCGGTTCCCGCCTCCGGGAGCTCCCCGGCGCGTGCCGCGGGCGCGGGGCCTCCGGGTGGCTGGCAGACCACCCGTTCCCCGGCCCGCGGCACGTGCCGTCCCCTCCTCCGCGGCAGGCTCTCGGAGCCGTCCCGGCGTCCCCCGCGCTGAGACGGCTCCAGACTGTCCGAGTGCGGGCGGCCGGGCTTGAGTACCCCCATACCTAAACGAGACCCGAAATCCGGCAAATCGTGACCTGGGCGCCAGGTGCTGGATTGACCACTTTTTTTGTCGGCGGCTACCCTCGACACAGCCGGGTCATCTCCGTCGAGTCCGGCGCCCGCACTGGAGGGGTTCTTCCGATGAGATTCCGCAGCACGATCGAGCTGGGCAGCAAGACCGCCACGGGTTTCGAGGTCCCCGCCGAGGTCGTCAAGGGGCTCGGGAGCGGGAAGCGGCCCGCCGTGACCGTCACGATCAACGCCCACACCTACCGCAGCACCGTGGCCCCGATGGGCGGCCGCTTCATGCTGCCGCTCAGCGCCGAGAACCGGCAGGGCGCCGGCGTGGCCGCGGGCGACGAGGTCGAGGTGGAGGTCGCGCTGGACACCGCGCCCCGCGAGGCGCGCGTGCCCGACGACCTGGCCGCGGCGCTCGACCAGGCGCCCGAGGCCAGGACGTTCTTCGAGAGCCTGTCCTACTCGCGCAAGATGCGCTACGTCCTGCAGATCGAGGGCGCCAAGAAGCCGGAGACCCGGGCGCGGCGCGTCACCGACACCGTCGCCAAGCTCGCCGACGGCGTGGGGTAGGTGGCACGGGTGCGTAACGCGGGGCGTGGCGGGTAGGCGGGCGTTATGACTGAGGGTTTTGACACCGACGTGCTGTGGAACGAGTTCCACCGGATGGTCAACATGAACTCCGAGGAACTGCGGTCCTACCTGCTCGCCGAGGCCTCCGACGAGGAGGGCTTCCCGCCCGACCCGGACATGGGGATCGACGAGCTGGGGCGGGGCGTGCTGCACGTCCTGAGCAAGCGGAAGGGCGACCTCACCAAGGTGGACATCGAGGTGATGCGCCAGGTCGTGGACCTCGTCGAGACCATGGGCGACCGGACGGACGACGAGTCGCGGCGGGAGCTCATGACCGTGGGACATGACCCGCTGAGAGGATAGCCCGATGGTCGAGCCGCACCCGTGGATCGAGGGGTACGTGCGCGCATGGAACTCCAACGATCCCGACGACATCGCCGCCCTGTTCACCGAGAACGCGGTCTACTACACCGAGCCGTACAGCTCGCCGTGGCAGGGTCGTGACGACATCGTCTCGCAGTGGCTGGGGCGGCAGGACAAACCAGGTGAGGCCACATTCGAGTGGCATCCGGTGTCCGTGACGGACGACGTCAGCGTCATCCAAGGAGTCACGACATATCCGGACAAAACGTACAGCAACCTCTGGGTGATCCGGTTCGAGCCCGACGGGCGCTGCCGGGAATTCACCGAATGGTGGATGCGGCACGATGCCAAGTGATGCAATGGGCCGAACCGTCTTCACCCGAGGAGATCCGTTGAGAGACAACCTCGACCTCGCCGCGAGCGCCCAGGAACTGGCCGACGCCGCCCCGACGGGATCGATCGACCGTGCCGCGGCCTCGTCCGTGGCGATCACGCTGGCCACCACCCGCGACATCACCGACGCCAGGAAAACCTTGGACGGGCTCTCACCGGAGGAGGTCAGGCAGGCCGCTCTGGCTCTGTTCGACCGCCTGTCGGCGGACTGACCCTCGGGGCGCCTCCGCCGGGAACTCGGGTCAGGCGGAAGGCGGGGTGAGGCGGGCGTTCACGGCCTCGCGGGCGTACGTGGCGGCGTGCGGGTCACCGTGGAGCTGGATGGTGTGGTTGAGCGCCATGGCCATCCCCATGAGCTCGAAGACCAGCCGCCCCGGATCGGTCCCCGCGGGCAGCTCGCCCGCGTCCACGGCCCGGCGGGCCTCCTTGGCCAGCCGGGCCCGCCACACACCGAACCGTGACTCCACGGCGTCCCGGACCGCACCGGGCCGGCCGTCGAACTCGTGTGCCGCCGCCACGAAGAAGCAGCCGCCCGGGAAGACCCGCCGTTCCAGGTAGGAGATCCACGCCTCGCAGAGCACCCGCAGCCGGGCCAGGCCGGGCGCGGCGGGCAGGGCGGGCTCCCAGACCTCGGCGCGGAAGATCTCCCCGGCCCGGTCCAGGACGGCGAGCTGGAGGGCCTCCTTGGTGCCGAAGTGCCCGAGGACGCCCGACTTGCTCATGCTCAGCTCGATGGCGAGCCGGCCGATGGTCAGCCCTTCGAGCCCCTCCATGGAGGCGATGGCGACCGAGCGGTCGAGGATGGACGCACGCGTGCCGAGCGCCTCGGCGACGGACCGGCGCGGGCTCATGCGGATGCCCCGGCGGGCGTGGGCGGGCTCATACCGGCCAGTTTAGCGTCCGAACGTTCGCTTGCTATAGTCCGCCGCATGAACGGATCACGACTTGTCGCCACAGGCCACTATCAACCCGCCAAAGTTCTGACAAATGATGATTTGGCGGCAATCGTGGACACCAGCGACGAGTGGATCAGCAAGCGGGTCGGCATCCGTACCAGGCATGTGGCGGGCGACGGCGAGAGCGTCACGGACCTGGCCGCGCAGGCCGCCGCCAAGGCGCTGGCCGCAAGCGGCCTGGACGCGTCCGACATCGACCTCGTCCTGGTCGCCACCTGTACGCAGACCGAGCACGCCCCCAACGTCGCCTCCCGCGTCGCGGCCCGGCTCGGCGTGCCCGACGCCGCCCTGATGGACCTCGGGGCCTCGTGCTCCGGCTTCACCCACGCCCTGGCCCAGGCCGACCACGCCATCCGCGCGGGAGCGGCCACGAACGCCCTGGTCGTGGGCGCGGACAAGATGACCGCGGTGACCGACTGGACCGACCGGACCACGTGCGTGCTGACGGGCGACGGGGCCGGCGCGGTCGTGGTGAGCGCCGCTCCCGAGGCGGAGATCGGGCCCGTCGTGTGGGGCTCGGCGCCGGAGCTGGGCACCGCCGTACGGATCGAGGGCACCCCCACCCGCTTCGCCCAGGACGGCCAGACCGTGTACCGCTGGGCCACCACCCGGCTCCCGGACATCGCCCGCCGGGCGTGCGAGCGCGGCGGCGTACGCCCGGAGGACCTGGCGGCGGTGGTCCTGCACCAGGCGAACCTGCGCATCATCGAGCCCGTCGCCAGGAAGCTCGGCGCGGTCAACGCGATCGTCGCCA
This sequence comes from Nonomuraea sp. NPDC049709, assembly GCF_040674815.1. Classification (NCBI taxonomy): domain Bacteria; kingdom Bacillati; phylum Actinomycetota; class Actinomycetes; order Streptosporangiales; family Streptosporangiaceae; genus Nonomuraea; species Nonomuraea sp. NPDC049709. The sequence goes on from NZ_JBFANM010000012.1 coordinate 117,889, forward strand.
AGGACGTGGTCGAGTCGGGGAACACCTCGGCCGCGAGCGTGCCGCTGGCGCTGTCGAAGCTGCTGCAGCGGGACGAGGTGGCCAAGGGGGCGCCGATGCTGCTGTTCGGCTTCGGGGGCAACCTGTCCTACGCCGGGATGGTGGTCCGCTGCCCCTGACGGTGGGCGGCCATGACAGCCCGCATGTCGCCGATGGCGCGCAACGTCCCCCGTACGGTGCCCGTCACCTTGGAGCGCCCGGCCCTGGGCAGGTAGCGTACGTCGGCCTCGCCCACCCGCCAGCCGGCCGCGGCGGCCCGCAGCACCATCTCCAGCGGATAGCCGAACCGCCGGTCGGCCAGCTCCAGGCCCAGCAGCGGGACGCGGCGGCAGGCCCGCATCGGCCCCAGGTCCCGCACCGGCACCCCCGCCGTACGCCGCAGGCGGCGGGCCAGAACGGCGTTGCCGAGCCGCGCGTGCACCGGCCAGGCCCCCCGTCGCGCCGGCACCCGCCGCCCGAGCACCAGATCCGACCGGCCCGCGGCCACCGGTCCGGTGACGAGGGGCAGCTCGGCGGGGTCGAGGGAGGCGTCGGCGTCCATGAAGCAGACGATCTCGCTGGAGGCGGCCAGGAGCCCGGCATGGCAGGCGGCCCCGAACCCGCGCCGCGGCTCGTGCACGACGACCGCTCCCAGCTCGGCGGCCACCAGGTCGGACCCGTCGGTGGAGCCGTTGTCGACCACGATGGGGCGGTAGCCGGGCGGCATCCGCTCCAGCACCCAGGGCAGCGCCTCGGCCTCGTCGAGGCAGGGCAACACGACATCGATCACGCCCCCGACGCTAGAACGCCCACCCCCGCCCAACCCTTACGGACCGATGACATCACGCCCGGCCCGGCCGTCCTGGGTCCGCACAGCTCGCGCCGACCTGACTGCTCGCTCATGCCCCTGCTCCCTCGTCGACGGCATGCTCGCGCCCGGGGCAGAGCCGTATGGCCCGGCGGCCCGGCTCCACGTCACGATCCTGTCGCGCCCGGGTCCGGTGCGGCGCCGGCGAACTCCTTGATGCCGTCCGTGAAGGTGATCCGCGCCGTGAAGCCCAGCTCGGCGGCCGCTCGGGCCGGGGAGGCGACGATGTGGCGGACGTCCCCGAGGCGGTACTCGCCCGTCGTGACCGGGGCCGGGCCGCCCGTCTGCGCCGCCAGGGCCGCCGCCAGCTCCCCCACCGTGTGCGCGGTGCCGCTGGCGATGTTGTACGCCGCCAGCTCCCCGGCCGCCCCCGCCCCGAGCGCCAGGACGTTGGCGCGGGCCACATCCCGTACGTGGACGAAGTCCCGACGCTGCCCCCCGTCCTCGAACACCCGGGGTGCCCGGCCCGCCAGCAGGGCCGACAGGAAGATCGAGGCCACCCCGGCATAGGGCGTGTCCCGGGGCATCCGGGGGCCGTAGACGTTGTGGTAGCGCAGGGCCACGACGGTGCCGGAGGTCTCGCGGGCCCAGTTGGCGGCCAGGTGTTCCTGGGCCAGCTTCGTGGTGGCGTAGGCGTTGCGGGGGTCCGGGGGCGCCTCCTCCCGGACGACCGTCGGGGTCAGGACGTCGTCGCAGCGCGGGCAGCGGGGGTCGAAGACGCCGCGCGCCAGATCGCCGGCCCGTCTGGGGCCCGGGCGGACGCGGCCGTGGCGCGCGCAGTCGTAGGCACCCTCGCCGTACACGACCATGGACGAGGCCAGGACCAGCCGGCCGACGCCGTGCCGGGCCATTGCGGCGAGGAGGGTCGCGGTGCCGTACGCGTTGACGGAGGCGTAGTCGGGCAGGTCGGCCACGTTCACGCCGAGGCCGACCTTGGCGGCCTGGTGGATCACGGCGTCGACGCCGGGCAGGAGATGGTCCAGGGCGTCGGGGTCGCGGATGTCCACGCCGTCCCGGAGGTCGGCGGTGATCACCTCACAGCCGCCGGGGCCGGGGGTGACCACCTCGCCATCGCGGCGGCCCGGGGTGATCGCGCCGCCGTCGAGGGCCTCCGCGATGTGGCTGCCGATGAAACCTGCCGAGCCGGTGAGCAAGACGCGCATGCCGCCGATCCAACACCCGCCCGGCCCGCGCGGATCTTACGGAGCGGGAACGTCGGCCGGGAGCTCGCCCGTCTCCTGACGGGCGCGCAGGTGCTCCGGCTCCCGGCGCTTGCGTGCGACGACCGGGGCGAACAGGGTGGAGGCATGCCAGGCGTCGACACACTGGACGGTCTGCTCCAGGCCGTCGCCGAGTTCCGTACGGACGACTACGAGCTGCCGGCCGAGCGGGCCGCCGTCGACCGGGCCAGGCGCTCGATCGAGGAGTCCGGGCTGCTGCTGCTCGGCGAGGTCCACGGGGTCAGGGAGAATCCGCTGGTCATCCTCGGGCTCATGAGGCTCCTCGGGCTGACCCATCTGGCCCTCGAATGGCCCGGGACCCTGAAACCGCAGCTCGACGTCTACCTGGCCGATGGAACGGGGCTCGACCATCCGCTGTGGTGGCTCGGCGACGGGCGCGTCACGGCGGGGCACTTCGCGGTGCTCAAGGCGGTGCCGGGGCTCTCGGTCACGCTGTTCGACGGAGGGGCGTTCACCGGGGACTGGTCGCAGCGGGACGCCTCGATGGCCGAGCAGGTGCTGGCCGCGCACGTCGAGCCCGCGCTCGTCGTGGCGGGCAACGCCCACACGTGCACCTCGCCGACGGAGCTGGGGCTGCCGATGGGGGCGTGCCTGGCCAGCGCGCGGCCGGCGCTGGAGAGCGTACGGATCGACTACGGCTCGGGGGGCTACTACAACGGCGGGCCGCGGCACATGAGGGGCTACTGCGCGGTGGAGGGATTGCGGATCTTAGAGGGGGAGCTGGTCGTGGGGCTGCCGGAGATCAGCGAGGCCACGGTGCCGCATCTGCCCGTCGAGCTGCTGAGGGAGCGGCTCGGCTGCTGATCCCGGTCGCCACCCGGCGGCCGGGGACGGCGGCCGGGGTGCGTACTGTGGACTCGGCGCGCAGTCGTGGAGGGTGGATGCGGTCGGGATTCTGGGACCGTTGCGGGTGGCGGGGAGCGAGATCGGCGGGGCCCGCCAGCTGGCCGCCAGGTGCGCGCGGGCCCTGGGAGCCGACGGTTACCGGGCGGCGCTGAGGCGAGGCGCGACGTTGCATGACCCTGTGGGGTATACGCTGAGCACACGCCACGCTAGGGCGGAGGATCCCAGACCGCCTGTCAAGCGCATGGCCTCCCCCTGACACCCAGGTCGCGACCACGACGTCGCGGCCCCCGGGATCAAGCGTGGGCCGGTGAATTCACTCCCCCTGACTACGTGCTTCCGGTTTTGCCATGGATGCGCCAAGGTTAGGGCAACTTGCACCGCGAGGTAAGGAGACCTGTGGCCAGTCCCGGCACGATCGACACTCGAGGCAGTGACTTCGCCCGACTAGCCCATCGCATCTCTGACGCCGGTCTCCTCGACCGGCGTCCCGTTTATTACGCCATCCGGATGAGCATCGCCGCCATCGTCTACCTGGGTTGCTGGGCGTTGTTCGCCTGGGTGGGCGATTCGTGGCTTCAGCTTCTCGTCGCGGCCCTGATGGCAGTGGTCTTCACCCAGCTCGGCTTCCTCGCCCACGACCTGGGGCACCGGCAGGTGTTCAGGACCCGCTCGCCGAGCGACATCGCGGGTCTGATCATCGGCAACCTCGGCGTCGGGCTCGGCTGGGGCTGGTGGACCACCAAGCACAACCGCCACCACGCCAATCCGAACCACGAGGACCACGACCCCGACGTGTCCCCCGCCGTGATCGTCTGGTCCCAGGACCAGGCCATCAAAAGCGCAGGCTTGCCACGGTTTATCGCGAAATATCAGGCTTACTGGTTCTTTCCGCTGCTCACCCTCGAGGCCTGGCACCTCCACATAGCCAGCTTCAAGGCGCTCCTCGCACCCACGACCAAGCGGCGCGGCGTGGAGCTGACGCTGCTCGTGGTGCACTTCGCCCTCTACTTCGGCCTGGTCTTCACCATGCTGCCGGTCGGCAAGGCGCTGCTGTTCCTGGTCATCCACCAGGGTCTGTTCGGGCTCTACCTCGGCTGCACGTTCGCGCCGAACCACAAGGGCATGCCCGTGCTGACCAAGGAGGACAAGCTGGACTTCCTCCGCAAGCAGGTGCTGACCTCGCGCAACGTACGCGGAAACCTGTTCACCGACGTGGCGCTCGGCCAGCTCAACTACCAGATCGAGCACCACCTGTTCCCCAACATGCCGGCCCCGAACCTGCGCAAGGCGCAGCCGATCGTCGAGCGCTACTGCGCGGAGATCGGCGTCGACTACCTGCAGACGGGCCTGGTCGAGTCGTACGGGCAGGCATTGAGCCACCTGCACGACGTCGGCGCCCCCCTGCGCCGCTGAGGCGCCGCCCCGCGCCGTTGAATCCGAAGGGCGCCCGTCACTGGGCGCCCTCCTCTTCCAGCCGCTTGATCAGCCCGTCGCGGCGGCGTTCGAGCTGGGCGATCAGCTCCACCTGCTCGTCCGCCTGGCTGATCACCGCTGAGATCTCGACCTGATCGGTCGCGCCCATGTCGCGGATCTGGTCGCGCACTTCCTGGTTCTCGGCCCGCAACCGGACCAGGTCCTCTTCGACCCGCCGGAGTTCGTCCTTAGTGCTCATCCACGGGCTCTACCCAGATGCGCCCGGCCGATCACCCCGCCACCCGGGCCGGCATGCAGAATGGGAGCCATGAGCAGGCCCTCCACCAGCACGATCGTGTCACTCGTGACGATCGTCGCCGTGCTGGCCGGCACCGCGCTCACCCACGTCCTGCGCGCCCCCGGCCGGCTGAACGCGCTGGACGTCCTGCTGCCGCTGATCGCCTGCGGCGCGCTGCTGGCGCGGCGGCGCTATCCCGTCGCGGTGCTGATCGTCGTCGCGGTGTCGGTGGCGGCCTACTATCCGTGGGCCGGAGTCGACGGGCCGATGATCGTGCTCATCTTCGTCGCCCTCTACACCGCCGCCGACCTGGGCCACCTCGCGCCCGCCATCGCCACGGGGGCGCTGTCGCTGCTGGCCATGGGGGTGGGCGAGACCGGCGGGGTCAGGCACGTGGACGACAGCCTGTTCATGATGATCGCCGGGTGGGTGGTGGCCGCCATCGCGTTCGGCGGTGTCACCCGCAACCGCCGCGCGTACCTCATGGAGGCCCGGCAGCACGCGCTGGACGCCCTGCGCAGCAAGGAGGAGGAGGCCAGGCGGCGGGCCGGCGAGGAGCGGCTGCGGATCGCCAGGGAACTGCACGACGTGCTCGGGCACAACATCTCCATGATCAACGTACAGGCGGCAGCGGCGCTGCACGGGTTGAAGAAGCGGCCCGAGGAGGCCGAGGCGGCGCTGCGGACGATCAAGGAGACCAGCAAGGAGACGCTGCGCGAGCTGCGGACCACGCTGGGGGTGCTGCGCCAGGTGGACGAGGACGCGCCGACCGCGCCCGCCGGCAGCCTGGCGCGGGTGGAGGCGCTGGTCGCGGCGTCGGGGCTGAACGTCCGCACGCAGCTGTCGGGGCCGCTCGACGCGCTGCCGACCGAGGTAGACCTGGCCGGCGCCCGCATCGTCCGGGAGGCGCTGACGAACGTCTCCCGCCATTCCGGCACCGACAGGGCCACGTTGACGATCACCAACGCGTCCGGGAGCATCGTCATCCGCGTGGAGGACGACGGACCGGGCGCCGCCTTCGACGGGGGCAGCGGCTTCGGCCTGCAGGGCATGCGCGAGCGCGCCACCGCGCTCGGCGGCACCCTGGAGGCGGGCCCGCGCCCCGAGGGCGGCTTCCACGTCGCCGCCCGCCTGCCACTCACCCAGCCGACGAACGGGGCTCGATGATCCGCGTAGTGCTCGCCGACGACCAGACCCTGGTACGCGCCGGGTTCCGGTCCATACTCAGCGACGAGGACGACATCGAGGTGGTGGCCGAGGCCGCCAACGGCGCGGAGGCGATCTCCAAGGCGCGCGAGCACCGGCCCGACGTGGTCCTCATGGACATCCGCATGCCCGAGCTCGACGGCCTGGAGGCCACCCGCCGCATCGCCGGCGACCCGGCGCTCGACGGCGTCAAGGTGATCATCCTGACCACGTTCGACCTGGACGACTACGTCTACGGCGCGCTGCGGGCCGGCGCCGGCGGCTTCCTGGTCAAGGACACCGAGCCGGCCGAGCTGATCCACGCGGTCCGGGTCGTGGCCAGGGGCGACGCGCTCATCGCCCCGTCGGTCACCCGGCGGCTGATCGCCGAGTTCGCCGGCCGGGTCAAGCGCCCGGAGCCGGGCCCCGAGCTCAACGCGCTCACCGAGCGCGAGCGCGAGGTCATGACGCTGGTGGCCGCCGGGCTGTCCAACGACGAGATCGCGGCCCGGCTCGTGCTCAGCCCTGCCACGGCGAAGACGCACGTCAGCCGCATCATGACCAAGTTGTCCGTCCGCGACAGGGCCCAGCTCGTCGTCATCGCGTACGAGGCCGGCGTCATCACTCCGGGCTGGCTTACACCCTGAGTGGTACGCCGGGGCGGCCCATGCGACCCGGGATGTACGCCAGGTGAACGCCCCGGCATGACGCGGCGGGCGGTGCCGTGCCCGGAAGCTCGGGGGCATGGAAACCGTGGACCTCGCCCGCCTGCAGTTCGCGCTCACCGCGGGCGCGCACTTCCTGTTCGTGGCGCTGACGCTCGGCCTGGCGACGCTGGTGGCCATCATCCAGACCCGGGCCACCTTCGGCGGCGATCCCGTGCACCTGCGGATGACGCGGTTCTGGGGCCAGCTCTACATCATCAACTACGCGATGGGCATCGTCACCGGGCTCGTGATGGAGTTCCAGCTCGGGCTGTCGTGGAGCGGGCTGACGGAGTACGCGGGCGACGTGTTCGGCTCGGCACTGGCGATCGAGACGCTGGTGGCGTTCTTCGTCGAGTCCACGTTCCTGGGCTTGTGGATCTTCGGCTGGAACAAGCTGAACCGGTGGGCGCACCTGGCGGCGATCTGGGTGGTGGCGCTGACCGCGTACGCGTCGGCGTTCTGGATCATGGTCTCCAACGGCTTCCTGCAGAACCCGGTCGGTCACGTGCCCGACGGCGGCCGGCTGCGGCTGGTGGACTTCGGGGCGATGGTGGCCGACCCGGCGGCGCAGGTGGCGTTCTGGCACGTGCTGGGCGGCGCGCTGATCGTGGGCGGGTTCTTCCTGGCCGGGGTGAGCGCGTACCACCTGCGCAGGCGCACCGCCGAGCAGGACGTCTTCCGCAAGTCGCTGCGGATCGGGATGGGGGTGGCGCTGCCGGCCACGTTCTTCACCGCGGCGTTCGGCGGGCTCGGGTTCGAGACCATGCAGCCCACCAAGGTCGCGGCGTGGGTGAACGACGCCGGCCGGCTGGCCGCCGCCCAGGCCGAGATGGTGGCCAGGCACGGGCCCGGCGACTACCTGCCGCCCGTGGCGTGGGTGCAGACCAGCGGCATCACGATGATGACGTTGTTCGCGCTGATGATGTTCGTGGCCGGGCTGAGCTGCCTGCTCATGCTCTTCCGGCCGGTGGTGCGCGGGTTCCGGCTGTGGCACTGGCTGCTGACGCTGATGATCCCGGTGCCCTTCGTGACCATGTTGTCCGGCTGGATCTTCCGCGAGATGGGGCGCCAGCCGTGGGCCGTGTACGGGCTGCTGCGGACGTCCGAGGCCATGTCACCGATGACCGGGGCTCAGGTGCGCTTCTCGTTGTTCGCCTTCGCCACCGTGTTCGCGGTGCTGATCGTGATCAACTACTGGCTGCTGGCCAGGGCCGCCCGGCGCGGTCCCGCCGAGGTGGCGCTGGGCGACCGCCCGATCGACGCCCCCGTCCCCGTCCCTTCCTTCTGAGTGGAGCCGAACATGGAGATCCTGATTCTGGCCTTCTTCGCGCTCGGCTACCTGGTGCTGGCCGGGGCCGACATCGGGGTGGGCATGGCGCTGCCGTACCTGGGGCGGTCGGCGGGCGAGCGGCGCGAGGCGATCGCCGCGATCGCACCGTTCTTCCTGGGCAACGAGGTCTGGCTGGTGGCCACGGCGGGCGTGCTCGCGGGGCTGTTCCCCCAGCTGGAGGGCGAGCTGCTGCACGGCAACCACACCGTGGTCGTGACGCTGCTGCTGGCGTGGGTGATCCGCGACATGGGCCTGTGGCTGCGCGGGCGCGTGCCCGGGGCGCGCTGGCAGGCGTTCTGGGACGGCGCGATCGTGGCCGGGAGCTGGGGGCTGGCGCTGAGCTGGGGCCTGCTGCTGGCCCGCGTCCTGCTCGGGATCGAGGGGCCGGTGGCGGTGCTGCCCGCGCTGGTGCTGGCGGCGCTGTTCCTCACGCACGGGCTGGCGTTCGCGGCGCTGCGGCTGCGGGGGACGTTGCGCGAGCGGGCGGCCGTGCTGTCGGGAGGGGCCGGCGAGGTCCGCACGTACGCGCTGACCTCGGCGGCGATGGTGGTCGTCGGGGTGCTGGCCGGGCTCCGGCTGCCGCTGGAGCCCGGCACGTCGGGACCGGTGCTGGTGCCGATCGTCCTGGCCGTGACCCCGCTGCTGGTGGCGTCCCAGGCCTGGGTGTGGTGGACGTTCAGGCACCGGGTGACCGGGCCCTCCTACCTCTGACTAGAAGAGCGGGACCCCGTCGCGGGTCAGCTTCCAGTTGGGCACCGCGAAGTCCGACGGGTCGATGGTGCCCTGGGCGGTGGCGTACTCGATCAGCGCCTGCCTGATCTCCACCTGCGCGTTGTAGACGACGGGAGCGCTGGTGACGTGCGGGAAGCCGCCGCCGCCCGACTGACGGTAGTTGTTGATCGCGACCAGGAACTCCTTGCCGGCCGGGATCGGCGCGCCCTCGTAGGTCAGGTTGGCGATGCGCTGGCCGGCCGGCTTGGCCACGTCGATGTCGTACGACACCCCGGAGAGCTGGTCGTAGTTGTAGTCGGGGGTGTTGTTCGCGTTCGTCAGCTTGGTGACGTCGACGGGGGCGCCGGGGGCGAGCTGGTTGAAGTACTTGGCGGAGTACTCCAGGTAGTCCTTGATCTGCGCGCCGGTCAGCTTGACCGCCTGCAGCGTGTTGTCGTAGACGTACAGGCCGGCCACGTCCCTGACCCGGATGTCGCCGGCGGGGAAGACGGCGCTGCGGCTGAACGGCGCCGCGATCGACAGCACCGGTAGCGTGTTGTCCGGCAGCGCCTGCTTGACCGTCTCCTCCTGCACGTGCTGGATGTAGTCGAGGATCGGCGTGTCCTTGTACGGCGACTCGGCCGCCGACAGCTGCTGCGCCGACTTGGCCACGACCTTGTTGACGTAGCCGACCGTGGTGTCGTGCTGCGGCTTCAGCAGCTCGACGATCTTCGGGTCCTCCTGGACCGTGTTGGTGTTGAGCGTGGTCGAGGACTTGCCGGTGACGACCCACTTGCCGCGCTGCTTGGCGAGCTGGAAGTCCAGGACCGACAGGCGCTGGCCCCACTTGCCCGGCTCGGTCAGCAGCACCTGCTGCCCGGTCGCCTTGTTCGTCACGAACTTCTGGGCGACCTCGTTGTGCGCGTGCCCGAACAGCACCGCGTCGATGCCCGGCACCTGCTCGGCCACCATCGCGGAGGCGTTCTCGACCGGCAGGTCGCCACCATAGGAGGACATGCCGTTGTCGCCCGCGTGCGCGGTCACGACGACCACGTCCGCGCCGAGGCCGCGGATGACCGGCACCCACTTCTTCGCCGACTCGACCAGGTCGGTGAAGCGCAGCCTGCCCTCGACGTTCGCCTTGTCCCAGATGGCCACGCCCGGGTTGGTCAGGCCGAGCACGCCCACCCTGATCGGCTGCTCGCCCTTGACCTTCATGGTCTTGATCACGAACGGCTTGTACGCGGGCCGCCCCGACTTCTCGTGGACCGCGTTCGCGCCGAGCACGGGGGCCTTCATCTGGTCGACCCACGTGGCCAGCAGCGGCAGACCGTAGTTGAACTCGTGGTTGCCCAGCGTCACGGCGTCGTACCCGATGGCGTTCATGGCCTTGGCCATCGGGTGGATCTGCCCGGTCTCGTTCACCGGCTCGACCTTGGCGTAGTAGTACGCCAGCGGGGTGCCCTGGATGGTGTCACCCGAGTCGAACAGCAGCGTGTGATCCGCTCCGCGCTCGGCCCTGATCCGGTTGACCAGCGAGGAAACCTTCGCCAGACCGACGCTGTTGCCCTGGCTGTCGGAGTAGCCGGCGTCCTTGAAGTAGTCCCAGTTCAGGGCGTTGCTGTGGAGGTCGGACGTGCCCATCACGGTGACCGTGACCGTCTTGGCCGGCCGGTCGGCCTGCGCGGGGGGCGCCGCCAGGGCCAGCACGCACAGCGCGGCGGCCCCGGTGAGGGCGAGCTTCTTGGTCTGCATGATGCTGGAGAGTAATCAGGACAAATTACTCGTTGGTTACGAATGCCCTAATCAGCGCCATAGCTCGGCCGGGCGCTCGTGCACGACCACGTGGCCGCTGTCCAGCTCGGCGTACTCGCCGCCGGGCAGCGCGCGGGCTCGCTCGACCGGGACCAGGTAGTCCCGGGGGTTGCCGATGACCAGGGTGGGCGCGGTGATCTTCGGCAGCAGGTCGCCCAGCCCGCGATCAGCACCAGCCGCCTGACCAGCTCCGGGCTGCCTGATCATCACCGCGGCGGCGAACTGCGGCCCCGAGTCGGCCGAGGTGGGCCGTCGCCACCCTCGCCATGTCCGCCTGGCCGGTCACCGCGCCTTGACCGAGGCGTCCTCCGGGGCCAGCTCCGGAGGCGAGGCGCGCAGCCAGCGGCAGCCGTGCGGGTCCAGCGGCACGCGTACGACGCCCTCGCCCGACACCTCCAGCGCCCCGTCCACCAGCAGGTCGGTGAGCAGGCACCGGTCGAGCCCGGCCAGCCGCAGCTGCACGTCCTGCGCCGTGTCGCAGAGGTTGTGCACGACCACCACCGTCGCCCCGTCGGCGTCGCAGCGGTGCGCGAAGACCGCCGGATGGCCCGTGTCCAGCACCGTGCAGTCTCCCCATGCCAGCTCGGGGCACTCCCGGTAACGCTCGATCAGCAGCTGGAACCAGCGCAGCAGCGAGTCCGTGTCCCGCTTCTGGTCGGCCACGTTGACCCGATCGGGGGCGAAGGAGCCCTCCGGGATCTCGCGGACAGGGTCGGCCCGGGTGAAACCGCCGTCGTCCGACCACTGCATCGGGACGCGGACCGCCATCCGGCCCTCCTCCTCCAGGTTCTCCCCCATCCCGATCTCCTCGCCGTAGAAGATCACGGGCGTGCCGGGCAGGGAGAACAGCAGGCTGTAGGCCATCTTGATGCGCCGCAGGTCGCCGCCGAACATGGTCGGCAGGCGGCGGCGCAGCCCGCGGCCGAAGATCTGCATGTCCTTGCTCGGCCCGAACGCCTGGAAGATCTCCTCCCGCTCGCTCTCCGTCAGCTTGTCGAGGGTCAGCTCGTCGTGGTTGCGCAGGAACATGGCCCACTGGCAGTCCTTGGGCGGCTGGGGCCGCGCGCGGAGGGCCTTGGCGAGCGGGGCGGCGTCGCTGCGGGCCATCGACAACCAGGCGTTCTGCATGCCGATGAAGTCGAAGCACATGGTGATCTGGTCACCCAGACCATCACCGAAATATCCAATTAAGTCGTCGTACGGGACGTTCACCTCGCCGAGCAGGATCGACCCGCCCATGCGCCGCGTCATGAACGCCCGCAGGTCCGCCAGGAACTCGTGCGGCTCCGCCAACTTCGGATTGACGTTCTCGATGAGGAACGGCACGGCGTCCACCCGGAACCCCGACAGCCCCAGCTCCATCCAGAACCCCAGGATGCGCGCGATCTCGTCCCTGACCTCGGGGTTGCCCACGTTCAGGTCCGGCTGGTGCCGGTAGAAGCTGTGCAGGTAGTACTGGCCGGAGACCTCGTTGTACTCCCAGATGCTGGTCTCCTTGTCGGGGAAGACGATCTGCTCGGGGTTGTCCGGTTCGGGAGTGTCGGACCAGACGTACCAGTCGCGGCGCGGCGAGTCCCGGCCCGACCGTGCCTCCGTGAACCAGGGGTGCTGGTCGGAGGTGTGGTTGACGACGAGGTCCGCGATCACCCGCAGCCCGCGGTCGTGGGCGGTGCGCATGAACTCCACGAAGTCGCCCAGCGTCCCCAGCCTCGGGTCGACGCTGTAGAAGTCGGTGATGTCGTAGCCGTCGTCCCTGTTGGGAGTCGGGAAGAACGGCATGAGCCACAGGCAGGTCACGCCGAGCCCCGCGAGATAGTCGATCTGCTGCGTCAGGCCGCGGAAGTCGCCCACGCCGTCGTCGTTGCCGTCCTTGAACGTCTCCACGTCAAGGCAGTAGACGACGGCGTTCTTCCACCAGACGTCGGAGGTGTACGTCAGTCGCATCCGCTCCCGCTACCCAGGGCGGCCCCGGTCATGACAGCGCGCGGATGGCGTCTTCCAGCAGCCGCCAGAACCCCTCGACGTCGACGCCGGTGGCCACGCTCGCGTTGGGCGGCCGCCTGAGTTTCCCGAGCAGGTCGACGCTGGTCGCCCCGGCTGTCTCGGTGCCGTGCAGCTCGATGTCGAGCCTGGTCCGCACGGTGGTCACCAGGCCGGGCCGGGCCACCAGCGCCACCGCCACGGGGTCGTGCAGCGGGCCTTCCGGCATGCCCTGGTCGGTCTCGTACGTGGAGTTGAAGTAGTTGAGCAGCTCGACGCCGAAGGCGGCGGTGCGGTTGCCGACGGCGCCGATCCGGGCGACCACCTCGGGCGTGATGAGCACCTGGTGGGTGACGTTCAGGCCGATCATGGTGAACGGCAGCCCCGAGCCGAGCACGATCGCGGCGGCCTCGGGGTCGGTCCAGCAGTTGAACTCCGCGTACGGGGTGATGTTCCCCCGTCCCGTGGACCCGCCCATCCAGACCACCTCCTTGATCCGGGAGAGCCGGTCGGGATAGGTGCGGACGAACATGGCGATGTTCGTCAGCGGCCCGGTGGCCACGATCGTCACCTCCTCCCCGGCCCCGTCGAGGGTGTCCCTGATGAGCTCGACCGCCGTGCGCGGGTCGGCCGCCACGGTGGGCGCCGGCAGCTCGGGACCGCCCAGCGCGTTGGCACCGTGGATCCCCTCGGCCGGCGACAGCAGCCGCACCATCGGGCTGTCGGCGCCGGGCGAGATCGGCACCCCCGCGATCCCGGCCAGCCCGGTCACCACCCTGGCGTTGTAGGTGGTGTGGGTCAGCGTGCCGTTGCCGCCGACGGTGGTGATGGCGCGCAGGTCGATCTCCGGATCGCCGGCCGCCAGCCAGATCGCGAAGACGTCGTCGTGTCCGGGGTCGCAGTCGAGGATCACCGGTTTCGGCATCCGACCATGCTATAGATCGGCTGTCGATCCCGGCGGGCACCGTTCGTGTAGACAGAAACGTCCCTGTTCGTGGAAGGAGACACCCCGCATGCCGTTCACCGACGAAGAGATCGCCTACCTCCGCTCGCAACCGCTCGCCCGGGTGGCGACGCTGTCCGGCGACGGCCAGCCGGATGTGGTGCCGCTGGCCTTCGAGTTCGACGGGACGCACTTCTGGATCGGCGGCGCCGGCGAGCAGGTGCTCGGCACCAGGAAGTTCCGCAACATCGGGGCGGGCAACGTCAAGGTGGCGCTGGTCGTGGACGACATGGTGTCGTTCGACCCGTTCATCGCGCGCGGGGTGCGCGTCTACGGCGTGGCCGAGGGCCCGGTGGAGCGGGTCGGCCTGGTCGGGCCGGGCGTGTACGCGCGGGTCACGCCGACCGTCTCGTGGAGCTGGAACATGGCCGGGGAGCCGGTCGGCGACGACTGGTACGAGACGAGGCGCGCCGTGCACCCGTAGCTCAGCGGCCGGACATGACCGCCTGCCTGGCCCGCAGCGCGATCTCCAGCTCGAAGCGCACGTCGGGGTCGGCGAGCTGGTCACCGTACAGCTCTTCGAGCTGCCGCAGCCGGTAACGCACGGTCTGCGGGTGGACGTGCAGCTTGGCGGCCACCTCACCGGCGCCCCTGCCGTGCCGGAGCCAGGCCAGCAGCGTCTCGGCCAGCCGGTCCTGCTGCGTGGGCCGCAGGTGGGCCAGGGGCGCCAGGCGCACCTCGGCCAGCGCGCTGACCAGCTCCTCGTCCTTGAACACCACCAGCGTGGCCATGTGGTCCTCGCACCGCAGCAGCCCCCTGGGCAGCACGCCGCGCCGTGACAGGTCGAGCGCCTCCCCGGCCCACCGCAGCGACGTCTCGGCCGAGGCCAGCGGAACGGCGGGACCGATGGCCGCGCGGTGGCCGCGCAGGGCGTGCTCCAGCATCTGGGCCTGGCCGGGCCCGGCCGGGTCGGGCACCAGGAGGCAGGGCACGGTCCGGTCGGCGCCGGCGAGGACGTCGGGCGGCAGCGGGGGCACGCGGCAGGGGCCGTGCTGGTCGTCGAGGACCACGCAGGCGACGGTCCTGGGCAGCCGCCAGCCGGCCGCCTTGGCCAGGTCGGCGACGGCCTCCGCGCTCGCCGGCGGCCGGCTGAGCAGCAGGTCGAGCAGGCGGCCCCGGCGGCGCTCGATCTCGCCGGCGACGTGCGCCCTGGCCTCCTCGAAGCCCTCGGCGGCGGCGTCGGCGAGCTGGTCTAGGTAGACGAAGATGTCCTCGCCCAGCTCGTACAGGGACTGGGGGGACAGCCCGAGCGGTTCGGCGATCTCCGTCAGCCGCCGCCAGCCGACCCGGGCGCCGAGCCGCATCGCCGCCTGCAGCGGCTCCAGGTTGCGGCCCTCGGCCGCCTCTCCCTTGCCGATCATGCGGAACGGCTCGGGGTCCCAGGAGGCGTCCGGGCGCTCGATGCGGTCGAGAAAGCCCTCGATGGCCTGCTCGACCGCCATCCGCACGACCTTGATGTAGATCTCGTCCGATGGCCGGGCGTATTCGGGGATGCGGGTCTGGATCTCCTCGATCACCTCTTCGGAGACCCGGCCGATGCCCGACCTGAGCGTTCGTACGATGTCCGCGGGTGTACGGCTTTCGCTGATGTCACTCTTGTTGGCCATCGTCCCTCCTGCCGCCATTGTGACCCAGGCAACAGAAGAATGTGTAGCAAGTGCTTGTTTCTTATCACTTCTGGAGGAAGGCGGCGAACTCCTCGACGTCGATCAGGCCGTCGCCGTCCTTGTCGAGCTTGAGCACCCCTTCCTGCGCGGCCTCCAGCGTCACGGGCTGGCCGAGCACCTCCATCAGCCGGACGAGCTCGACGGCGGAGATGCGGCCGTCCTTGTCGGCGTCGATCAGGTTGAAGGTGGTCGCGTAATCGCTCATGGGTCGCCCTTCCGCGTGATCTGATATCGCGTCAGACCTTAGTGGTGACATGTCGTAGCGCGTCGATGAATGCCATGACTTGTGGGCTCACATCCCCTTCGCGCCAGGCAATGGCCAGTTCCCCGGGAGGCAGCCCGGTAACCGGCCGGTACGTCATACCCGGTCTCTTGTACAGCATGGCGTTCCCCTCCGCCACCAGCACCACCCCGAGCCCGCTGGTCACGGCCTCGAACACCTCCTCAGGTGTATTGGCGGTGACCCCGACGACCGGCGCGTCCTCCCGCGCGTCGAGCCCGAGCCAGAAGTCGCGCAGCGGCCCCGCCGCCGGGGGCAGCGCGATGAACGGCTCGTCGCGCAGCGCCGCGAACGGGATCTCCGCCAGCCCGGCCAGCGGGTGGTCGGCGGGCAGCGCCACCCCGCGCCGCTCGGTCGCCAGCACGTACGTCCGCAGCCCCGGCGGCACCGGCAGCCAGATGAACGCCACGTCGGAGGACCCGTCGGCCAGCCCGCCACTGGGGTCGTCCCAGCCGACCAGCCGCAGCGACACCTCCCACCCCGGCATCGCCGCCCGGAACCGGCGCAGAGCCTCCTGCTGCAACCCCCGGCCCACGGCCGTCTGCATCCCGATCACCAGCGTGCCGGTGGGCGCCGCCGCCCGCGCGCGCTCGACCCCGGCGTTCCACTGTTCGAGCAGGTCACGGGCGACCGGCAGCAGCACCGCACCCTGCCTGGTGAGCACCACCCCGCTCGGCACCCGCTCGAAGAGCGGGAACCCGAGCTGCCGCTCCAGCACCCTGAGCTGCTTCGACAGCGCGGGCTGGGAGACGAACAACCGCTCTGCGGCCCGCGTCACGTTCAGCTCCTCGGCCACCGCCACGAAATACCGCAACTCACGCAGATGCACGTCCATAGCCACTGGTTATAGCAAAGGGTCTTGGACCCGGAGCCGGCCCGCGCGGCAGGATCGCACGCATGAAAACACGCACACTTGGCAGCTTGCAGGTTCCCGCCATCGGTTTCGGCGCCATGGTGTTGTCGCCCGGCGTGTACGGCGAGGTGGACGACGCCCGGGGCGAGGCGGCGCTGAAGTCGGCGCTCGACGCGGGCGGCACCCATGTGGACACCAGCGACGCGTACGGCCCGAACGGCCACAACGAGCGCCTGGTGGGCCGCGCGATCAAGGGCCGCAGGGACGAGGTCGTGGTGGCCACCAAGTTCGGGCTGGCGGTCCCGGAGGGCGAGCCGAGCCGCTCGTACCCGGTCGGGTACGCCTTCGGCGAGCTCCGGGTGAACGCGGAGCCCCGCCTGGTGCGCCGCTACGCCGAGAGCAGCCTGCGCAACCTGGACACCGACGTGATCGACCTCTACTACGCCCACTATCCCGACCCGGGCGTCCCCATCGAGGAGACCGCCGGCGCGATGGCCGAGCTGGTGCGCGACGGGCTGGTCAGGCACATCGGGTTGTCCAACGTGACGGCCGCCCAGCTGAGGGCGGCGCACGCGGTCCACCCGGTGGCGGCCGTGCAGAACGAGTGGTCGATGTGGCGCCCGGTGGACGCCGGCCTGCTGGCCACCGCGCGGGAGCTCGGCGTCGGGATCGTGGCCTGGAGCCCGCTGGGCAACGGCTTCCTGACCGGCACGGTGCAGGCGCTCGGGGAGGGCGACTTCCGGCACAACGCGCCCCGCTTCTCGGCCGAGAACCTGGCGGGCAACAATGACCGCTACGCCCCGATCAGGGCGCTGGCCGCGCAGCTCGGCATCTCCCCGGCCCAGCTCGCCCTCGCCTGGCTCCTGCACCAGGACGAGCACGTGGTGACGATCCCCGGCAGCCGCACCCCGGCCCACATCGAGGAGAACCTGGCCGCCGCCGACCTCACTCTCCACCCGGACACCCTGGCCCGGATCGACGAGGCCCTGGCCACATTCGAGGTGAGCGGCGGGACCCTGCTCTAGATCGGCTCTAGATCCCGGTGGGGAGCCTGCCCCGGACGGCGGTCGCCAGCCAGACCGTGGCCAGCCCGGCGTACATGCCGAGCAGCGCCACGGCCGGCGCGGAGGTGGCCACCGAGACGGCGATGGCCACCGCGAGCAGGCCCGCCCACCCGTACAGGACCGCCCGGCGACGCGCCGATCCGGTGTGCGCGGCCTCCTGGGCCGGGGTGACCAGGGCCATGACCGCCGCGCCGGCGGTGGCCACCGCGTCCTGGCCGAGCGCGAGACCCAGACCGAGCAGGGCCGCACCCGCCACGGCCAGGCCGCAGCACAGCACGGCCACCCGTGCCTCGACCCCCTCGAACAACAACCGGGTGGTCCTGGCGCGGGCCAGCCGCAACGTGGTCCACGACTCGGCCACCCACGCCACCCAGTGCAGCACCGCGAGGATGACGAAGACCGCGATGACGGGCGGAACGGCGGGCAACAGGAAGATCAGCCGCCAGCCGCCGGGGAACCTGCCCCGCAGCCGCGAGAGCCGCCGGTAGAGCGGGTTGCGCTGCTTGAGCGCCGCCACGAGCAGGTCCCTGGCCTGCCCGAAGCCCGGGTCCAGCCGGAGCACCTCGCGGAACGCCTCCGCCGCCCGCCGGGGATCGCCGAACCTCAGCGCCACGCGGCCGTGGACGAAGTGCGCGGTGGGGCTCTCCGGATCGAGCTGCACGGCGTGCGCGGCGGCGGCCTGGGCCTGCCCGGCGTCGCCGAGGTTCGTGCAGGCCAGCGCCAGCAGGCTCACCAGGTCGGAGTCCTGCGGATCGATCCGCAGGCCGCGCCGGGCGGCGTCGGCCATCCCGGTCCACTCGCCCTTGATCATGTGTGTGCGGGCCAGCAGCTCCCAGGTCGGGGCGTACTCGGGCTGCAGGTCCAGGGCCGTGTGGATGGCGGCCATGGCCTCCTCGGGCCGGCGGGCGCGGTAGTGCACCTGGGCGGCGGCGTAGTGGGGGAACCACTGGTCGGGCGCGAGGCGTACCGCCTCGTGGGCCTCCTCGACGGCCTCGGCCACCTGGCGCTGCTGGATCAGCGCGAGCGCCAGGAGGGCGTGGCCGGTGACGCTCTGCGGCTCCTGGGCGAGCAGGCCGCGCAGCTCCCGCTCGGCGTCGGTCGGACGGCGCAGCTGCAGGAGCGTGCGCGCCCGTTGGATCGGGTCGGCGACCTTCACCACTTGCCCTTGACCCAGGGCATCAGCTCGTCCCAGGCGCCGGAGTCGTTGGCGTGCATCACGTAGTTGCGCGCGGTGGCCATCCACTCCCTGACCGCCGTGGGCCGTACGGTGCGGGCGGCCGCCAGCAGATCGGGCGTGGACAGCGGGATGGGGCGGCCCGCGCTGATCGACTGCTGGAGCTTGGCCTCCACCGCCCGGTCCACGACGCCCTTGAGGTCGGCGCCGACGAAGTGCTCGGTCACCCGTGCCACCGCGTCGAAGTCCATCTCGGCCAGGGGCTTGTCGCGGCACAGGATGCGCAGGATGGCCGCGCGCGCCGCCTGGTCCGGCGGCGGCACGAACACCGGCTGGTCGAGGCGGCCGGGGCGGCGGAAGGCGCCGTCCACGTACCAGGGGGCGTTCGTGGCGGCCAGCACCAGCACGCCCTCGTTGGCGCTCTGGTCCACGCCGTCGAGCTCGGCCAGGAACTGGTTGACGAGCTGCCGGGTGTGCGCCTGGCGCATGTCCGAGCGGCGCCCGGCCAGCGCGTCGACCTCGTCGAAGAACAGCACGCAGGGGCGGTTGCGGCGGGCCAGGTCGAAGGTGGCGTGCAGGTTGCGCTCGCTGGAGCCGACGTACATGTCCAGGATGTCGGCCAGGCCCACGTTGACGAACGCCGCGCCGAGCTCGCCGGCGGCGGCCCTGGCCAGGTGGGTCTTGCCCGCTCCCGGCGGGCCGTAGAGGAGCACGCCGCCGCCGGCCCGCTTGCCGTACGCGGCGAACAGGTCCGGCTGCTGGATGGGCAGCAGCAGCTTCATCCGCAGCGCCTCCTTGACCGCCTCCATGCCCGCCACGTCGGCGAACGTCAGCCCGGCGCGCTCCACCTCGCTGGTGCTCTCACGCGTGGCGGGCCCGCCCGCGACGGGCTGCTGCCCGGCCATCGCGGGCGCCGCGTACAGCGGAGGTGCCGCAGGAGATGCCGGAGGGGGTGGCGCGGAAGGGGGTGGCGGGGAGACCTGGGGCGGGGAGGCCGCAGGAGGTGCCGCAGCGGGCGGCCACGGGGAGCCGGGGCCGCCCGGGGTCAGCCGGGTGGCCAGCTCGGCGTCGACCAGGGAGGCGTCCCGGTTGATCGCCTCGAAGTACCGGTAGGCCGCCCGGCCCATGTCGCCCTCGCCGATCAGCGCCCTGGCCGCCAGGATGCCGAGCCGGGGCGGGTAGCCGGGCTCGGCCAGCAGCGGTTCGAGCGCCGCCAGCGCCGGTCCGTAGGCGCTCTGCCGGACGAACGCCTCCGCCAGCCCGGCCGTGAGGTCCGGGTTCTTGGGCGCGAGCACGAGTGCGGCGCGGAACTCGGCCTCGGCGTCGGCCAGATAGCCCTTGGCCAGGAGCAGACCGGCGAGGTGCTGGCGCAGGGGAAGGTTGTCCGGAGATAGACGCGCCGCCTCGCGGAGCGCCTGAAGGCCGGCATCGTCTGACACGTGCCGTTCCCTTCTGTCGCAGTTTCGGTCATCTCGAACTACGCAAGATACCGAAATTGACGATGCTCGTGTCGCGCGTAACGGAGCATTCCACTCCGACATATGCCCGGCGGGTTTCAGCCGGTCCGGAACAGCCGCAGGCGGTCCTCGCCGATCCGCGCGCGCAGCTCGTGGTCCTCGATGCCGAGGCCCTCCTCCGGGGCCAGGGCCAGCACGCCGACCTTGCCCACGTGCCGGTTGAGCTGCACGGCGCGGGTCGCGTCCGCCGCCTCGGTCAGCGGGTAGACGGTGGAGAGCGTGGGGTGGACCAGGCCGAGCGAGATGAGCCGGTTGACCTCGTGGCACTCCTGGTAGTTCGCTCCGTGGGAGCCGATGATCCGCTTGAGTTTCATCCACAGGTGGCGGTTGTCGTACTCGTGGGCGTACCCGGTGGACGACCCGCACGTCACCACCGCGCCGCCCCTCCTGGCGACATAGACCGAGGCGCCGAACGTCTCCCGGCCCGTGTGCTCGAACACGATGGCCGGGTCCTCTCCCACCAGCCGCCTGACCTCGGCTCCCAGCCGCCGCCACGCCTTCTCGTCGCCCAGGTCCTCGAACTGCGAGCGGTCCACGACGTGCGGGCAGCCCATCCGGCGCAGCAGCTCGGCCTTCTCCGGAGAGCTCACGACGCCGACGGGGATGCCGCCGCCGTTGCGGACGAGCTGCACGCCGTACCCGCCGAGGCCGCCCGTCGCGCCCCACAGCAGCACCACGTCGCCCTGCTTCATCCGCGCGCCGCGCTCGCCGACCAGCATCCGGTAGGCGGTCGAGGCGCACAACATGTTGCAGGCCGCCTCCTCCCAGCTCAAATGGCGGGGCTTGGCGAGCAGCTGGGTGGCCTTGACCACGGCGAAGTCGGCCAGGCCGCCGAAGTTCGTCTCGAAGCCCCAGGCCCGCAGGTCGGCCGCCAGCATGCCGTCGTGCTGGACGACCGGGTCCTCGGGGTCCACGTAGGCGGGGCTGGTGACCACCCGGTCGCCGGGGTGCCACCTGCGTACCGCCGCGCCGGTCCGGACGACCACGCCCGCCGCGTCCGAGCCGAGCACGTGCGTCGGCAGGTCGTGCCTCGGGTCCGTGCGCCCCAGCCGCTCCAGGAACGCGAACGTCGGGATCGGCTCGAACATCGCCGACCACACGGTGTTGAAGTTGATCGCGCCGGCCATCACCGCCACCAGGACCTCGTCCGCGGCCAGCTCCGGCATGGGCACCTCGCCGACGTGCAACGTCCTGCGCACGTCCTTGTCGGCGGCGCCCTGCTCGAACGTGCCCACCTCGTCCTTGCGCAGGTGGGCCGCCCGGTAGGTCGCGGGCACGTCCAGGCGCTCCAGCTCGGCGGGTGCCGCGCTCGCGACCACTGCCTCTGCCAGCGTCATAGCAGTCCTCTCAGGTGCTCGGCGATGACCTCGATGTGCGGGGGATCGAGCAGGTCGAGGTGGTGCGATCCAGGGATCTCGACGATCTCCAGGTTCGCGCTGTACGGGGCGAAGCCCCTGGCCGGGTCGCCGTCGTGGGCGTAGCGGGGGTCCCGTACGGCCCAGGGGGTGGGATCCGTGGAGCGGTAGAGGACGACCCGGCCGTCGTACGGGGCCGGGCGGTGGCGTTCGAGGGCCCTGGTGTCCTCGTGCGAGGTGAGCTGGTGGCGGAGGATGGGCGCGGGCAGCACGTGGAGGGCCGCCGACAGCCTGGCGCGGACGAGGTCCGTCCGGGCCGGCTCGTCCAGGTCCGCGAGCTCGGCCGGGTCGAGGCGCACGGCCACGCCGTACGTCTTGCGGAGGTAGGCCGCGAAGTCCGCGTAACGCCGGGCCTCGATCCCGCGCCTGGCCGCTTCCGGCACCGGCTCGGGCAAACCCGCGTCGATCATGGCCACCAGCTCGACCTCGCCACCCAGCCGACCGGCGATCTCGAACGCCAGGACGCCGCCGAACGACCACCCGCCGACCCGGTACGGTCCCGGCCCCGTGCCCTTGATCGCCGCCACGTAGCGGTCCGCGCGCTCGTGGATGTCACCGGCGCCGTCCAGGCGTTCGAGGCCGACGACGGGGACGGGGAGCCGGTCGGCGAGCAGCGCGTACACGCCGGTGGTGCCGCCGGCGGGGTGGGCGAGGAAGAGCGGCCGTCCGGTGGTGACCGCGTTCAGGCGGCGCAGGCTCTCCCGCCCGGCCTCCGCCTCGTCGAGAGCCCGTACGACGTCCGCGAGCCCCGCCGCGCTGACCGGGCCCGGCTCAGGCGGCGGGATCGGCCTGCCCAGCTCGCGGCTCAGGAGGTCGAGGGCCCGCGTCACGACGCCGGGCGCGACGGGCTCCGTGACGGAGGGCTCGCGCCCGAGGAGCCCGGCCAGCACCCGCACCACCTGCCGCTCCGCCGCATCCCTCGCCCCGACGCCCCCTGCTCCGACGTCGCTCTTCCGGGTGTCCCCCGCCCCGACGCCCTCCGCCCTGACGCCCTCCGCCCGGATGTCCCCCGCCCTGACGCCCTCCGCCCGGATGTCCCTAGTCCGGATGTCCGGCGCCCCGTCCGGCTCGGTCCCGCCGCCGTCCCGATCCGGCGCATCCGCCGCCGTCGCGGCACCCTCCCGGGCCGGGACCGCCGGTCCCAGGCCGGTCTCGACCATCCGCACGAGGGTGCCCACGGTGGCGCCCGTGAGCAGCGGCGCGGTCGGCACGGTGACGCCGAGGTCGTGCTCGATCATGCCTCGCAACCGGGTCGCGGCCAGGGAGTCCAGGCCCAGGTCGGTCAGCACCGTCTCCTCGCCCAGCCGGTCTGCCGCCACCCCCAGCACGACCGCCACCCGCTCCTTGACCGCGGCCGGCGCCTCCCCAGGGACCGGCGCGGCGAGACCCCGGGGAGCGGCGAGGTCCCGGACGGGGGCGAGGCCCCGGGCGCGGCCGGACTTCCCGGCCTCCTCGACTGCGGCGGTGAAGTCGGAGAAATACGGTATGCGGGATATTTCGGGAAAGACAGCAGCCGCCTGCCCCGCATCGACCTTCACCACCCCCGCCGACAACCCCCGCTGGATCAGCGCCTCCAGCGCCTCGATCCCCTCCTCCGCCGTCAGCGGCGTCACCGCGGGCAGCGCCCCGGCCGCCGTCCCCGCCCACGGCCCCCACGCGATGCTGATCCCGGGCAGCCCTTCGGTCCTGCGCAGCTCGCACAGCCCGTCCAGCCAGGCGTTCGCCGCCGCGTACGCCGCCTGCCCCGGGGACCCGAGCAGCCCGGCCGCCGACGAGAACGCCACCCACCAGTCCAGGTCCAGCTCCCTGGTGGCCTCGTGCAGCCGCAGGCCGCCGTCGACCTTGGCCCCCCACACGCGATCGAGGCTCTCCGGATCCAGGTCGTCGATCAGCCGATCGTCCAGGACCCCGGCCGCGTGGATCACGCCGCGCAGCCGTACCCCTCCGGCCGTCGCCGCCGCCACCAGCCGCTCCGCCGTACCGGGCCGGGCGAGATCACCCGTCACCACCTGCATGACCCCGTCGGCGGGCGAGCCGGAGCGGGCGTTCAGGATGACGCGGGTGGCGCCGCGTCCGGCCAGCCAGCGGGCGGCGAGCCGGCCGAGATGGCCGGTCCCGCCGGTGATCACGTACGCCCCCGGACCGGCGACCGGGGTCGGGCGGGCAGGTGGGAGCGGGGCGCGGCGCAGGCGGGCCGAGTAGCGGAGCCCGCCGCGCCAGGCCACCTCGTCGCCCGTTGCACCGTCCCCCGTGCCGTCCCCCGTGCCGTCCCCCGTGCCGCCCGACGTGCCGCCCGACCTGCCGCCCGACGTGCCGTCCGACCTGCCGCCCGACCTGTCGCCCGTCGTGTCGCCCGATGTGTCGCGGGACAGCTCCGCCGCCAGGTCGGCGAGGTCGTCGAAGTCCACGAGCGTGACGCGGGCCTCGGGACGTTCCAGGGCGAGGACCCTGACCAGCCCGCGCAGCGCCGCCGGACCGGGATCGGGCCGCTCCCCCTCCAGCACGGCCTGCGCCCGCTCGGTCGCGATCGTGACCCGCGCACCCCGGGCGACCAGCCCGGCGACCTCCAGCAGCACCCGCCGTGCCCCGGCCGGGTCGAGGCTCCGGGGAGGCAGCACGAGCACCGACTCCGCTCCGGGCCGGACGGTGAGCAGGGAGTGGAGGCGGGCCGCCCGCGCATCCCCCTCATCGGCCAGGATGAGCCATGCGCGGGACGAGCCCGCCCCCCGGGGTGACTGCGGAGCCCAGGCGCGTACGACCAGCTTGGCGTCCAGCGTGGCCGGGGCGGCGGCCTGGGGCAAGTTCGCGGTCTCGGCACCTGAGAAGGCCCCGCTCACGGCCACGTGCCGGATCCGCTCCAGCCCGGCGGGGCCGGGGGCGGCGGGGGTGAGCCCGGCCGTGCCGTACACGTGCCAGACCCCGGCCGCGTTCTTCGCCGAGAGCGAGAAGGCCGTGCCCGTCAGGGTGATCGTCACCTGGGCGGGGAGCGGGAGCAGCGCGTGCAGCGTGACATCGTGCAGCTCCGCCTCCTCGTGCACCTCCCCGGCCAGCGAGTGGAGGAGCCCGGCCAGCGCCTCGACCCGGAGCAGCGGCCCGCCCTCGACGGTGGTCGTCCAGGCGTGTCCGGTCGGTGTCTCCACGTGCCGGCGACGGGGAACGGCGGCCGCCCAGTGGCGTACGTGGTGCCAGGGTGAGTGCGGCACGTCCACGACGCGCCCGCTGGTACGCGGCGGGACGGCGGTGGCGGCGGTCGTCACCTGGGTGTGGAAGCCGCCCGTGGTGAGCAGCGCGGCCGGGGGGAGGGTCTCGCGGAGCGCGCCGGTCAGCAGGGGGCGGGGGCTCAGCTCGGTGAAGAGCGTGAAACCGTCCTCGGCCGCCGCGCGCACGGCCTGCATGAGGCGTACGGGGCGGCGCACCCCGGCGGCCCAGTACGCGGCCTCGAACGCCGGCGCCTCCCGGGGGTCCTCGAAGACCGTCGAATAGTACGGCAGGCCGGGCTTCCCCCCGGCGACCGTGGCCAGCTCCTCCCTGAGCACCGGCAGCAGCGGCCTGACCTGCGGCGAGTGCCCCGCACCCTCGGCAGTGAGCGTCCTGGCGAACAGCCCCCGCCCCGCCACCTCCGCCGCGAACTCCGCCACCCGCCCCGGATCTCCCGTGACCACGCTCTGGCGGGGCGCCGAGTACACGGCCACGTGCAGGTCGCCGGGCACCTCGTCCGCCCCCACCGCCACCACGGCCATCGCGCCGTCCCCGCCCAGGCCGCCCAGGAGGCGGGCCCGCGTGCAGATGACCTTGACCGCGTCCCGCAGCGGGAGCCCGCCCGCCACCACGGCCGCCGCCACCTCTCCCATGGAGTGCCCGATCACGGCGGCCGGCTCGAAGCCGTAGGCCCGCCACAGGTTCGCCAGGGCGAGCTGCGCGGCGAAGGTGATCGGCTGGATCGCGGCGACGCCCTCGGGGGCCGGGTCGTGGAGGTCCGTCCCGGACTCGGCCGCCAGCAGCGGTGCCAGGGTGTCGATCGTGCGCCGGTAGGCGGGCTCGGTGTCGTAGAGGTCGAGTGCGGGCGGGCGGGGGCTGTAGCCGCCGAACACCCATACCGGGCCCTTCGCCACCCCCTCCAAGGGCCGTGGCCCGGGCCGGAGGTCGCGCAGCCGCTCGGCCAGCTCCTGCGGGCTCGCGGCCGCCACGGCGGCGGCCACCCGGCCCCGTCCCGCCCGCCTGGCCAGGGTGTGCGCGACATCCCGGAGGCTCGCCCCGAGGGGCCGGCCGCCGAGCGCGCGGGCCCCGGCCTCGGTGGCGTCCGCGAGCACGCGGGCATGGTGGCGGACCCTGGCCTCGGTGGTGTCGGTGAGCAGGAAGACGTGCTTGGCTGTGGCAGTGACGGCGGCGGGGCGCGGTGCGGCGACGGGCGGCAGGCCGTACGCGTCCACGACCACGTGCGCGTTCGTGCCGCCGAACCCGAACGCCGACACCCCCGCCCGCGCGTCGGGCCTGGGCCAGGGCGTCGGCTCGGTGACGACCTGGAGCGTGTCCCACGGGATGTACGGGTTCGGGTGGCGGAAGTGCAGGCTGGGCGGGATCACCCCGTGGTGCAGGGCGAGCACGGTCTTGATGAGCCCGGCGATCCCGGCGGCGGCCTCCAGGTGGCCGAGGTTCGTCTTCGCCGAGCCGAGCAGCACCGGCGTGCGGACGGCGGCGGCGATGGCGCGGGCCTCGATCGGGTCGCCGAGGAACGTGCCGGTCCCGTGGGCCTCGACGTAGTCCGGCCCGCGATCCGCGTACACCTGCCTGAGCAGCGCCTCCTGCGCCTCCGGGTTGGGCGCGACGAGGCCGTTGGAGCGGCCGTCCTGGTTGACGGCGGTCGCGCCGAGCAGCGCCAGCACCCGGTCCCCGTCGCGGACGGCGTCCGCCAGCCGCTTGAGCACCACCACCCCGCACCCCTCGGCCCGCACCATCCCGTCGGCCGAGGCGTCGAACGCCTTGCAGCGCCCGTCCGGGGCCGTGCCGCCGCCCCGGTCGAAGGCCACCGTGACCACGGGCGACAGCAGCAGGTTCACCCCGGCGGCCAGCGCCAGGTCGCATTCGCCGGCCCGCAGGCTCGATGCGGCCAGGTGGGTCGCGACGAGCGAGGAGGAGCAGGCGGTGTCCACGGCCAGGGAGGGGCCGCGCAGGTCGAGGAGGTAGGACAGGCGGTTCGGGGCGATGCCGGGCGAGGCGCCGGTGGCCGTCCAGGCGTCCACGGAGGCCAGGTCTGAGGCGGTCAGGTACGCGTACTCGTTGCCGGAGATGCCGGTGAACACCCCGGTACGCGTCCCGGCCAGCGACCTGGGCGCGATGCCGCCGTGTTCGAGCGCCTCCCATGCCGTCTCCAGGAGCAGCCGCTGCTGCGGGTCCATGGCCGCCGCCTCGCCCGGCGCGATGCCGAAGAACTCCGCGTCGAACCCGGCCACGTCGTCCAGGAACCCTCCGTGCCTGGTGGTGCCCGCCAGCACCGCCCCGGTGCGCGCCGACCCGTCGTCGAACGCCTCCCACCGCCCCGCCGGCACCTCGCCGACCGCGTCGCGCCCCTCGATCAGCAGCTCCCAGTACGCCCGGGGCCCGTGCGCGCCGGGGAACCGGCAGCCGAGGCCGACCACGGCGACGGGCTCGCCGGGAGCGGGGGCGGCCCGTACCGGGGGATCCTCGGGGGCCAGCACCCGGGCCAGCCGGTTGATCGTCGGGTGCTCCCACAGAAGCGTCGGGCTCAGCTCCCGGCCCAGCAGCCCGGCCAGCTCCCCGGCCACCGCCACCGCCTCGCGCGAGGAGAGCCCGTACTCGCCCAGCGGCCGATCGGGATCCACGTGCTCGCCGAGCCGCTCCACGAGGAAGCGGCGGATCTCGTCCGCGCCGGGTACGTCCATGGATCACTCCCATGCATCCGGGGTGATCGGCCAACCTACCCACCCGTCCGGGGCGAGAGGCAGGCCCGGACGGAACATTCCTCGGCCGGGTTTTGTCACCGGAGTGATGATTTATCCGGCAGCGCGCAACAAGCGCCGGGTTTCGTTGCCGGAGCTCATAGCCGCCCGCCGCCGCACCGCCTAGCCTCGCCTGCACCCACAGCGAAGGGCATCCGACCATGCGTGGCTTGCTGGCACTGGCGACGACGCTGCTGCTCGTCGTGTCCGGCCCCGGGGTCTCCCCCGCCCGAGCCGACCCCGACTGGTCCATCGTCCCCGACGGGGAACCGTCCCCCACGGGACCGCCGGCGACCTCTCCGCCCGCCCGGGACACCGGCCACCTCCCCTGGCAGAAGGCGCTGCCCGGGACCGCCCGCGTGGTGCGCGAGCGCCGCCTCGACGCCCGAACGCTGGACGTGCTCGTCTCCTCGCCGTCGGTCGGCCGCCTGCTCCCGGTCCGCCTGCTCCTCCCCCGGGGCTGGTCGAAGACCGCCAGGCGGACGTGGCCGGTCCTCTACCTGCTGCACGGCGGCGCGGACGACTACACCTCGTGGACCCGCATGACCGACATATCCGCCTTCACCAAGAACCTGGACGCCATCGTCGTCATGCCGGAGGCCGGCCGCGCCGGCAACTACTCGGACTGGCACAACGGCGGCAGGGGCGGCCCGCCGTCCTGGGCCACGTTCCACACCTACGAGGTGCGCCGCCTGCTGGAGATCGGCTACCGCGCCGGAACCCGCCGCGCGATCGCGGGCCTGTCGATGGGCGCGTACGGGGCCGTCAAGTACGCCGCCCGCAACCCCGGCATGTTCCGCTTCGCCGGCGCGTACAGCGGCATCCTGGCCACCCGGCTGCCCGGCATCCCGGCGATCATCATGAACGCGCAGGCCAGCGAGAAGCAGGACCCGCTGGCGCTGTGGGGCCACCCCAAGCGCGACAAACGGGTCTGGGCCGCGAACGACCCCATGGCCCTCGCCGCGAACCTGAAGGGCGTGCGCCTCTACCTCTCCAGCGGGACCAACAGCTTCAACGGGCCGCTGGACCCGCCCGGGTCGCCGTGGCATCCGGCGCACCTGGGCGAGCCCGTCTCGGCGTACACGGGAAAGGCCCTGAGCAAGCGGCTCAAGCAGCTCGGCATCCCGCACACGCTGCACCTGTACGGCAACGGCACGCACACCTGGCCGTACTGGATCCGCGAGTTCAAGAACTCGTATCCGATGATCCGCGAAGCTCTGCGGGTTTGAGCGCGACCTACGGGACGTCGAACCTCTTGCGGTTCCTCGCCCCGATGACCTCGATCCCCTCGGTGCCGAGGACGCCGTCGAGCGGCAGCGACACCGTGTAGGGGGCCGTGGCCGGGAGGCCGACGCCCGGCAGCGAGCCGGTGACCTCGATCCCCCAGTGTTTCGGCTGCCTGATGTAGACCAGCGGGGACAGGACATCGTCAACTCGGGCGTCGGGCAGATCGACGCGTACGGGGCCGGCAAGTACGCGATGGTCACCGAGGGCAGCTGGAACACCAAGAGCTACTGGGCGCTCAAGGACGTGAAGTCGGCCCTCGCCCCGACCCCGGTCGGGCCCATCGGTAAGCGGGCGAGCCTGTTCAACGGCCTGGCCGACAACATCTCGGCGAGCACGGACAACCCCGAGGCCGCGTGGGCGTGGGTCAAGTTCCTCGGCTCGCCGGCGTGCCAGGAGGAGATCGTGGCCAAGGAGGCGACTGTGTTCCCGGCCATCAAGACCGCTACGGCCAAGGCCGAGCAGGCGTTCGCCGCCGCGGGCATCGACGTCAAGCCGTTCACCATGCACGTCCAGGAAGGCACCACGCACCTGGCGCCGATCGCCGACCACTGGGCCGACGTCACGGCCACCATGACGGAGACCATGGACTCGATCTTCTCCTTCAAGAGCGACGTCAACGCCCTCGACCAGGCCAACGCCACCGTCAACGGCCTCTTCGGCTGACCCGCCCGCGCCGGAGTACGGCGGGACACGCGAAAGGGGCCGGACACCGCCGCTCAAGCGGTGTCCGGCCCCTTCCGGGCAGCCCGGGTTCAGGAGGTGTGCAGGTAGACCTGGCCGAACACCTCGGACAGGTTCTTCAGGTCAGTGGCCATGTCCACCTCGGGGTTGGCCGGGTCGTAGATGGTGGCCAGGCGAGCACGGATCGAGCCGAGCTTCTTGAGCTGGTCCCAGGTGACGTTCGCCGCCCACTTCTCGCCGTACACCCGGTTGACCTGCCCCTGGTCGGTCTGCCAGCGGCTCCACAGCGTGACCGTCTCGGCGGCGTCGTTCTGCAGCGGGGTGGCGATGCGCTCGGTGATCGCCTTGGTGGCCTGCTCCTCGTTGAGCTTGGCGGCCCCGGTGGCGGCGAAGGAGGCGTCCTCGGCGGCGATTTGCGCGTAGGCGTCCCAGGAGCGGGCGCGGACCTGGATCCACTGGTTGCGCTGCGCCTCGGCGGCGTCGATCTTCCAGGTGGCGTACTCGGTGGCCAGGTGGCCGTTGTCGAGCGCGAGCTGGTCGATGTACCCCTTGTTCAGCCAGGCGCCGATGCGCTCGGGGTCGAGCAGCGGGTACTTCTTGGTCATCTCGGCCTTGCAGGCGTCGTTCGCGCCACAGCCGAGCAGCGGCACCACCGTGTGCGCGGACAACTTCTTGCCCGGCAGCAGCGCGCGCAGCGCGGTCGTGGTCTCGACGACGAACTTCTCCAGCTCCTCGGCCGTGGCGAAGGTCTGGTTGTAGCCGAGCTGCGAGGTGAACCTGACGCCCACGACGCCGGGCTGCGCGGCGGCCAGCGCGGCGATCTTCTTGGCGGCCTCGGCGAGCTTGCCGTCCTTGTAGTCGTCGGCGAGCTCGGTCTCGATCCAGACGCGCATGGTCGTCTGGGCGACGGCCTGCGCGGCCTGGCCGGCCGGCGTCTCCTTGGCCGCGGTCTTCTCGGCAGCGGTGATCTCGCTCGGGTCGACGTAGCACTGCTCGCCGTTCTGGCACTCCGGCGTGCCGCCGTCCTCGGCGCCGGGCACGTCGGGCTCGCCGACGTCGTGCATCTCGCCGTCACCCTCGGAGTCGGTGGGGCACTCGTTGCCCGGCTCGCTGCAGTCCACCGTGATCGGGTTCTGCGGGCCGGCCTCGATCATGTGCTGGCCGTCGTTCTCGAGCCAGAACTTGGCGATGTCCAGGGCCTCTTCGGGCGTGGCCATCCAGCGGCAGACGACGTACGCCGGGGTGTCGGCCGACATCAGGTCGTTGCAGCTCCTGTCGTCGTCCTCCGACCAGGCGGGAACGCCGATGCCGAGGAGCGAGAGGGTGAGTCCGATGATGAAGACCTGCCGTAGCCGCCGTCTCATGGCACCTTACTTCCAGGGGGTGATCGCGGGCATATCGCACAATATCTGTACGATCAACAACGTTCAATGAGATCCATGGCGCTCTTCACGCCGTCCTCGACGCGAAGTAGCCGCCCCAGTTGAGCCGATTTTCTTTGATATTTCGGTACGGCCAGCAGCCGCGCGGCCAGCCCGTCCCTGCTCAGCACCCTGATCGGCAACGGCGCCGGCCCCGCCCCGAGCGCCGCCACCCTGCGCCCCCAGAACGGCTGATCGGAGAAGAACGGGCAAACAATGTTGGGCACACCTGACGCAAGCCCTGTTCCAGTGGTCCCCGCGCCGCCATGATGAACAACGGCCGCCATTTCGGCGAACAAAAGATCGTGCGCCACCTCACCCACCACCCGGACGTCATCGTTCTCCGTCACAGGCAGCCCCTGGACGACCCCCCGCATCCGCGCCTTCCGCAGGGCGGCCACCACCTCATCGGCCACCCGCTCGGGCGCCCCGGGCACCATGCTCCCGAACCCCACGAACACGGGCGGCGGCCCCGCCCCCAGGAAATCCTCGATCCCACCGAGCCACCCCGGCCTGCCGGTAGACGTGGCCCGGCCGCTCAGACGCCAGTAACCGGTCATGTGCACGTGCCCGGACCAGTCGGCGGGCCGGGGCACCACCAGGGGGCTGACCCCGCACAACACCGGCACCCGCGCCCGCCGGTCGGCCGCGAACGGGCTGCCGCGCATCGGCCCCAGCCCCAGGACGCCCGCCCGCAACCGGTTCACCATGCGGCCGAGCACCATCCAGCCGAGCCGCTCGACCAGGGCGTAGCTGGCCCGGTTCCCCAGCGGGCCCAGGGTCGCCCGGGGCACCAGGGGGTTCGGGAACTCGCGGGTCGGCTCGCTGGGCTGGAAATGCAGGATCCGGTACGGCATTCCGTACCGTTCGTGGAGATGCCTGCCGAAGGCGCCCAGGGCGGGGGCGAGGACCAGGTCCGCATCGGCGCAGGCGGCGTCCACCTCCTTGACCAGGACGGCGGCCAGCGGTTCGACGACGGTGCGCAAACCCCGTACGAATCCCAGGGGGCCGCTCGCCAGCCACCGCCGCCCCGCCTCGCTCTCCGTCACCGCCAGGGGATCCACGCTCATGGGGGCGAACGTCACACCGGGACCGCCCAGCCCCGCGTACCGCCCGGCGGCGACGAGCGTCACCACATGCCCCCGCCCGGCCAGCCCCCGGGCCAGCGCCGCACAAGGCTGCACGTCCCCCCGCGATCCGATCCCGAGCACGGCTACCCTCACGCCGCCACCGGCCTCACGGGAAGGGCCACGGCATCCCTCATGGCAGGGCCACCAGGCTGACCAACGCCCCGACCAGCACCAACCCGGCCGCCACCAGCAGCCCAGCCGCGTACCCGGCGGCGAACCCACCCCCGGCCTGCACGACCACCCCGACCGCAGCAATCCCGAACAGTCCCGAAATTTCACGACTCACCGAGAAGATGCCGCCCGCCACCCCGGCCCTCGACTCCGGCACGGCACCCAGCACCGCCGACCCCAGCGGCATGGTCAGCGCCGACCCCACCCCGATCGCGCATACGGCGGGCAGCAGCCGCCCCCACCCGTCCCCCGTCTGCAGCGTGGCGGCCAGCGCCATGCCCAAGGCCACGAGGACCAGCCCGGCGGCCACCGTCCGCCCGGCCCCCAGCCGCCGCTCCACCGCCGGCGCCAGCGGCGTGACCAGCACCACCAGCAGCGCCAGCGGCACGAACGCCATCCCGGAGGCCGTGGGCGTGAACCCCAGCACGCCCTGCAGGAAGATCGCGGTGTAGAAGAACACCCCGTTCACGCCGAGCCCCCAGAGCACCTGGGCGACCACCCCGCCGGCGAAACTCCGCGCCGCGAACAGCCCCAGATCCACCATCGGCTCGCGGGCCCGCCGCTCGGCCACCGCGAACACCACCCCACCCCCCGCACAGGCGACCAGCCCGCCCACGACGACCGGCGACCCCCACCCGTACTCGCCGCCGTGGATCAACGCGAACGTCCCCGCCGCCAGGAACACCACCGACCCCGCCGTCCCGGCCCGATCCACCCCCCGCCCCGCCTCGGAACCACCAACTCCCGCCGGAACAGCCACGGTGGCCAGCCCCATGACCACCGCCCCCATCGGCACGTTGACCAGGAACACCCAGCTCCAGTGCACGTGCTGGCTGAGCAGCCCGCCCACCACGGGCCCCAGCGCCAGCGCCGCCGCCCCGGAGGCCATCCACACGGCCACCCCCATGGACCGCTGCCGCTCCTCCCGCCCGGCCAGCATGGCCAGCGTCGCAGGCAGGACCAACGCCGCCCCGGCCCCCTGGACGAGGCGGGCGGCGATCAGCACCTGGATCGACCCGGCGAGCCCCGCACCGAGCGAGGCCACCGTGAACGTGCCCAGCCCCGCCAGCAGCACCCGCCGATGCCCGTGGACGTCGGCCAGCCTCCCGCCGGCGAGCATGAGGCCCGCGAAGGTCAGGATGTACCCGGTGGCGACCCACTCCAGGGCGGTCAGCCGGGCGCCGAGGTCGCGCTGGATGCTGGGGAGCGCGACGGTGACGACCGTGTTGTCCAGCGTCGTCATGAACCCGGCCAGGCCGGTGACGACGAACAGCGGCCAGACCCCGGCGGGCCGCCGCACTCGGGTGACGGCCAGGCTCACTCGTCCACCTCCACCCAGGTCCACCCACCACCGGGCCGGGCCCGCACCACCCTCGTACGCCCCCGCCCCACCCGCACCCACCCGGGCCGCTCCCCGGCCGGCTCGACGGCCTCCCGTGGATCGGCGGGCAGAGGAACGGGATCGGTGTCCGCCCCGAAAACGGCCGGCCGCCCTTTGAAGGTCACCACCGGCGACTCCCCGGGATCCCGCCACGCGCCCTCCACACCGGCCGGCGTCCGGGGGGTCCTCCGGTCGTGAGAAGTTCGCGCACCCGCGGTCGGCGCCGCATCCGGCAGCGCCTCGGACGCGAACGGCACCGACGCAGGCGGCGGGGCGGCCTGGGGCGGGGCGCTCGCACGCGACGCCGCACTCCGCGATGCGGTGGCGCCAGGCTGCCCCGGCGCAGGCAGCGCCGCGCGTGGTGGCGAGGGTGGGTGCCCGGACGGGGAATGGGACGGGGACGGGCGGCGCGGCGGGGATCGGTGGAGGGACGGGTCACTGAGAGCGGACTGGTCGCGGGAAGCGGACGAGGCGCGGGGAGGGGACGGCAGGTGAGGTGGGGACGGCGGGCGGGGAGGGGACGGGGGGTGGAGGTCGATGTGGTGGTGGAGGCGGCGCCACGATCGGGGCAGCCACCAGTTCGCCCCGCCCAGCAACCGCATCGACGCCGGCACCAGCAGCCCCCGCACCAGCGTGGCGTCCACCACGATCGCCACGAACATCCCCACCCCCAGCAGCTTCACGATCGTGATCCCCGCCGTGGAGAACGCCCCGATCACCACCAGCAGCAGCAACGCCGCGCTGGTGATCACCCCGCCCGTCTGCTGCAGCCCCGCCGCCACGGCCGCCGTGTTGTCCCCCGTGCGCAGCCACTCCGCCCGCACCCGCGACAGCAGGAACAGCTCGTAGTCCATCGAAAGCCCGAACACCACGGCCAGGATGAGCACGGTCACGGTCGCCTCGATGGACCCGGTGGAGGTGAACCGGAGCACGGAGGCCAGATGACCGTCCTGGAAGGCCCACACGATCACCCCGAACGAGGCGCCGATCGACAGGACGTTCATCAGCAACGCCTTCACGGGCAGCACCAGCGACCCGAACGCGGCGAACAGCAGCACCCACGTCACCGCGCACACCACCAGCGCCATCCACGGCAGGGTCGCGAGCAGGCTGTCCTGCAGGTCCAGCTGCGCGGCGGTGGCCCCGCCGACCACCACCCGGCGCACGTTCGGCTCCAGCGTCATCGCCCGGATCGACCGTACGAGCGAGCGGGCCTCGTCCGACATGGGATCCCGGTCGTAGCGCACGGACAGCCGCACCGCGCCGCCGTCCTGCGCGAGCCCGGCCACGTCGACCCCCGTGACGTGGGGCAGCCGCTTCAGCCGGGTCACCAGGGGCCGGACGTCCACGGGGCTCACCGGCGTGACGGCGCTGATCGGCGTGTGGCCCTGGCCGAGCGGCCCGGGGACGGCGGGCTCGCCGGTGAAGGTGCGTTCGACCAGGACGTGTACGTCGATCGGCGACATGGCGTTCCTGGCGAAGTCCCGATCGAGCGTCTCGGCCACCCGGCGGCCCTCGGAGGCGGCGGGCAGCACGCGGTGGTCCACGTTCCCGAACTTGACGTGCAGGAAGGGCACCGCCAGCGAGACCAGCACCACGGTCACGACCACGAGGTACAGCAGCGGCCGCCGCATCACGCTGGAGGCGACGGCGTGCCACACCCCGCCGCCTTCCCGCCGCCCGAAGTCGGGCGTCAGGCGCAGGGCCTTCACGCGGGGCCCGAGTATCCCCAGGACGGCGGGCAGCACGACCAGCGCGGCGCCCATCGCGACCAGCACCACGGCCGCCGCTCCGAGCCCGATCGAGCGCAGGAACATCTGCGGGAACAGCAGCAGCCCCAGCAGCGCCGTGGCCACCGTCAGCCCGGAGAAGGCCACGGTGCGCCCGGCGGTGGCCATCGTGCGCACCACGGCCTGCTCGTTCGAGGCCCCGCGCCCGATCTCCTCCCTGAACGCCTTGAGCACGAACAGCGAGTAGTCGATGGCCAGGCCGAGCCCGAGCATGGTGACGACGTTCAGGGAGAAGACGGAGACCTCGGTGACCTCGGTGAGCAGCCGTAACAGCACCAGGGCGCCGAGCACCGCGAGCAGCCCCACGAGCAGCGGCAGCCCGGCCGCCACCAGGCTGCCGAACACCACGACGAGCAGCACCAGCAGCACCGGCATGGAGATGGCCTCGGCGCGGGCGAGGTCGGCGGCGGTCTGGTCGTTGAGCTCCTTCAGCAGCGGCACCGCGCCGCCGACGGACACGTACAGGTTCTCGACGTTCCTGAGCCGCGCGGCTATGGCCGCGTACGCGCGCTGCTCGTCGCCTTTCAGCGTGACCAGCGCGTACGTCGAATGCCCGTCGCGGGACACCATCTCCTTCGCCCCGGTCGTCCAGTACGTGACCATCCGGCGCACGTGCTCGGCCGGCAACCGGCGCAGCGAGTCGTGCACGGCCCGCTTGTACCGGGGGTCGCGCACCTCGACCGAGGGGTGCCGGTAGAGGACGACCACGTCGGGGGCGTGGCCGCCGTACCACTGGTCGTTCCAGCGCGCGGCGGTCGTGGAGTCGGCGCGCGGGTCCTCGAAGCCGCCGTCCGCCATCCGCCCGAACAGTTCCAGCCCCAGCGGCACCACCAGGAGGGCCGCCGCCAGCGTCAGCACCAGCAGCGTCCACCTGCCGCGGTAGACCAGGCGACCCGCCCGCTCAAACAAGGGCGCCCTCCAGGTACGCCCGCAAGCACGCCCGCCGGGCGATCTTCCCGCTGGACGTCCTCGGCACGGCCCCGGCGCCGGTCAGCACGAAGTCATGCACCGATAGTTCGTGATATTTCCAGACCGCCGCGCGCACCGCCCGGCCCACCTCGCCGGCGTCCGCGTCCAGCCCGAGCCGCGACCGCTCGGCCACCACCACCAGCCGCTCCCCGGCCGACGCCACGCGGGGCTCCCCGGGCGGCTCGCCGGGTGGCTCCCCCGGCACCGCGAAGGCCGCGACCCGGTCCCGACGCACCGCCGGGTGCGCCTCCTGCACCGTGACCTCGATGTCCTGGGGATAGTGGTTGCGCCCGTCCACGATGACCAGGTCCTTGATCCGGCCTGTGACGTACAGCCGGCCGTCGTGCAGCACGCCGAGGTCGCCGGTGCGCAGCCAGGTCCCGTCCGCGCCCTCCAGCACCGCCCCGAACGCCTCCGCGCTGCGGCCGGGGTCCCGCCAGTAGGCGCGGGCCACGTTCGGCCCCTGCACCCAGACCTCGCCCACCTCCCCGTCGGGCCGCGCCCGCCCGTCCGGGCCGACGACGCGTACCAGCTGGCCGTGGGGGCGGCCGCAGGAGACGAGCGTGCTGCGCGGCCCCGGGCCCGAGGAAGGCACCGCCCGCCCGTCGCGCAGCGCGTCCCGGTCGAACGCGGTCACCACGGGCCGCTCGTCCCGTCCGGTCGCGGTCACGAAGACGGTGGCCTCGGCCAGCCCGTACGCGGGCGTGTGCGCCTCCGGCCGCAGCCCGCACCCGGCGAACGCCGCGTCGAACGCCTCGATCGCGCCCGGCCGCACCGGCTCCGCCCCGTTCAGCATGACCCGCACCCCGGACAGGTCCAGCCCCTCCTTCTCCTGGGGGCTGACGCGGGCTGCGGTGTACTCGTAGGCGAAGTTGGGCCCGCCGGTGAACACGTCGCCGAACTCCGACAGCAGCCGCAGCCAGCGCACCGGCCGCATGACGAACGCCACCGGATCCATGAACGCCGCCTGGTTCCCGCCCATCATCGGCATCGCCACGGTGGCGACCAGCCCCATGTCGTGGAAGAGCGGCAGCCACAGCGCCGCCACGGAGGTCCTGGGCCGCGCCCGGAACACCTCCCAGAGCTGGGTGGCGTTGGCCGTGAGGTTCGCGTGGGTGATCTCGACCCCGGCCGGCGCGCGGGTGGAGCCGGAGGTGTACTGCAGGTAGGCCAGGTCGCCGGGCCCGGCCGGCTCGCCCTCCCACTCGTCGGCGAGCAGGTCGGAGACGGTGTCCACGCAGAGCACGTGCTTCGGCGCCGGGGCGGTGGCCAGGAAGTCGGTGACGCCGGGCAGCGCGGCCGTGGTGGTCAGCACGACGAGGGGGCCGGCGTCGGCGTACGCCCCGGCCAGCCGCTCGGCGTGCCCCGGCAGCCCGGGGGCGAACAGCGGCACCGCGACCAGCCGCGCGTACATCACACCGAGCATCGCCACGACGTAGTCGAGCCCCTGCGGCGCGAGCACCGCCACCCGGTCGCCGGGCCCGGCCAGCTCGCGCAGCCGCACGGCCAGGGCCCTGGCCCTGAGGTCCGCGCCGCCCCAGGTGAGCGTCCGGCGGGAGCCGTCCCCGAGGTGGTCGACGAACGTGTACGCGGGCGCCTCAGGGATCTCCCGTGCCCACCGGGCCACCCGGGCGATCAACATGTCGCGCATGCCTGGTCCCCTCGCCGTCAGCAGGGACCTAGCAAATTACGGGAGAAGCAGTCGCGATTCTTGCCAAACACCGGCACATTCCGCGATCGGTCTTGTTGGCCGCGTGACAATAAATAAGCACACGACAACGGCCGCACGTTACGGCAGGATGATGGGGTTTGGCAGTTTTTCAGGGGGTTTGCGCCGGTGCACAGTTTTGTCAGCGATCTCGAGCTGCTCCGGGACCGGCGCTTCGCACTCCTGCTGTCAGCACGGACGATCTCCATGCTGGGCAGCGCGTTCGCCCCCGTGGCGCTGGCGTTCGCCATTCTCGACATGCCCGGGGCCACCGCCTCGACGCTGTCCGTGGTGCTCACCGCCGAGTCGTTGCCCATGATCCTGTTCATGCTGGTCGGCGGGGTGATCGCGGACCGGCTGCCGCGCCAGCGGGTGATGATGACCGGCGAGTTCCTCATGGCGGCCGCGTTCTTCGCGCTGGCCGCGATGCTGCTCACCGGCTGGACCCCGCTGCCCGCGCTGGTCGCGGCGGCGGCGCTGGCCGGGGTGGCCACGGCGATCACGTTCCCGGCGCTCACCGGGATCATCCCCGAGGTCGTCCCCGCCGAGCGGCTGCAGACCGGCAACGCGCTGCTCGGCCTGGGTGCCAACGCCTCGCGCGTGGCGGGTGCGGTGCTGGGCGGCGGCACGGTGGTGCTGTTCGGCGGGGGCTGGGCGCTGGTCGTGAGCGGCGCGATGTTCGCCGTGGCGGGCGTGCTGATCGCGCGGTTGCGCCTGCAGCCGGGTGAGCGTCCCCGTGGCGAGGCCCACTCGGTGCTGGGCGACCTGCGGGACGGCTGGCGGGAGTTCAGCTCGCGGCAGTGGATCTGGGTGGTGGTCGCGCAGTTCTCGCTGATGGTCATGGCCATCCAGGCCGGGCACGGCGTGCTCGGCCCGCTGCTGGCGAAGGAGTCGCTGGGCGGCCCGATGGCCTGGTCGGCGTTCCTGGTGGGCGAGGCCGTCGGGACGATCGCCGGCGTGCTGGTGGCGCTGCGGCTGCGCCCGCGCCGGCCGATCCTGGTGGCGGTGCTGCTCTGCCTGCCGACCGCGCTGCCGTACGTGCTGCTCGGGCTCGACTCGCCGCTCTGGGCGATCGTGGCCGGGGCCTTCGTGCTCGGCGTGTGCTTCGACGTGTTCGGCGTGCTGTGGCAGACGACGATGCAGCGCGAGGTCCCGGCCGAGTCGTTGTCGCGGGTCAGCTCGTACGACGTGCTCGGGTCGCTCATGTTCGGCCCGATCGGGCTGCTGCTGGCGGGGCCGGCGGCGGCGTTCTTCGGTACGGAGGAGTCGCTGCTCGGCTGCGCGGTCCTGGTCGTGGTGTCCACGCTGGCCGCGCTGCTGTCCCCGGGAGTGCGCAACCTGCGCGCGCCCCAGCCTCAGGCGGCCGCCCCGGCCGACCTGAAGTAGGCGTTGGCCCTGGGCTGGAACATCAGGGCCACCGCTCCCAGCACGGCCAGCACGTGCAGGATCCGACTCGCCGCGAAGGCCCATCCCACGGCGTCGGCCCCGGCCATGGCCTCGCCGATCGACCCGCCCGCCAGCAACCACTGGGCGGGCCCGACCACGAGCGAGAGCGTGCCGAACACGCCGAGCGTGCCGGCCAGGGTCCAGCGCGCCCAGTTCGCCCCCTCCTTCAGCCGCAGTGCCAGGTAGACCGCCCCGGCGAACACGGCCAGCCGGAACCCGGCGCCCGGCAGCAACTCCCCGAGCGCCGAGGTGCCCTCGTACAGCTCTCTGGCGATCATCAGCACGGCTTCGAACGCGCCGAGCGCGACCGCCGACAACCAGAGCATGGAGGCGGTGTGGACGACGGGCGGGGGCGACGGGTGCTCGGTCGGGCGGAGGTCGGTGATCGTGGTGGGACTCATGGCGGGCTCCTTCACGTGCGCGTTCGTCCTTGAAGTGTGCGCCGCGCACCCGGCCCGGATCATGCCCGCCGTCCCCCGACTTGGAGTGAGGCGCGCCCTACCAGACCTCGCCGCTCGTCCTCAGCCCGCGGGTGGGGGTGCGCGGGTGCGGCCCGAAGCGGGGCTCGGGCTCGTACGCGCCGTCCAGCACGCCCGCCACGTAGCCGGCCAGCGCCGGGGCGTGCTTGAACCCGTGCCCGGAGTCCCCGCCCAGCAGCCAAACCCCGGGTGACGCCTCGGCGAGCAGCCACTCGGCGTCGGGCGTGAGCGCGTACTGGCAGACCTGGGTGAACAGCACCGGCGCGGCCGCCAGCGAGGGGAACCTGCGCCGCAGGTAGGTCCTGGCCCGCTCGACGCTGCCCGGGTCGACCACCCGCTCGCCGTGCTCGGGCTCGTACGGCGGCCCCTCCGCGTCGGAGGTCGCCTTCATCCCCACCCCGTCCACGTCGCCGTGCCCGTAGGCCGAGGCCCCGTGGTCCACCCAGGCCGGTGTCTCGGGGACCGACCACGCGGGCGGCACCGCGAAGTGCAGCGTGTCCTGCTTGGTCACGGTGATCGGCAGCCCGTCGAACAGCTCGGGCAGCCACGCGCCGCACGCCCAGACCACCCGGTCGGCGTGCCGCACCTCGCCGTCGATCTCGACCGCGCTCGCGTACGGCGCCGCCTCCCCGGCCACGGGCACCGCCCGCGCCCTGACCAGGCATACCCCGGCAGCCGTGGCCAGCCCCGCCGTCACCTGGGTGGCCCGCCGGGCCCTGATCACGCCGGCGTGCGGCTCCCAGAGCAGGAAGCTGAGGTCGTCGCCGCGGAAGTCGGGGAAGAACCTGCCGCCGTCGGCGGGGTCCAGCACCTCACACGCGATGTCCAGATTTTTCAGGACTCGGGCGCTGGCGTGCTCCCACCCGTCCGGCGTCCCGGCGAACCACAGCATGCCCGCCTCCTGGTACAGCTCCTCGCCGGCCCGTTCGCCGAGCCGCCGCCAGCCGTCCCTGGCCTGCCAGGCGAGCCGGGCGTACCAGTCGTCCTCGCCGTGCGCGCAGCGCAGCAGCCGGGTCTCCCCCGCGCTGGCCTGCCGGACGTGACCCGGCCTGTGCTGCTCGACCAGCGTCACCTGCCAGCCGCTCTCGGCCAGCCGCAGCGCCAGTGACGACCCCCAAATGCCCGCTCCGACCACAATGACCGATTTCATGAGACCACGGTGACCGGAAACCACGTGCCGCCGCAAGAGCGAGTCACACGATGATCAGACGTACGACGACTCCGGCGCAGTTGCCCGCCACGCAGATCCGCACCGGCACCTCGGAGATGCCCGGTGCGGCCGGGACGCCGCCCACGTGGCCGTCGGGGCCGATGCTCACGCCGTCGGGCACCTTGTCGAGGTCGGTGACGGTGAAGGTGGGCACCACGCCCGGGGGGCCGCCGTTGATGCCGATCTCGCCGTCCAGCGCCGCGCCCGCCCGGCCGGGGAAGGTCAGCTCGCGCGGCTCCCACGGCACGTTGGCCAGCACCACGAGCGTGAGCTGCTGTGTCCGGCACGCCGGGCCGGCGCAGACCTGGACGCGGGCGACGTAGGTACCGGAGCGCTGCGGCCTGCCGTACAGGCGGCCGCTCTGGTCGACCTTGATGCCGACGGCGAGGTAGGCGGGGCGGAAGGCCACGCCCTTCGCGGTGGGCAGCAGCCGCTGGTTCACCTCGATGCCCTCGGTGACGTAGAAGGTGTCC
The DNA here is from genome assembly GCF_040674815.1 of Nonomuraea sp. NPDC049709. Classification (NCBI taxonomy): domain Bacteria; kingdom Bacillati; phylum Actinomycetota; class Actinomycetes; order Streptosporangiales; family Streptosporangiaceae; genus Nonomuraea; species Nonomuraea sp. NPDC049709. Next base: position 159,377 of record NZ_JBFANM010000012.1, read on the forward strand.
TCGACCACGTTGCGGCCGGTCGGGGTGAGCGGGGTCTCGCTGGCCATGGGCGTGGTGAGCGAGGGCAGGGCAGGCGACAAGGCACACATGGCCAGCCCGGCAAGCAGGAGAACCCACCTTTGCCGCATGATTACCCCCCGGCTCTTCTATGTCGATACGTACCCCCGTAACCGCGCAGCGTCACTAGATAATCGATCGCATGGCCGCTGAATCCGCTCAGACCCTGGAACGCGGGCTCCGCCTGCTGAGACTGCTCGCCGACGGCAAGGGCGGGCGCACGCCGACCGAGCTGAGCACGGAGCTGTCGCTGAGCCGGCCCGTGGTGTACCGGCTGCTGACGACGCTGATGAGCGAGGGTTTCGTCCGCCGGGACGCCGAGGGCCGGGTGCACCTCGGGTTCGGGGTGCTGGCGCTGGCCCAGGCCGTGCAACCGCTGCTGCGCGCGGCGGCGGTGCCCACGCTGCGGCGGCTGGCCGAGCAGGTCGGCGCGACCGCGCACCTGACCGTGGCCGAGGGCGACGACGGGCTGGCGGTGGCGGTGGTGGAGCCGTCCTGGACCGACATGCACGTGGCCTACCGCGAGGGCTCGCGCCATCCGCTGGCCAAAGGCGCGGCGGGGCGGGCGATCCTGGCGCTGCGCGAGGGACGGCATGACTACTTCATCACGGAGGGGCAGTTGCAGGAGGGAGCCCGCGGCGTCGCCGCGCCGGTTACCGGGCTGCCATGGCTGGAGGCGTCGGTCGGAGTGGTGACGTTCGGGCCGCTGGGAGAGGCCACCGGGCCACGCGTGGTGGCCGCGGCCGCCGAGCTGGCGGCCGCGCTGGGTTGACATCTCCCGGCCGATGGCAGACGGTAATCACATATAGAGGACACTTCCGTCCGATAATCGGACATGCATGGAGGGGCCGGGATGCCGTACTACCGGGTCGTGGGAGAGGTGCCGCGCAAGCGGCACGTGCAGTTCAGGCGGCCGGACGGCGGTCTCTACGCGGAGGAGCTGATGGGCGAGGAGGGCTTCTCGTCCGACTCCTCGCTGCTCTACCACCGCCACCTGCCGACGGCGATCCTCAAGGCGGAGGCCGTCACCCCATCGGTCGAGACCCGCCTGGAGCCCAACCTGCCGCTCTCGCCGCGCCACTTCCGCACCCAGGAGCTGGCGAGCGCCGGCGACCTGATCACGGGCCGCATCTCCCTGGCGGGCAACGCCGACGTCCGGTTGTCGTACGCCACCAGCGACCGGCCGAGCGAGCTCTACCGCAACTCCATGGGCGACGAGTGCGTCTACGTGCAGAGCGGGCGCGTCCGCTTCGAGTCCACCTACGGCGTGATCGAGGCCGGCGAGGGCGACTACGTCGTCATCCCGACCGGCACCATCCACCGCTGGGTGCCCGACGGGCCGGTGAACGTGCTGGCCATCGAGGCGTCCGGGCACATCAGGCCGCCCAAGCGCTACCTGTCACAGTACGGGCAGTTCCTGGAGCACGCGCCCTACTGCGAGCGCGACCTGCGCGCCCCCGCCGAGCCGCACGTCGTGGAGGGCGAGGAGGTGCCGGTGCTCGTACGCACGCGCGGCGGGCTGACCCGGCTCGTCTACCGCAACCACCCGTTCGACGTCGTGGGCTGGGACGGCTACCTCTATCCGTACGCGTTCAACATCAACGACTTCGAGCCGATCGTGAAGAAGACGCACGCGCCGCCGCCGGTGCACCAGACGTTCGAGGGGCCGGGGTTCGTGGTGTGCTCGTTCTGTCCCCGGCCGCTGGACTATCACCCGGAGGCCATCCCGATCCCGTACAACCACCACAACGTGGACTCCGACGAGTTCATGTTCTACGTGGGCGGCGACTACTCCGCGCGCAAGGGATCCGGCATCGACGTCGGGTCGATCTCGCTGCATCCGGCCGGCTTCACGCACGGGCCGCAGCCTGGGGCGGTGGAGGCGGTGATCGACGCGGTCTCGCGCGGCGTCACGGTGACGAGCGAGATGGCCGTCATGGTGGACACGTTCCGCCCGCTCGACCTCGGCCAGGGCGCCCTGTCCTGCGAGGATCCCGGCTACGCATGGACCTGGGCACGATGAGGCTCTACAGCGCACTGATCGACGACGCGGGCCTGTTCCCGCCGACGTCCCTGCACATGGACGAGGCCCTGGCCCGCAACCAGCGGGACCTGGAGCACGGCAGCCCGGTGCTCACGCACCGCTTCCTGTGCCCGGCCAGCCGGCTCGACCGGCTGCGCGGCATGGACTACCGGCCGCGCCGGATCGGGCTGATCGCCGACACCTCCGAGCTGCCCGACTTCGGCGACCTCCCCGTGGACTACGTCGAGATGCGGCTGCCGCCCGACACGTCCGTCCAGACGCTGGCCGACCGACTGCGCCTGCCCGACGGGGTGCGGCTCTTCGCCGAGGTGGTGCCGCGCAAGATCTCCTTGGACGTGCCCGAGAACTGCGGCCTGAAGATCCGCTGCGGCGGCTCCTCGGCCGACCTGTTCCCGCCGGCCGAGCATCTCGGGCAGTTCATCAGGTCCTGCGCCGAGAACGACATCCCGTTCAAGGCCACGGCCGGGCTGCACCACGCCGTACGCCACTTCGACCCCTCGCTCGGCGTGGACCGGCACGGCTTCCTCAACCTGCTGCTGGCCGTCTGCGAGGCCGTGGAGGGGCGCGATCCGGTGCCGGTGCTGCGCACCACCGACGTCGGCCACCTCGTACGGCTGGCGGGCGCCGTGCCGGACGACACGGCCGAGCAGGCGCGGCGGCTGCTGGTGAGCTACGGCTCGTGCAGCACCGCCACGCCCCTTGACGACCTGCGCACGCTCGGACTGATCGAGGAGGCTTCGTGAGCTTCGGGGTGGACAACCTGCCGTACGGCGTCTTCTCCTGTCCCGGGGAACAACCCAGGGTCGGCGTCCGGTACGGCGACAAGGTGCTCGACCTGGCCCCCGCGCTGCACGACGAGGTCTTCGCGGCCCCCTCGCTCAACCCGTTCATGGCCAGGGGCCGCACGGCCTGGCACGACACCAGGACGCTGATCCGGAACAAGCTCACCGGCGACGTCTCCGTCACCGAGCGGCACCTGATCCCGCTGGACCACGTGCGCCTGCACATGCCGTTCGAGGTGGCCGACTACGTCGACTTCTACTGCTCGCTCGACCACGCGAGCAACATCGGCAAGATCTTCCGCCCCGGCTCCGAGCCGCTGCAGCCGAACTGGCGGCACCTGCCCGTCGGCTACCACGGCAGGTCCGGCACGGTCGTGGTGTCGGGCACCCCGGTCACGCGCCCGCAGGGGCAGCTCGGGCCGGGGAAGTTCGGCCCGTGCCAGAAGCTCGACATCGAGGCGGAGCTGGGGTTCGTGGTGGGCGTGCCGACCGCGATGGGCTCGCCGGCCGGGGCGTTCGAGGATCACGTGTTCGGGGTGACGCTGGTCAACGACTGGAGCGCGCGCGACATCCAGTCGTGGGAGTACGTGCCGCTGGGGCCGTTCCTGGCCAAGTCGTTCGCCACGTCGATCTCCCCCTGGATCACCCCGCTGGAGGCGCTGCCCAGGATCCCCGGCCGCGCCCAGGATCCCGAGCCGCCCGCCTACCTGCGCCGGAAGGCCGACTGGGGGCTGGACATCTCGCTGGAGGTGCTGCTCAACGGGGAGGTGGTGTCGCGGCCTCCGTACTCGGCCATGTACTGGACGCCGGACCAGATGCTCGCGCACATGACGGTGAACGGGGCCTCGCTGCGCACCGGTGACCTGTTCGCCAGCGGCACGATCTCCGGCCCGGAGCGGGGCGAGCGCGGCTCGCTCATCGAGCTGACGTGGAACGGGACCGACCCGATCAAGCTGGCGGGCGGGGAGACCCGCGCGTTCCTCCAGGACGGCGACACGGTCACCATCCGCGCGACCGCAGCCGGCCTGACATTGGGGGAGGTTTCCGGAACTGTCGGATAGGTAACTCGACGTGCTTGCGTGTTGACTCACCGCTACCCTGGGGTCTCCCCTTCCCTCGGAAAGCAGGAGTCGCATGCGTCGTGCCGCGATGTTCTGTGTCGCCTTCCTCCTGGTCTGCCTGGTCTGTTTGGTCTGCGGCTGCGGTTCCGGCCCGACCGAGCCCACGTCGCCGCCGCCGGTCGTGCAGGTCTGGCCGCCGTTCGACACCAAGCGGGCCCGGCCCGACCGGGGGCTGGTGATCAAGGCGCACGGCGGCACGCTCACGCAGGTGCTGGTCTACCAGGACGGCGAGCCGGTGCCCGGCCGGCTCGACGACTCGCGTACGACGTGGCGCACCGACTGGACGCTCAAGCCCGCCACCGAATACACGGTGACCGCCACCGCCTCCCGCGAGGGCGCGCCGGCCACGGTGGCCATGGGCCGCATCCACACCCGCGCCGCCACGAACACGCTCCAGGTGGCCGCCACCTCGCCGCTGCCCGGCGAGACGGTCGGCACCGGCATGCCGATCGTCATCGACTTCGACGCTCCCGTGGAGGAGAAGGCGGCCGTCGAGCGGACGCTCGAGGTCACCTCGCGGACGCCGGTCGAGGGGGCCTGGCGCTGGACCAGCGACACGCAGGTGGTCTACCGCACCCGGCGGTTCTGGACGCCCCGGCAGACGGTCACGGTCACCGCCCATCTGGCGGGCGTACGCGCGGGCGAGGGCCTGTTCGGCGGCACCGACTCGACCTTCTCCTTCACCGTCGGCCGCGAGCAGACCAGCACGATCGACACCCGGACGCATCAGATGGTCGTCCGGCGCGACGGGGCGGTCGTCCAGCGCATGGCCATCAGCGCCGGCAACGCCACCACCCGCGAATACACCACGACCAGTGGCGTCCACCTGACCATGGACAAGGGAAATCCGGTCCGGATGATTTCCCCGGGCCGCGAGGAAGGCGAACCCGGCTTTTACGACATGATGATCGACCACGCCGTGCGCATTTCCAACAGCGGGGAATACGTGCACGCCAAGGACAACGTGTGGGCGCAGGGCCGGGCCAATGTCAGCCACGGCTGCATCAATTCCCGGCCCGATCAGGCGGCCTGGTTCTACGAGTCCTCCCTGCGCGGCGACCCCGTCACGATCACCGGCACCAGCCGCCCGCTCGAATGGGACAACGGATGGGGTTTCTGGCAACTCTCGTGGGAGAAATGGCGCCAGGGAAGCGCCCTGAGCGAATCCGACACCGCACGCGGCGGGGTGCCGAACCGCTGATATCGGTACTACGGTAGAGGAAGGGGAACCACTTACGACCTCAGGCCCGTTGTCCCATACAGGAGGGCCGACATGGATGAATGGATCATCTGGGTAATCCTCGCAGTCGTTCTGGGCGTGGCCGAGATATTCACGCTCACGGCTTCGCTCGGTCTCCTCGGGGTGGCGGCGCTGCTGACCGCCGCGACCGCGGCCCTCGGATTGCCCGTTCCCCTGCAGTTACTGTTCTTCGCAGCCTCCTCCGCGGCCGGCCTGCTGGTGCTCAGGCCGATCGCCATGCGCCATATCAAGCAGCCACCGCTGCAGCGGTTCGGCGTGGAAGCACTCGTCGGAAAGCCCGCCTACGTCGTCGCCGAAGTGACGGGCCGTGACGGTCGCGTACGCATCGGTGGCGAGGAGTGGTCGGCGCGCGCCTACGACGAGACCCTGGTGATCCCCACGGGGGCGACCGTCGACATCATCGAGATCGAGGGCGCCACAGCCCTCGTATATCCCCGGGAGTGACCCATGGACCCGCTGTTGCTGGTCGGACTCTTCGTCATACTCTTCGCGGTGATGACCCTGCTCAAGGCCGTGCGGATCGTCCCGCAGGCCCGCGCCCGCAACGTCGAGCGCCTCGGCCGTTACCACCGCACGCTCAAGCCCGGTCTCAACTTCGTCATCCCGTACATCGACCGCGTCTACCCCATGATCGACCTCCGGGAACAGGTCGTCTCCTTCCGCCCCCAGCCCGTCATCACCGAGGACAACCTGGTCGTCGAGATCGACACCGTCCTGTATTTCCAGGTCACCGACCCGCGGGCGGCGGCGTACGAGATCGCCAACTACATCACGGGCGTCGAGCAGCTCACGGTCACCACGCTGCGCAACGTCGTCGGCTCCATGGACCTGGAGAAGACCCTGACCTCCCGCGACACCGTCAACAGCCAGCTGCGCGGCGTCCTCGACGAGGCCACGGGCAAGTGGGGCCTGCGCGTCAACCGCGTCGAGGTCAAGGCCATCGACCCGCCGAAGACCATCAAGGACGCGATGGAGAAGCAGATGCGGGCCGAGCGCGACAAGCGCGCCGCCATCCTCAACGCCGAGGGCCAGCGACAGTCGCAGATCCTCACGGCCGAGGGTGACAAGCAAAGCAGCATCCTGCGCGCGGAGGGCCAGCGCGCGGCCGCCATCCTGGAGGCCGAGGGCCAGTCGCGGGCCATCGACCAGGTCTTCCAGGCGGTCCACCGCAACGACCCGGACCCGAAGCTGCTGGCCTACCAGTACCTGCAGGTCCTGCCGCAGCTCGCGCAGGGCGAGGGCAACACGTTCTGGGTCATCCCCAGCGAGGTCACCTCGGCGCTGCAGGGCGTCTCGAAGGCGTTCACGGAGGCCCTGCCCCGCTCGGCGGCGACCCGGGAGGAGCTGCCGGAGACGTCGGCGGCGGACGAGGAGGTCGCCAAGGCTTCGGAGGCGGCGGCCGAGGCGGTGGCCGACGCCCAGGAGGCGGAGAGCCCGAACGGCCCCCGGCAGCTCACCCAGGCCGCCCAGGAGCCGTCCCCGTTCCCCGACCTGGACCGGAAGCCGACGGAAGCCGATCGCTGACAGACCGCACCAGGGGCGCCCGCCGTGTGGCGGGCGCCCCTGATGTTGCGGAGTCGAGGGAAGACAATGCCGAGGAATGGCCGTCAGGGGTCAGGCGACGTCGATCAGGTGCCGGATCCGGGTCTCCTGGTGCGCGGCCCTGGCCCGGCAGGCCAGCTTGACGGCCGCGTCGGCGAGCGCGATGTCCCGGTTCACGGGCGGGATGTCATCGCCCATCCTGGTGCGGAGCCAGTCGGAGATCTCGGCCCAGGAGTAGATGCTGATGTTGTCGGCCTCCATGACGGGCTCAGGGAAACCCCCGGGACCGCGCTGCCCGGCGGCGAGCTGGCGCAGGCTCGCCTGCGTACGCCCACCGTGCCGCCGCGCCGCGTCCCCCAGCGTCACCCCGTCCCCTTGGCCGACGCCGACTGCCCAGAGGCCCTCGACCCTACGGAGATCGGTGAGCACAGAGGCGACGGCGTCCAGCAGGCTGGCCGCCGCACGATCGCATCTGAGGTGCACGCTGCCGTCCGGACCGCCTGCTATCGCGCAGTCGTCCAGCCCTGCTTCATACAGAGCGTCCGTTTCCGCGTCGGTAGGCTCGCGATTGAGAACCACACGGAAGTTCCAGGTTGGCATGACTCCTCCTCGCTAGCGCCGCACTGAGTGTGCTCCTCGACCCACCGGAGAATGTCATTCGCGTGGTTGCCCGGGTTTCGCGGCGTGCACCAGATCTTGTATCGCGCGGAACCGCAGGCACATTCGATCCACCCCCAGCAGTGGCCGCTGTGCCTTTCCACTACTACGTTCAACGAATCGATCTTGCGAATCCGCTTGAAGACCGCGTTGATCTCGTTGTGCTGATGTCTTCCTCGACCGACCGTGTACTAACCTTGCAACAGTGTTACATGGTTAGAACGGCTTTTCCACCCCTGGAGCCTCCACCAAGGCAAAAGAAGCCCGCCGCACGACTCTCGCGCGACGGGCGACAGGCCCTTCGGGGGGCGTCAGTGCGACAGCGGCGCCTCCGTGGTGTCCACGAGCACGCAGTCGGCGATCGGCCCCTCGCCCACCCGGGCCCAGATGCCGGCGATCACCCCGCCGTTGTTCTCGCCCACGCTGAACTCCAGCACCCCCGTCTGCCCCGGCCCGATCACGCTCGGGTCGATGGTGAAGCCCGGTTCGCCGCCCTCCGGGGCCGGCCAGACGGACAGTTCGGCCTCGTCGGTGGTGAGGAAGCGGGCGGCGCGGGGCTGGGGGCTGCACTTCTTGCCCATCGGGATGTAGTCCACGACCACGTTCGCCCCCATCCCCCGCAGCTCCTCCTGCAGGCTCTCCGGGTTCCTGGCCTCGTTGATGGTGATGTGGATCAGCCCGTCGGCCCCCTTGGTCACCGCGTACGCGGGAGTGCCGCCGAACAGCAGCGGTACGGCCAGCGCGGCGGCGGCCGCCAGCCCCAGGGCGGGCGCCAGCACGGCGGGGCGCGGGCGGCGGCGTCCGGCGGGCGCCCGGTCGATCTCGGTCATGACGAACTCCTTGAGCAGCCGGTGACGGCCCACGGGAAGATCGCGCTCAGTCGTCCGGTTCATCGGATCTCCTCCTTCGAGGGGCCTCGGTCACCTACTACCTGTCGCCGCTGCGGAGGTGGTTCCCCGGCGCCGGCGAGTTTCCTGCGGGCCCGTGACAGCCGGGACCGGACCGTGCCCACCGGGATGCCGAGCGCCTCGGCCGCCTGGGCGTAGTCGAGGCCGGCCCACACGCACAGCGCGAAGACGTCCTGCTCCTGCCGGCGCAGCCGGTCGTACGCCCGGCGGACGGCGGCCAGCCGGTCGGCGTCGTCGATGCGGCCCACGACCTCGTCGGCGAAGTCCGGCACCCGCTCGCCCCTGGGCAGCCGGGCCAGGGCGTCGTCGTGCCGACGGGCGGCGCGGCGCACGTTGCGGTGCACGTTGGTCGCGATGCCGAGCAGCCAGGGCCTCAGCGAGCCGCCCTCGGGGTCGATCTTCGTACGTAACCGCCACGCCTCCAGGAACGTCAGCGCCATCACGTCCTCGGCGGTGGACCAGTTGCCGGTCAGCCGGAAGGCGTGGTTGTAGACGGCCTTCGAGCACTCGTCGAAGAGCTGCCCGAAGGCCGCCTGGTCCCCGTCGCGTATGCGGGCGCGTATCGACATATCCACATCTGGTTACTGTCCGGCCGCGCCTCCGGGTTCCACCTGCCCGTTGTCGAAGTACGCCGCCAGCCCGGCGTCCAGCCCCGGCACGTCGTACGGCATCCCGCCGTCCCGCAGCGACATCGTCGCCATGTACCCGGCCGCCACGCTCATCCGCGCCGCCACCGGCGAGGTGTCGGTCGCCCCGCCTTCCCTGACGAACCTGAGGAACTCCGTCACGATCTCCACGTCCGCGCCCCCGTGGGAGCCCTGCGCCGCGGGCACCTTGTACGCGATGTCGCAGTCGTCCCGGTAACCGCTGGGCCCGGTGTTCCAGACCTTGACCGTGTCCCCCGGCCCGTCGCCGAAGTTCTCCAGCCGCCCCTCGGTGCCGATCACGGTGTAGTTGCGCACGTAGTCGGGCGAGAAGTGGCACTGCTGGTAGGCGGCGATGACGCCGTTGTCCAGGCGCATGTTCATGACCGAGACGTCCTCGACGTCCACGACGTGGTGCAGGTTCGTGCGCGACGTGGGCGGCCACTCGTACTCCTGCAGCCAGCCCTCGGGCCGCGGCGTGCCGGGGGCCCGGCGCGGCAGGTCGCCGTGGAGCATCAGGTCGCCGAGGGCGTTCACCCTGGTCGTGTAGCCGCCGGCGAGCCAGTGGATCACGTCGAGGTCGTGGGCCGCCTTCTGCAGGAGCAGGCCGGTGGTGCGGGTGCGGTCGGCGTGCCAGTCCTTGAAGTAGTAGTCGCCGCCGTAGGACACGAAGTGGCGCACCCAGACGGTCTTCGGCTCGCCGATGACACCCTTGCCGATGATGTCGCGCATCAGGCGTACCACGCCCATGTGCCGCATGTTGTGCCCCACGTACAGCCGGGTCCCGCTCTCGCGGGCGGCGCGCAGGATGTTGTCGCAGCCCTCCACGGTGATGGCCATCGGCTTCTCCAGGTAGACGGCCTTGCCGGCCCGGAGGCAGTCGATCGCGAGGCGCTCGTGCGTGTCGTCGGGCGTGTTCACCACGATCGCGTCGAGGTCGTCCCGGCCGAGCAGTTCGCGGTAGTCCTCGGTCAGGAACTCCGCCTCGAACGTGCCGGCCTGCCTTTTGAGCACGGCCGGGTCGGAGTCGCACAGCGCGGCCACGACCGAGCCCCTGCCGGGCCGGTGCGCGGCCCGGGCGAGGCTGGTACGCAGGCCGAGGCCGATGACTCCGATGCGCAGATCTTCCACTGGTGTCCTTTCTGAGCTCTCGATCCATTCAACAAGGTCGCGTGAAGCAGGTCTGAGGGGGCACTTAAGAATCCTTCGATGGACACGTCCCGAGTGCAGCGGGCACAGTGCGTTAGGTTCGTAGACGGCGAAAGGTACGGGGATGAAAGCGCTGGTCAAGGAGAGGGCCGAGCCTGGCCTGTGGCTGGTGGACGTGCCGGAGCCGGCGTTGGGACCGGGTGAGGTGAAGATCCGGGTCCTGCGGACCGGCATCTGCGGCACAGACCTGCATATCCGGAAATTTGATGACTGGGCGCGGCACACCCTGGAGCTCCCGCTCATCGTCGGGCACGAGTTCTCCGGGCACGTGGTCGAGGTGGCGCCGGGCGTCGAGGACATCTCCGTCGGCGACCTCGTCAGCGGCGAGGGTCACATCGTGTGCGGCAAGTGCCGCAACTGCATGGCGGGCCGCCGGCACCTGTGCCGCAACACGGTCGGGCTCGGGGTGAACAGGGACGGCGCGTTCGCCGAGTACGTGACCCTGCCCGCCTCGAACGTCTGGGTGCACCGCGTGCCCGTCCACCCCGACGTGGCGGCCATCTTCGACCCGTTCGGCAACGCCGTGCACACCGCGCTGTCCTTCCCCCTCGTCGGCGAGGACGTGCTGATCACCGGCGCGGGCCCGATCGGCCTGATGGCGGCGGCCGTGGCCACGCACGTCGGCGCGCGCAACGTGATGATCACCGACGTCAGCGACGAGCGGCTCGACCTGGCCGGCAAGCTCGGCGTCTCCCTCGCCCTCAACGTCTCCCGCTCCTCCATCGCCGAGGGCATGCGCCAGCTCCACCTGCGTGAGGGCTTCGACGTCGGGCTGGAGATGTCCGGCAACCCGACGGCCATGCGCGACATGATCGCGAGCATGACCCACGGCGGGAAGATCGCCATGCTGGGGCTGCCCGCCGAGGAGTTCGCCGTCGACTGGTCCACCGTCGTGACGTCCATGATCACCATCAAGGGCGTTTACGGCCGGGAGATGTACGAGACCTGGTACAACATGTCCGTCCTGCTGGAAAAGGGCCTCGACCTGTCCCCCGTCATCACCGACCGGTTCTCGTACCAGGACTTCGACGCCGCCTTCGACACGGCCGCGAGCGGCCGGACGGGCAAGGTCATCTTGGACTGGAGCGGAGGAGCTCGGCCGGAGAGAGCGAGGGACGAGCCGAAAGAGGCCGAAGCGGCCGCGACCACAGACAGGAGCGCTTGATGTTCACGAACGTGCGCCAGCAACTGCGTACGACGCTCGACGAGATCACCGAGGCCGGGCTGCACAAGCCCGAACGCGTGATCTCCACCCCGCAGAGCTCCCAGGTCAGCGTGGCCGGTCGCGAGGTGCTGAACTTCTGCGCCAACAACTACCTGGGCCTGGCCGACGAGCCCGCGGTGGTCGAGGCGGCCAAGCAGGCGCTGGACCGGTGGGGGTTCGGCATGGCCTCCGTACGGTTCATCTGCGGCACCCAGGAGGTGCACAAGGAGCTCGAAGCCCGCCTGTCGGACTTCCTGGGCATGGAGGACACCGTCCTCTACAGCTCCTGCTTCGACGCCAACGGCGGCGTGTTCGAGACCCTGCTCGACGCCCAGGACGCGGTGATCTCCGACGCGCTCAACCACGCCAGCATCATCGACGGCATCCGGCTCTCCAAGGCCCAGCGCTTCCGCTACGCCAATCGCGACATGTCGGAGCTGGAGGCCAGGCTGAAGGAGGCATCGGAGGCCCGGCGCCGGCTGATCGTCACCGACGGTGTGTTCTCCATGGACGGATATCTCGCGCCGTTGCGGGAGATCTGCGACCTGGCCGAGCAGTACGACGCCATGGTCATGGTCGACGACTCCCACGCCGTCGGCTTCGTCGGCCCCACCGGCCGCGGCACGCCGGAGCTGCACGGCGTCACCGACCGGATCGACATCATCACCGGCACGCTGGGCAAGGCGCTCGGCGGGGCCAGCGGCGGCTACGTCTCGGCCCGCAAGGAGATCTGCGAGCTGCTGCGCCAGCGCTCGCGCCCCTACCTGTTCTCCAACTCCCTCGCCCCCGTCATCGCCTCGGCGTCGCTGCGCATCCTCGACCTGCTGGAGACCTCCAGCGAGGCCCGCGAGCGGCTGCGCGCCAACACCGCGCGCTTCCGGAGCGAGATGACCCGGGCCGGGTTCGACATCCTGCCGGGCGACCACCCGATCGTGCCCGTGATGATCGGCGACGCCGCCGAGGCCGGCGCCATGGCCGAGCGCCTGCTCGACCTGGGCATCTACGTGATCGGCTTCTCCTACCCGGTGGTGCCGCACGGCCAGGCCAGGATCCGGGTGCAGCTCTCCGCCGCCCACTCGCAGGACGACGTGGACCGCGCGGTGCGGGCGTTCATCGAGGCCAGGGGCTGAGTATCCTGCACGCGTGATAGACACGCGGCGGCTGCGTACGTTGCGCGCGGTGGCCGACCACGGCACGGTCACCGCCGCGGCGGCCGCGCTGCACCTCACGCCCTCCGCCGTGTCCCAGCAGCTCGTCGCGCTGGAGCACGAGGTGGGCCACCGCCTGTTCAACCGTGACGGGCGCGGCGTCCACCTCACCGCGGTCGGCAAGATCATGCTCGGCCACGCCAACGAGGTGCTCGCCCAGCTCGAACGGGCCGAGGCCGACGTGGCCGCGTACACCACGGGCGAGGCCGGCGAGGTCACCGTCGCCTGCTTCGCCACCGCGATCAGCGCCGTGCTCTCCCCCGCCATCGCCGCCCTCCGCACCACCGCCCCCGGCCTGCGCGTACGCGTGCGCGACGCCGAGGGCGACCACAGCCTGGCCATGCTGCTGGACGCGGAGGCGGACCTGGCCGTCACGGTCGAATACCGCGGCGCGCCCGACGCCGCCGACCGCCGGATCTCCCGCCGCCCGCTGTACGCCGAGCCGTTCGACCTCGTGCTCCCCCACGACCACCCGCTGGCCGGATCGGCCACGCTGGTGTCGCTGGCCTCCGAGACCTGGATCGGGCCGTATCCCGGCAACCCGGTGCACGACGTGATCGCGTTCGCGTGCCAGCAGGCGGGCTTCACGCCGAACCTCGTGCACTGCTCCGACGACTTCCGCGCCGTGGTGGCCCTGGTCGGGGCGGGCGCGGGGGTGGCCCTGGTGCCGCGGCTGGCGCTGCGGGACATGGTGCTGCCCGGGGTCGCCGTACGCCATACGCCGGGTCCGGAACGCCGGGTCTTCGCCGCCGTACGCCGGGGCTCCGACGCCCATCCCCTCCTGCGCCCGCTGCTGTCCGCCCTGCGCGCGGCGGCGGAGTCCCTCGGAACGAGCGCTGATCTCCAGGGGTAGCGTGCGGCCATGGGAGACAGCGGGCCGGGTGGCGTACCGTATCGCCGGTTGTTCGGCCTGCCGGGGGTCGCGGCGCAGGGGGTGCTCGGTTTCCTGGCGCAGCTGACGCAGCAGGTGGCGCCCGTCGGGATGGTGCTCGTGGTGCAGAAGGCGACCGGCTCGCTGGCCCTGGCGGGGGTGACGGCGGCGGCGTTCTCCGTCGGGGCGGGCATGGGCCGGCCGGTGCAGGGGCGCATCATGGACCGGCGCGGGCCCCGAGTGGTGCTGGCGGTCACGGCGCTGATCCACGTGGCGGCGCTGCTGGGCCTGATCGGATGCGCCCTGGCCGGGTGGCCGTGGTGGCCCATGCTGGTGCTGGCCTGGGTGTCGGGCGCCGGGCTGCCGCCGATCTCCGTCAGCATGCGGATCGAGTGGGGCCGCAGGATGGCCGGCGAGGGCCGTACCGCCGCCTACAGCCTGGTGTACCTGGTCCAGGAGCTGGCCATGCTCGTCGGGCCGCTGGTGTTCGGGCTGCTGATCGCGGTGGCCTCGACCTCGCTGGCGCTGGGCGTGGTCGCCGCGGCGGCCGGGGCCGGGACGCTGGCCTTCTCCCGGGCGCTGCGGGTAGGCTCCGCGCCGCCCGGGCGGGAGCCGGGGCGGGTCTTCGCCGATCGCCGCATGTTCGTGCTGCTGGCCGTGGTGCTGCTGCTCGGCGGCGTCATCGGGACGCTGGAGGTGGGCCTGCCCGCGCTGGCCGTCGCCCGCGACGTGCCCGCCGCCACCGGGCTGCTCGTGGCGGCGCTGTCGCTGGGCGGGATCGCGGGGGCCGCCGCCTACGGCGCCCGTTCCTGGGGATCGGCCGTCCAGGTGCGGCTCGTGGGGCTGATGCTGGCGCTCGGGGTCGCGCTGGCGCCGCTCGTCCTGATCGGCGCGCTGCCGCTGTTCTGGGCGGCGCTGTTCGCCGGGGGGCTGGTGCTCAATCCGGCGCTGACCACCGGGTCGCTGCTGGTGGACGAGTACGCGCCGGCCGCGCAGGGAGAGGCGTTCGGGTGGGTCTCCACGGCCATCGGGATGGGCGGGGCGGCGGGAGCGGCGGGAGCCGGGGTCGTCGCGGAACGCTTCGGCCCCTCGGCCCCCTTCCTGTCGGCCGCCGCGCTGGCCCTGCTGGGCGCGCTGCTGGCCACCTCGCTGCTCCGCCGCGCCCCGGCCTGACCCGGCCTTGCCCGCGGGTCAGGTGCGGGCGCGGGCCAGGTCGAGGGCTTCGGCGAACCGGGCGTACGTGTCCAGCTCCGCCTCCACGGGCTCCAACACCATCTCCTTGCCGACCTGGCCGATGGCCGTACGCAGGGCCCTGGCCGTACGCCGGGCCCGGCGCCGCCCGCCCGCCCAGGCCGCCAGCCTCGACAACAACGCGATCAGCACCCCGGCCAGCGCGCCCCCCGCCAGCAACGTCGTCGGCCACGGCACCACGCCGACGGTCGGGAGCGGCGGCTGGGGCAGCCGCAGATAGTCCATCGCGAACAGCACCCCGAGCCACAGGACGCCGGCCAGCATGGCCGCGAACACCAGCCACTGCAGGACGTTCACCACCCGCCACCACCTGGGCCGCCTCGTGGCGCCGGCGGACGTCGTGGCCACCGTCCGGTCCACCGCGTCCGCCAGCTCACGGGCGCGCGACCTGGCCGCCTGCCGCACCGCCGCCGCCCACGGCCCGGGCAGCCCGCTCGCGGCCACCTCGCCGACGTCCCTGATCGCGGTCTCGACCTGCGCCCGCTGCACGGCCGACGCCGCCGGCACGGAAGTACGACCGACGATCTCCCCGCCGGACCGCCGGGACGCGCTCCCGATCTCCCCGCCGGACCGCCGAGCCGTGCCGGCGACCTCCCTGCCGGATCGGCGGGACGCGCCGTCGATGCGCAGCCTGCGCAGGGGATCGGGCCGGAACCGCCGGACCCACCTGGTGACCGGCCAGCCGGTGGCGACCACGGCCCGGTGCCGGTGCCCCTTGGCCACGGCCTCCACGACCAGCGGCACCCCGGCCGCCCCACAGAGCGCCCCGGTGAGCGCCCGCCCGGCCCCGGCCATCCGCTTGGCCCCATCCCGCCCGGCCGCCGCACCGACGTCGGGCACCTCCCCGGCCGAAGGACCGGACACCTCACGCCCGGCCGCGTCTTCGCGGGCGGACGTCTCGCGCCCGGCCGCCAGGACGCCTACTCCCGTCCGATCCGCCTCCCGGCCACCCACCGGGAGGCCGGGCTCCTCCGGCGACCCGGCCGGAAGCGCCGGCGCGGGACGAGCATCCTCCGGCGATCCTGCGGGCGGCAACGACGCGGAATCGCCCTCCACCGTCCCCCGAAGAGCGCTCGCCTCCAGCGTCGTGGCGGGACCGGCCGTGGCCAGGTGGTCGGCGGCGGAGGTGAGGTCGGCGGCGAGGCGGGCGGACCAGGACCGGCGTTCCGAGACGCGCTCCCCGAGCAGCGAGCGGAGCTCCCCCAGCCCCTGCCCCGTACGGGCCGACACCGCGAGGACGGGCACCCCGGCCAGGCCGTCGTCGTCCAGCAGGCGGCGCAGGTCGCGCAGGCAGCGGTCCACGGCCTGGGCGGGCAGGCGGTCCACCTGGTTGAGCACCACCACCATCACGTCCCGGTGCCCGGCCAGCGGGCGCAGGTAGCGCTCGTGCAGCGCCGCGTCGGCGTACTTCTGCGGATCCACCACCCACACCAGCAGATCGACCTGTTCCACCAGGCGATCCACCTCCAGGCGGTGAGACAGCCGGATGGAGTCGTGGTCGGGCAGGTCGAGAAGGACGAGCCCGGCCAGCTCCGGGGTCGCGGGGGCGGAGTGGCGGCGGGGGATGTCCAGCCAGTCCAGCAGCGCGCCCGCGCCCTCGCCGTCCCACAGGGCCGCCTGGGCGGTCGAGGTCGTGGGCCTGGTGACGCCGACGGCCGCCAGGTCCTCGCCGGCGAGCGCGTTGTAGAGGGAGGACTTGCCGCTGCCCGTGGCGCCGGCCAGCGCGGCCACGGTGTGGTCGATGGACAGGTCGCGGCGGGTCCCGGCGCGTTCGGCGACCGTACGGGCGCCGGCGACCGCCCGCTCCGACAGCCGTCCCTCGCCCAGGGTGGCCGCCTCCAGCAGGGCGGCCAGCCGGGAGTCGAGGGACGGGCCCTCCTTGCGGCGCAGCAGCTTCACGGCCTCTCCTCCGCGGCGTCGTCGCCGGTCCCGGGTGGCGGCTCCGCCGTCCGCGGCTCCGTCCCGGGCACAGGCGGCTCCGCTGTCCCGGGCACAGGCAGTTCCGCCGTCCGCGCCTCCGTCCCGGGCACAGGCAGCTCGGCCGTCCTCGCGCCGGGCGGCCCATCCGCCGTCGCAGGGGGCAGTTCGGCGCGGTGGTCGCGGATCTGCCGGGCCGCCGCGCGCAGGGCGTCCGCCGTGCCCCTGGGCGGCTCCACCGTCTCCAGCCGGGCCGTGAACCGCCCGGACTCCTCCGCCAGCAGCCCGCGCACCCGCTCGCGCAGGTCCTCCCTGGCCCGTACGGTCAGCGACCGTACCGCCTGGTCCCCGAACACCGCCTCCAGCAACTTCTGCGACAACACGCTCGTCCCGCCCGCGATCCCCACCTCGATCCCCGTCAGCCCGCCGGTCGAGGCGAAGACGGCCAGCATGAGCAGCAGCCCGGCCCCGTTCACCCCGAACGAGGCCACCCTGGCCGTCGTACGCCGCTCGGCCCCTTCCTCCCGCACCAGGTCCAGCACGTACTCCTGCCACCCCCGCACCGCCGCCTCGGCCCGCTTGCCGAGGTCGGGCGAGGCCCGGCCGAGACGGGCGGACTCGACGGCGCCGAGCCGTTCGAGCAGCCCGGGACCCCCTGGCGCGGCCGACCAGCCCTCCAGGGCCCGCTCGGCCGCCCCGTCGGCGGCGCCCCTGATCAGCGCCTCCACGCCGCTCTCCAGGGCGTCCCTGAGCTGCACCTCCGGCACCCGCCCGGTGAAGAAGCCGACGACGCGGTCGCGCAACCACCCCACCCGGCTCTCCAGGGAGCGCATGAGGTCACCGGTGCCGATGAAGTCCTGCCAGCGGGCCAGCACCTCACCGCGAAGCAGCGACCCGTCACGCATGCCCTCGTCGAAGTCGGCCATGCCGCCCGCGTACGCGCCCGACACGATGGAGCGCAGCCCGTCGAAGGCGGCCTGCTGGCGCTCGATGGCCGCGGCGAGCGACGGCACCCGGGTGGCCAGGCTGTCGAGGGCCCCGGACAGCGTCTGGCGGACGACCCGCGACCTCTCGGTGGCGTCGGCGGCCAGCCCCGTGAGCCAGGCGGAGATGGGCGCGACGTAGGAGGCGGGCAGCCGGGCCTTCTCGTCGGGGAGCGCGGCCTCGGGGACGGTGAACAGCCGGGTGCCGTCAAGACCGTTCTCGGTGAGCAGGCGGGCGAGGTCGCGCGAGACGGGCTCGACGGCCTCGGCGGGCGCGCGGTCGAGCACGACGGCCAGCGCGGTGCTGCGTTCGCGGGCGGAGCGCAGGAAGCTCCACGGCACCTCGTCGGCGTAGCGGGCGGCGGTCGTGACGAACAGCCACAGGTCGGCGGCGGCCAGGAGCTGCGCGGCGAGCTCCCGGTTGGCGGTCACCACGGAGTCGATGTCAGGAGCGTCGAGCAGCGCCAGCCCCGCGCCCAGCGCCGGCGAGGTCACCACGCGCAGCGCGCCGGGACCGCCGCCGGTGGCGCGGGACAGGCCGGGCAGCACGTTCTGGCCCATGAACCAGGGCCGGTCGGCCGGGCTGACCACGAGCGTGGGCACCAGCGTGGTGGGCCGCAGCACGCCCGGCTCGGCCACGTCGGCCCCGACCAGCGAGTTGACCAGCGTGGACTTGCCCGCCCCGGTCGAGCCGCCCACGACGGCGAGCAGCGGCGCGTCGATGGCGCGCAACCTGGGCAGCAGGTAGTCGTCGAGCTGCCCGGTCAGCTCGCGCAGCGCGCGCCGGTCGGCCGCCGCCTCGCCGACGGCCAGGGGGAAGAGCTCCCGATCCAGCGGCCGCCGAAGCGACTCCAGCGCGCCCAGCAGGTCCATAAGACCCAAACTAACCGGCCGGTGGCTCCCTCAGCACGTAACCGACGCTGCGCAGCGTGTGAATGAGCCGCGGCTCGACGTCGTCCACCTTGCGCCGGAGGTACGACACGTACGACTCCACCACCCCCGCGTCGCCGCCGAAGTCGTAGTTCCACACGTGGTCGAGGATCTGCGCCTTCGACACCACGCGCCCGGCGTTGACCATGAAGTAGTGCAGCAGCTTGAACTCGGTCGGCGACAGGCGTACCTGACGGCCGCCGCGCCACACCTCGCGCGCGTCCTCGTCCAGCTCCAGGTCGGCCACCTTCAGCTTGCTGGCGGGCGCGCTCTCCCCCCGCGTACGCCGCAGCACCGCCCTGATCCTGGCCTGTACCTCCTCCAGGCTGAACGGCTTGGTCACGTAGTCGTCCCCCACCCGCAACCCGGCGATCTTGTCCTCGGTGGCGTCGCGGGCGGTCAGGAACAGCACGGGCGCGTCGATCCGCCTGGCCACCTCGAACCCGTCCAGGTCGGGCAGCATCACGTCGAGCACCACCAGGTCGGGCGAGGTGCGCACGGCCACCTCGACGGCCTCCTCGCCGTCTTGGGCGGTCAGCACCTCGAACCCGGAGAAGCGCAGGCTGGCGGACAGCAGATCCCTGATGCTGGGCTCGTCGTCCACCACCATGATCAGCGCCTCGGGTTTCGTCACCTACTTAGAGTGACTCAGCCACCTGAGGGTTAGCTGAACACTCACTCCAAGGCGAGTGGGAGTTCCACGCGGAAGGTCGAGCCGCTCGCCGGCGAGCTGTCCACGGTGACCGAGCCGCCGTGGGCGTGCACGAGCGCCTGCACGATGGCCAGGCCGAGCCCGCTGCCCCGGTCCTCGGCCGAGCGGCGGCGCGACCGGGCGGAGTCGGCCCGGTAGAAGCGCTCGAAGACATGCTCGACCTGCTCGGGCGTCAGGCCGGGCCCGGCGTCGACGACCTCGACGAACAGCCGGTCCTTGCCCGCCCCGGCCCGGACGATGATCGGGGAGCCGGGCTCGGTGTGCACGATGGCGTTGGTGACGAGGTTGCTGATGACCTGGCGCAGGCGCACCTCGTCGCCGGAGACGATCAGGGCCGCGCCGCCGACCACGTCCAGCTTGATCACCCGGTCGGGGGCGAGGATCCGGGCATCCTGTACGGCGTCCGCGGCCAGCGCCAGCATGTCCACCGGCCGCATCTGCAACGGCCGCTGCTGGTCCACCCGGGCGAGCAGCAGCAGGTCGTCCACGAGGAGGCTCATCCGGCCCGCGGCCTTCTCCACGCGCTGCATCAGCTCGGCGGGGTCGGCGCCCGGGTTCTGCCTGGCGTACTCGGCGAAACCGCGGATCGAGGTCAGCGGGGTGCGCAGCTCGTGCGAGGCGTCGCCGACGAACTGGCGCATGCGGTCCTCGGAGCGGCGGGCCGCCGCCTCGGACGCCGACCTGGCGGCGAACGCGGCCTCGATCTGGGCCAGCATCCCGTTCAGCGACCTGGCCAGGCCGCCCACCTCGGTGCGCGGGTCGCCGTCCGGCACCCGGCGGCCCAGCTCGCCGGCGGCGATGGCCTCGGCCGTACGCTCGATCTGGCCCAGCGGCCGCATGCTGCGCCGGACGATGGTGATGCCCACGACGGCCAGGATGAGCAGGATGCCGCCACCGCCCAGCACCTCGATGAGCACGAGCCGCCGGGTGATCGCGTCCACCTCCTCCAGGTCGACCGCGACGACGAGCGTGCGCCGCTGGTAGACGCTCTCCAGCACCCGCCACTCGCCGCCGCCGCTGAGGGCCGGCGCGGTGTAGGGATCGGTGCCCGGCGACGGCGACAGCACGGGCTTCGGCTTGATGTCCACGTCGCGGTCGCTCAGCATCGGCACGAACTCGCCGCCCGGCTCCCTGACCAGGGCGATCGCGTCGGACTCGATGAGGATCGGCCGGTCGTCGGTCTCCCTGTCCTTCTTCCAGTCGCTCCTGACCTTGTTGTGCATGCGCGCGTTGAGCAGGTGGAGCTGGCTGTCCACGCGGTCCAGGAGGTAGCCGTGCAGCACCGAGACGCTCACCAGGCCGATGAAGGTCATGCCGAAGCCGAGCAGCGCCAGCATCGACGCGATCAGCTTGACCCTCAGCGGCAGGCCGCGCATCAGGGACTCGGCGGCAGGCGCAGGACGTATCCGACACCGCGCAGGGTGTGGATGAGCCGCGGGCTCCGGTTGTCGATCTTCCGGCGGAGCACGGACACGTACGACTCGACGATGCCCACCTCGCCCCGGAAGTCGTAGTCCCACACGTGGTCGAGGATCTGCGGCTTGGACAGGACGCGGCCGGCGTTCGTCATGAAGTACCGCAGGAGCTTGAACTCGGTCGGCGACAGCGCCACCGCGTTGCCCCCGCGCCACACCTCGTGGCTCTCCTCGTCCAGCTCGATGTCGGCGAACGTCAGCCGGGGCGGCGCCGCCTGCGGCTCCCCGCTCGTACGGCGCAACACCGCGTGGATCCTGGCGACCACCTCCTCCAGGCTGAACGGCTTGGTCACGTAGTCGTCGCCGCCGATCGTCAGCCCGCGGATCTTGTCCTCGGTCTCGTCACGAGCGGTCAGGAACACCACCGGCGTGTGCAGCCCGCCGCCCCGCAACCGCTTGACGATCTCGAAACCGTCCAGGTCGGGCAGCATGACGTCGAGCACGACGAGGTCCGGGCGGTGTCGTTGGACGGCGGCCACGGCGTCGAGACCGCTCTTCGCCGTGGTCACGTCGAAACCCGCGAACCTCAGGCTCGCGGCGAGGAGTTCGAGGATGTTCGGATCGTCCTCGACTATCAGCAGGCGTGATTCCATCACATCCAAGGATGCCCTCATTGGACGGGTGCTGGGACAATTCCGGCAATGTGCCGCGCAATGGCCAGGCTTGAGGTGGCCGCGGGCGAGGGCGCGTTCCTTACGAGGACGACCTTCCCGTGCACGTCCACCACGAAGTCGTCCACCAGCCGGCCGTCCCGCGCGACGGCCTGGGCGCGCACGCCGCTGGGGGCTCTTTCCAGGTCAGCGATGGCGAGCTCGGGCACGTAGCGGCGGGCCCCCTTGAGGAAGGCACTCTTGACGAGGGACGCGTACGTCTCCCTGACCCCTGTGCGCCAGTGCGCCCGGGCCATGCGCAGGGTCCCCGGCCAGCCAAGAATTTGCCGAAAATTACGGAAATTTCGCCACCGGTAGCCTTCATAGGCCAGGGCGAGCACCGCGTTCGGCCCCACCAGCACCCCGCCCCCGATCTGCCGCGTCAGGTGCACGCCCAGGAACGGATAGCGCGGGTCCGGCACGGGATAGATGAGCCCGCGCACCAGGTCCCTGGCGGCGCCCCTGAGCGCGTAGAACTCGCCCCTGAACGGTACGATCCGCACGTCACCCGGCGCCCGGGCCATCCCGGCCACCGCGTCGGTGCCCAGTCCGCCGCACACCACCAGGCGGTCGAAGGCGAGCCTGCGCTGCCCGGCCACCACCTCCACCTTCCCGGCCCGTTCCCTGATCGCCCGGACCGGGTGCGCCAGGCGTACGGACCCGCCCAGCTCGGCCACGTCCAGCGCGAGCCGGCGCGCGACGGCGGGGAAGTCGCAGATCGCGGTGTGCGGCGAGTGGATGGCGCCGACGCCGATAGCGTGCGGCTCGATCTCGCGCAGCGCGAGCCCGTCCAGCTCGGCGATGCCCGGCACGCCGTTGGCGCGCGCCCGCTCGGCCAGCGCGCTCAGCAGCGGCCGCTCGGCGTGGGTGCTCGCCACGACCAGCTTGCCCACCTCGTCGTACGGCAGCCCGTGCGCGGCGCAGTACTCCTTCAGCAGCGCCACGCCCTCGCGGCAGAGCCTGGCCTTGAGCGAGCCCGGCGGGTAGTAGATCCCCGCGTGCACGACGCCGCTGTTGTGCCCCGTCTGGTGGGCGCCGACGCGCCCCTCCTTCTCGAGCACGGTCACTTCGGCACCCCTGGCGGTGGCCAGCTCGCGCGCCACCGCGAGCCCGACGATGCCGGCACCCACGACCCCGATCTTCTCCGTCACATGACGATTTTCCGACTTACCGACCGTCCCCGCCATATCCGGGCGAATCGAACATGAGTACGATGTCCCCATGTACGTCCCGCCAGAGTGGCCGGCGGAGGTCCGGCCGCCCAGCGTGCCCGACTGGGAGACCTCCGCAGTGGCCTGGCTGCTCGACGCGGTGCCGCCGGACTACCGGGCGTACGAGGTGCTCAGGCGGCATCCGGTGGCGCTGGCCGCGATGGCCCGCCACCACGTCACCTCCGCCGTCGAGGCCGCCCGCGCCGGCTACCGCGCGGCGGCGGTCGACCTCAAGGGTCACCTGCCCCCGCACGCCATCGAGGCGGTGCTCGACACCTACCGGGAGGAGGGGCCGCGGCTGGTGCGGCTGTCGCGCTCGATCGAGGTGGTCGAGCGCGCCCTCAGGGGCGACCTCTTCACCGCCACCATGCGCCGCGGCCGCTGATCAGCGCGTGCGCCGGGCCAGGAAGGTGATCACCCCGATGGCGGCCGCCGCGGCGGCCAGCCAGATGAGGACGTCGGTGACGGTAAGCCCGGCTCCGGAGGAGTCCGCCGGCGCGGCGGCGGACGAGGCGCTCTCCTCGCGCTCCTCGGCCCTGACCGGGCTGGGCGTGGCGGTGACCTGGGCGGTCTCGGGCAGCGGCACCCGGTAGACCGGGCTGTTCGGCCCCTCCGTGCCGGTGAGCAGCGCCTTCCCGTCGGGCGTGTACGCGATCGACTCCGCCTGCTTCAGCTCCGGCATCTCCACCTTGGCGATCGTCTCGCCCGAGGGCTTGTAGAGGGTGGCGGAGAAGTAGGTGCGGACGACGTAGGACGAGCCGTCGGGAGCGTACGCGGCGTCCGTGGCCATGATGGGCGCGTTGCCCGTCTTGCGCAGCACGTTCGTCCGGTCGGCCCGCAGCTTCTTCGGCGCCGCGTAGATCGATCCGGCGAACTCCTTGGACACCACGTAGAGCCGCCCCGTCCGCGGGTTGATCATGATGCCTTCCGCGTTCCGGCCGCCGTCCGCGTAGCGGAAGCGGTAGCGGGTGGCGGGCAGCGTGGCGTCCTGGAGCGTCGCGGGCTCCAGGACCTTGTAGACGGAGACGTTCGGCCACGCACCGTCCAGGTTGTCGCCGATGTCGGCGAACCAGAGCACCCCCCGGCCCGTCGCCGGGTCCTTGGTCGCGGCCATGGCCTCCCAGTCCCGCGCCTCGGCCCCGCGTACCTGGAACGTGCCCAGCGTGCGCCCGCGGCCGTCGGCCGCGTAGAAGGTCGGGGTGGCGGAGCTGTCGTTGTGCGTGTAGTAGACGCCCTCGTGCGTCGGCGACACGGCCAGCCCGCTCGACTCCGTGATCTGCGGATCCTTGAAGGTGAACAACCGCTCCGCGCCGTCGTCGCCCGCCGCGCGGGCGGGAGCGGCAGGCAGCAGGAAAACGGCCGCCATGACGGCGAGCACCCTGGTCACGAAGTCCCCCACGCCGCCATCATGCCCCACACGCAGCCACGATGCTCCCGGACCTCCGACGCCACCGCCCTGGCCCACGTTGCCAGCGGGTGAAAGGAGAGGCATGTCCCTTCCGGGCTTCTGACGCCGCGTCGGTCTGGCCTGGAGTGCACTCCAGGTCTTTAGGGTTGAGTCATGGACTACGTCAATCTCGGACGCAGCGGGCTCCTCGTGAGCCCGCTCTGCCTCGGCACCATGAACTTCGGCCCGCGGACCACGGAGGAAGACTCTTTCGCGATCATGGACCGGGCCCATGAGCTGGGCCTGAACTTCTTCGACACCGCCAACGTCTACGGCGGGAAGAAGGGCGAGGGCGTCACGGAGAACATCCTCGGCCGGTGGTTCGCCCAGGGCGGCGGCCGCCGGGAGAGGACGGTCATCGCGACCAAGGTCTACGGCGACATGGGTGACTGGCCCAACGAGCGGCGGGTGTCCGCCCTCAACATCCGCAGGGCCTGCGACGCCTCGCTGAAGCGGATGCAGACCGACTACATCGACGTCTACCAGGCTCACCACATCGACCGGGGCACCCCGTTCGAGGAGTTCTGGGAGGCCATGGAGGTCCTGCGGCAGCAGGGCAAGATCATTTACGTGGGCTCGTCGAACTTCGCGGGCTGGCACATCGCCAAGGCCCAGGAGACCGCGGCCCGGCGCAACTTCACCGGCCTCGTCAGCGAGCAGACCCACTACAACCTGCTCACGCGCGCTCCCGAGCTCGAGGTGCTGCCCGCCTGCGAGGACTACGGCCTCGGCGTGATCCCGTGGAGCCCGCTGGCCGGCGGCCTGCTCGGCGGCGTGCTGCGCAAGATCGACAAGGGTCGCTCGGCCGCCGAGAACATGGTCAAGGAGCTCGACAGGCACCGCGACAAGATCGAGCAGTACGAGAAGTTCTGCGACGGCCTCGGCGAGGACCCGGCGAACGTGGCGCTGGCCTGGCTGCTCAAGCAGCGGGCGGTCGTCGCGCCGATCATCGGTCCGCGCACGATGGAACAGCTCGAAGGCAGCCTGCGCGCCCTGGAGATCGACCTGGACGCGGACGCGCTGGCCCGCCTCGACGAGATCTTCCCGGGCCACCGCACCGCCCCGGAGGACTACGCCTGGTGACCGACGGCCCCGGACGGAGGGGCCCATGGTGAGCAGGGCACTGGACGACGAGCTCGTGGTGAGCAGGGCGCCGGCGGGAAAGCTCAGGTGAGCAGCGCGCCGACGATCACGATCAGCAGGAGCAGGCCGAGCACGATGGGCAGCAGCCAGGGGCGAGGACGATCCACGACGTGGAGCCTAGCCCTGCTCGGCGGGTGCCAGCGCCCATTCGGCGAGTGACTCGTACCTCACCTGCGGGCCGGTGTGGCTGCGGACGAGACGGACGCTCTCCGCCCGCCACGGCGAGCCGCTGAATTCGGACAGCGACTCGACCAGCGGGCGGAGATCCGTCTCCACCTTGGCGCGGGCCAGGGTGAGGTGCGGATGGAAGCGCTTCTCGTCCGTCTGCGCGGCCCCCGCCCGGCGGGCGCCCGCTTTGACGGAGTCGGCGAGCCTGGTCATGGAGTCGCCGGTGACGCCCACCCAGAAGACGCGCGCCCGGCGTACGGAGGAGAACGCTCCGAAGCCGTCGAAGGCCAGGTCCAGGACCGGGTAGCGGTGTACGGCGCGGGCCACCCGCACCTCCAGCTCGGGCAGCACCTGCTCGGGCACCTCACCGAAGAAACCCAGCGTGATGTGCCAGGTGGCGCGATCGGGCCAGCGCAGGCCCGGCACCTGCCCGACGTGCGGTGCGATGGCACGCGAGATCTCGTCCAGCACCTCGTCGGGCGGCACCAGGGCCGCGAAGAGCCTCATGCCACCCGATTCTGCCCCCGGCCGTCGCCGGCCCGCACACCGGCTCGCCCCGCCGCGTGCCGACTCATGCCACGGCGAGCGTCGGCCTGGCCACCCGCGAGCTGATCAGCCGCGTCATGAGCACCGCCAGTCCCGTACCGGCCAGGACCAGCACGCCGGACAGGATCACGCCCGCCCGGGGCCCGCCCAGCTCGGACAGCCACCCGATCAGCGGCGCCCCGAGCGGCGCCCCGCCGGTGAACACCAGCATGTAGATCCCCATGACCCGCCCTCGCATCTCGGGGGACGTGGCGATCTGGACGCTGGCGTTGGCGGCCGTGTTGATCGTGATCAGCGCGATCCCGGTCGGGATCAGCAGCACCAGGTACACGGGGTAGAACGGCGCCACCCCGGTCGCGATCTGGAACAGCCCGAACCCGATCGCCCCCGCGAACAGCACCTTCCGCGACAGCCGCGCCCGGCGCGCGGCCAGCAGCGCGCCACCGAGCGCTCCCACCGCGAACATGCTGGAGGCCAGCCCGAACGAGGACGCTCCGGCCCCGAACTCCTCGCGGGCCATGAGCGCGATCGACATCGAGAACGACTGCGAGAACATCGACACGAACCCGATCAGCAGCACCGGCATGAGCAGTTCCTCGCGCTGGAGCACGTAGCGCAGGCCCTCGCGGAGCTGACCCTTGGCCCTGGGCACGGGCTCGGCGGGGTTCAGCTCGGACTTGCGCATGAAGATCAGGCTGGAGATCACGGCGCCGAAGGTCAGCGCGTTGATCAGGAAGATCGGTCCGGTGCCGCCCAGCACGTAGATCAGCACGCCGGCGAGCGCCGGGCCGACCACGCGGGCCAGGTTGAAGATGGAGCTGTTCAGCGCGATCGCGTTCGGCAGGTCCTGGCGGCCGACCATCTCGACCACGAACGCCTGCCGCGTCGGCACCTCGACGCACGAGATCATGCCGAGCAGGAACGCCATCACGTACACGTGCCACACCTGGGCGGAGCCCGTCATCGTGAGCACGCCGATGGTCAGGGCCAGCGTGGCCATGAGGATCTGGGCGCCGATGAGAATGGGGCGCTTGGGGTAACGGTCGGCGAGCACGCCGCCGAACATCCCGAACAGCAGCATCGGCAGGAACTGCAGGGCGGTCGCCGTTCCCAGCGCCGCCGCGCTGCCGTGGGTGAGGTCGAGCACCAGCCAGTCCTGGGCGGTGCGCTGCAGCCAGGTGCCGACGTTGGAGACGGTGCCACCGGCCGCGAACATGCGGTAGTTGTGAACCCTGAGAGACCGGAACATCCCGGTCTTGGGTTCTTCAGGCTCTATATCTTGCTGAGCTTCTCCAGGATCGGCGCCGCCTGCCTGAGGATCGACCTCTCCTCCGGCGACAGCTCCTTCAAGCGTTGCGCCAGCCACGCTTCCTTGCGGCGTCGTTCCTCCTTCAGCAACTTCTCGGCGGCCTCGGTCACCGAGACGGTCACCTGTCGCCGGTCGGTCGGATGCGGGGTGCGGGCGACCAGGCCGCGTTCCTCGAGCGCGGCGATCACGCGGGTCATCGAGGGTGGTTGCACCTTCTCGAGCTCGGCCAATTCGCCGGGGGTTATCCCGGAATGCCGTTCCACCGCGGTGAGCGTCGCGAACTGCGTGGCCGTCAGTTGATGCGCTGCCGCCTGTCGTCGTAGGCGTCGGTTCAGCCTTGCCAGGGACACGCGCAGGGCTGAAGCCAGACCTGCGTCGCTGCGCAGGTTCGTCTTGGGCTGGGTTTTGGTTAGCATGAGTCATTACCTTTGCTAACTATACGGCAAGACAAGATATTTCCCGACATGAGGGACATCTCACCTCTTGATACCCCGAAGCCGCCCCGCGTGCGCAGGACGGCTCCGACGTAGGGACGTAGATCTGACACTCAGCCCGCGAGCAGCGCCCTGATGGGGCCGATCGCGAAGTAGAGGGTGAACAGGGCGGCGACACCCCACAGCAGCGGGTGGATCTGCCGCCTCTTGCCGCACACCACCTTGATCAGCACGTAGCTGATGAAGCCGACGCCGATGCCGTTCGAGATCGAGTACGTGAACGGCATGATCACGACGGTGAGGAAGGCCGGGATGGCGATCTCGAAGTCGTTCCAGTCGATGTCGCGGATCGCGGTCATCATCAGGAAGCCCACCAGCACCAGCGCGGGAGCGGCGGCCTCGTAGGGCACGATCTGGACCAGCGGCGCGAAGAAGACGGCCACCAGGAACAGCAGGCCCGTGACCACGCTGGCGAGGCCAGTGCGAGCGCCCTCGCCGACGCCGGCCGCCGACTCGATGTAGGTGGTGTTCGAGGAGACCGAGCCCGCGCCGCCGGCCGCCGCGCCGATCGAGTCGACGAGCAGGATCTGCTTGGTACGCGGCAACATCCCGTCCTCACCCACCAGGTCCGCCTGGCGGCCGACGCCCACGATGGTGCCCATGGTGTCGAAGAAGTCAGTGATGAGCAGGGTGAACACGAGCAGCGCGGCCAGCAGCACGTCGACGCGGATGAACCCGCCGAAGGGGTCGAACTCGGTGAAGAGCAGGAGGGGGTTGTTGAAGCCGAAGATCTGCTCGGGGAGGCTGGGCAGGTTGAGCTGCCAGCCGCCCGGGTTCTCGGGCGAGAAGTTCCCCGCCTTGGCGAGCAGCTCGACGATGATCGCCAGGATCGTGGTGCCGACGATGCCGATGAGGATCGCGCCCCGGACCTTCCGCGCCACCATCGCGGCCGTGGCGAGCAAGCCGACGATGAAGACGAAGATCGGCCAGGAGGTGAGGTTGCCGCCGATGCCCAGCTCCAGCGGCGTGCCCACCGCCTTCCGCACGAAACCGGCGTCCACGAACCCGATCAGCGCGATGAACAGGCCGATGCCCACGCTGATCGCGGTCTTGAGCTGGGCCGGGATGGCGTGGAAGATCGCCGTCCTGAGCCCGGTCAGCACCAGGAGGGCGATGATGACGCCTTCGAGGAAGACCAGGCCCATGGCCTCCTCCCAGGTCATCACACTGGCGATGCTGAAGGTGACGAAGGCGTTCAGGCCCAGCCCGGCCGCCATCGCGAAGGGCACCTTGCCGATGACCCCCATGAGGATCGTCAGCACACCCGCCACGAAGGCCGTGCCCGCCGCCACCAGCGCGACGTTGGGCGTCGTGCCGTCGCCGATGACCTGCCCGTCCACGTCCTTGCCGTTGGCGATGATGATCGGGTTCAGCACCACGATGTAGGCCATGGTGAAGAACGTGGCCAAACCTCCCCGTACCTCACGGGAGATTGTCGATCCGCGTGCGGAGATTGCGAAGAAACGATCTATTGCGTTACGCGTGTCACTCACGACGCGAAGAGTGACAGTCGTGGTGAACTGCGAAAAGAGCCAGTGATGAGATCGAGACCCGATTGGAAGCTAGGCTGGACACGTGGACAAGCAGTGGCATCCCAACCCGGAGCCGATCGAGACCAACGACACCGCGGCCATCGCCGTCGGCACGGCCGCGTGGGCGGTCGCGCTGGTCGCCCTGCTGATCTTCCGTCCCGAGCCCGAGAACACGTGGTGGATCTGGACCTGCCTGACCGGGGTGTGCTTCGGCTTCTTCGGCATGTGGTTCGTCCGGCGGCCCCGGCACGACTGACAGGCGTCCCTCGCCGGAGCTGACATTCGTCATCTCCGGCCGCTCGTCGAAGTCACCCGGAAGTGGTGTTTTCGCCCACTACATCAGCACACACCCGCCAAATCATGCTTGTCAGCATGAAGAAGCCCATAGTGACACTCCTCCTGGGAGCGGCGTTCCTCACGGCTTGCGCCGCCGAGCCCTCCGCGCCCGCCGGTGAGAAGGCGGCGGGAGCGGGGGCGGTGGCCTGGGGCAAGTGCACCGATCTCGTCGGCCCCGACGGCAAGCAGCTCACCCCCGGCCCCGGCGTCGAATGCGGCACCCTCCAGGTCCCCCTCGACCACGCCAGGCCGGACGGCGACAAGATCGGCCTCGCGCTCATCCGCGTCAAGGCCAGTGGTGACCGCCTCGGCTCGCTCGTCTTCAACTTCGGCGGCCCCGGCGGCTCCGGCGTGGACACCCTGGCCGTGGCCGCCACGACGTTCGGCAAGCTGGGCAGCCGCTACGACCTGGTCAGCTTCGACCCGCGCGGCGTCGACCGCAGCTCCGGCGTCAAGTGCGGCGGCGAGATCGGCAAGCTCCTCTCCGCCGGAGCGGACGCCGACCAGGACAAGCTGGCCAAGGAGTTCGCGGCGGCCTGCCAGAAGGACTCGGGCAAGGTCCTGCCGCACGTCGGCACCGTGAACGCGGCCAAGGACCTCGACCTCCTCAGGAGCGCGCTCGGCGACCGGCAGCTCAACTACTTCGGCTTCTCGTACGGGACCCACCTCGGCGCCGTCTACGCCACCCACTTCCCCAAGAACGTCGGCCGCTTCGTCCTCGACGGCGGCTTCGACCCGACGGTGACGTTCGAGGAGCGGGTGCTCACCCAGGCCACGGGCTTCGACGGGGCGTTCGAGGCGTTCGCCGAGGACTGCGTGGCGCAGAGCTGCGAGCTGGGCGCCGACCCGGCCGCCGTGGAGAAGACGGTCGAGGACCTGCTCGACGGGCTCAAGACCAAGCCGATCAAGGTGGGGGACCGCGAGCTCACGTACGGGCTGGGGCAACTGGCCGTCATCACCCCGCTGTACGCCAAGCAGACCTGGCCGATGCTGGAGCAGGCGGTCGCCGCCGCGCGCAAGGGCAACGCCACCGTGCTGCTCGCCCTGGCCGACGCCTACACCGGGCGCCGGGCGAACGGGACATACACCACGATGATGACCAGCCTGGCGGCCATCAACTGCGCCGACACCACCGAACGCCCGACCGCCGCGCAGGCCGCCGCGATCGACGAGAAGGTACGGAAGATCTTCCCGATCCTGTCGGGCGAAGCCTCGATCGGCGCATGCGCGCACTGGCCGGCCCGGGGGGACAACGCGGCCAAGCGCATCGACGCCACGGGCTCGGGCCCCATCGTGGTGATCGGCGGCAAGGGTGACCCGGCGACGCCGTACCAGTGGTCCACGAGACTGACGGAGCAGCTCAAGACGGGCGTCCTGGTCACCTACGAGGGCGAGGGCCATGGCGCGTACCTGAGCGGCAACGAGTGCGTCACGACGACGGTGGAGTCGTACGTGCTGGAGGGCAAGCTCCCCGCCAAGGGCACCAGCTGCCCCGCCTGACGGGAGGCTCGGGGAGGCTCTGCGGGGGCGCCTCCCCGATCGGAGCCCGCTCAGGACGGGTGGCGGGCGGCCGAGCGGGCACGGAAGGCCGCCGCCTTCGTCCGGCTCTGGCAGGACCGGGAGCAGAACTGCCGCACCGCGTTGCGTGAGGCGTCCACGTACACGCGGTCGCACCGCCTGGCCTGACAGACGCCCAGACGCCCGCCGAGGTCGCTGCCGATGGCCAGCGTCAGCGCGGAGGCGATGCCCGCGCTCCACCCCACCGCGAGGGTGTCGTCGGCGCCGTGGAAGTGCACCTGCCACGGCTCCCCTGGAGCCCGGTTGAGCTGCGGCCGCGCACCGGTGCTGATGACGAGCGCGTTGACGACGGCGGCCGCCTCGTCGTCCTGCCCGGCCTCCATGGCCTCGAAGACCCGCCGGACCTTCAGCGTGGTCCCGGTCAGGTACAGGGCCTCCTCCATCGAGACCGTCGCCTCGCCCGGCAGCACACCGACGATCGCGGCCGGCAGCCCTTCACCCGTCGGCGCCACATAGGGCTTGCCACCCTCGTCGCCGTCGGTCAGCACGTTCACGAGCGATACCGCGGTGTCCAGCAGAATCGCTACGTGACTATCGAACATCACTTGACTGGTCACTCCTAAGGCCTTACGGTCCTCCATGACCGACGTTAGCAGTTTCATCAGTCACTTGGAGGGTGAACGTGCGGATCGCCGGCCGTGCGGAGCGGTTGCCACGCACCGTCTGGTGGCTCGTCCTGGCGCGGGGCGTCAACCGGCTGGGGGCCTTCTCCCTCGGGTTCCTCACCGTCCTGATCAGCACCGAGTTCGGGGCGGGCGCCGTCACCGCCGGCCTGGTCTCCGCCGCCTTCGGCCTGGCCACCATCCCCTCGCGCCTCCTGGGCGGTTTCCTGGCCGACCGGCTCGGCCGGCGCCGGACGATCGTCGCCGGGCTGGCCGGATGCGCTCTGGCGCAGGCGGGCATCGCGGCCTCCGGCTCCGTGGCGATGCTCGCGGTGTTCGCCGTCCTGCTCGGGCTGGTCTTCGAGATCTACGAGCCGCCGTCCCAGGCGATGATCGCGGACGCCGTACGTCCCGCGCAGCAGGCCCAGGCGTTCAGCCTGTTCAACACGGCCCTGGCGGTGGGCGGCATGGGCGCCGGCCTGATCGCCGCCGGGCTGGGACGCTGGGACCTGCGCTGGCTGTTCGTCGTGGACGCCGTCACCTGCGTGGCCTGCGCGATCGTGGTACGCCTCGTCCTGCCCGCCGACCACCCCACCAGACACCAACCCGCCAGCCTGCCCTCCCCCACACCCCGGACCACCCCTCCGCCCCACCCCGACGACCCGCCCGGCCCCAAGGCCCCGCCCCGCACCGACGCCGCGCCCCACAACGAGGGCCCACCCCACGCTGGCGGCCCGCCCCACCCGCAAGGGCAGCCCCACGTTGACGACCCGCCCCACACCGGCTCCGCGCCCCACACCGAGGGCCCGTTCCAGGTCGAGGGCCCGGCGGTCGCCGGCGGGTCGGCGTGGCGCGACCGCTCGCTCCTCGTGCTGCTCGTCTCCGGCACCCTCCTGGCCCTGATCTACATGCAGGTCATGATGGCGCTGCCGCTCGCGCTGGTGCGGCGCGGCCTGCCGGCCGCCGACGCCGGGCTCCTGTCCACCGTCTCCGCCGTCGTGATGGTGCTCTGCCAGCCGCTGCTGAGGTGGACGGCGCCGCTGTCCCACCACGCCGCCATGGTCGCCGGCTACCTGCTGCTCGCCACCGGCCTGGCCGGGTACGCCGTGGCGGGCGGGCTGCCGGGGCACCTCGCCGCCACGGTCGTGTGGAGCGCCGGCGACCTGCTGATGTTCGGACGCAGCTACGCCATGGTGGTCAGCATCGCCCCCGAGGACTCCCGGGGACGATACCTGTCGATCTTCGGCACCTCGTGGGGCTTCGCCACCGTCCTGGCGCCCCTCTCCAGCACGCAACTCCTCGAACACGCCGGCCCGGCCGGGCTGTGGGGCGGCCTGGCCCTCATGTGCCTGCTGCTGGCCGCCGCGCAGCTCACGGTGGTCAGGCCCCTGCTCCGGCGGCAGGCCGCCCGCTCAGGAGCGCCCGGTCTCGTGACCAGGTGATCCGGCGGGGCTCAGGACAGGTCGGCCTCCGCGAGCAGCAGCGGCACCGCTCCCGGGTCGCGCAGCAGGGCGGCCACCGCGAGCCGGTCGTTCCACTGCCCCGTCGCCCAGGCCAGCCCCCTGGCCAGCCCGTCGACCCCAGTGCAGTGCACGGCCCCCTCGAAGAACCGCCACGCGCACTCCACGCCGTCCACCAGCAGCTTCTCGTGCTCCACATACGTCTCGGGCGCGGTGGGCAGCAGCGACCGCACCTCGGCGGGCACCTCCCGCCGGACCCCTTCGGAGGTGACCTCCCCCGAGGTGAGCTCACCGGCGAGCGGCAGGTCGAGCAGCTCGGACAGCGACTCCGCCAGATCGTACGGCGCCAGCACCAGCGGCCGCTCCGTGACCAGCTGCAGCAGGTCGGGCGCCTCCACCACCACGGCGTCCTCGGCCGAGGCCACCACGATCGAGCCCTCCAGCACCGCCCGCACCCGGGACGGCGGCGCGACACGCGAGGGGTCGACGGCGGCCAGCGCGATCCACAGGGCACGCAGCTGGGCCCGGTCCACCTCGACGGACTCGTCGGCCATCAGGTCGAGGAGCTCCTCGGGCCCGCCGTGGGAGGCCAGCAGCTCGGCCAGCGTCGTGCGGACCCCGAGCATCGACAGCGCCGCCTCGTCGAGCCCGGCGGGGGCGTCGGCGTAGAGGCCCTGCAGCAGCGGGTCGGCCCCCGGGAGCCGCAGCTCCAGCGGCTTGCGCCCGCCCAGCACCGGATGGTTGGCCAGCCACCACGCCGTGTAGGAGGGCACCTCCACGCCCTCCACGCGCAGCGGGTGGAGGGCGGCCCGCAACGGCGGCCTGGTCAGCAGCTCGAGCGCGCCCGGCCAGTCGGCCACCAGCTCCAGGTCCCGCACCGCCAGGAACTCCGGCACCAGCGGCGGCACGTCCAGCTCGGGCAGCAGGTCGAGCACGTGGTCGAGCCACTCGCCCTCGCCGTCGAGGTCGTGGTCGCAGTCGTCGGGGTCGAGCAGCACGTCGGGCTCGTGCACCACCGCGAACCCGTCGAGCACCCCGGCGGCCGCCAGCACCCGCGAGCCGTAGGTCTCCTCCAGTTCCGGCGCGGCCACCCCGAGGTGGGTGTCCGGCTCCAGCAGGCTCGCCAGCGCGCCCTCGGCCAGCATGAGCTCGCCGGCCGGGTAGAGCTCGCCGTCGCTGCCGCGCAGGGCCAGCTCGGCCAGCCACGGCGCCTCGCCGGGCACCAGCCCGGACGCATCCACGAGGGACAGCACGGCCCGCGCCACCGGCTCCGGGTCGGGGTTGTCGAGCGACTGCGCGACGGCGGCCTTGGTCAGCGGGTCGTCGAGGACCGTCCTGGGCGTGGCCTCGGCGGCGCCCAGCCGCAGCAGCGCCGGGTGGGCCGCGTCCGGGTGCACGATGCGCAGCCCGAGCGGCGTCAGGTCGAGGTCGGCGCCCCCGTCGGACAGGATGAGCGTGCCGCGCGGCCCCCGGACCACCCGCCCGTCGGCCAGCGGCACCGGCAGCGCGCCCAGCGACTCGGGGTCGTCGCCCGGCAGCACCTCGTAGAGCGCGCGCCACCACGACGGCTCGCGCGCCTCGACGGCCTCGCCCGACAGCAGGTCGACGATGTCGGCCAGCTCGACCCGGCGCACCCCGAGGGCGGCCATGGCCGCGTGGCGGGCTGGCCAGCCGGCCGGCAGCAGCCCCGGCACGAAGTCGGCGACGATCGCGAGCAGCTCCGCCGAGGCCGATGCCACGACGGCGGCCTCGCGGCCGGTCACCACCCAGCCGTCGCCCTCGGGCTCGGGCGCGGGGTGCTCGACCCGCCACTCGGCGTCGGGCTCGTAGACCCGCGCCTCGGCGAACGACGGGGTCTGCACGGCGGGAGCCGGCGCCGACAGCGCGGGCAGCAGCGGCGTGCCGGGCAGGCGGTCGAGCACGGCCCGGCGGATGCGGGCGTCGAGCTCGCCCTTGCCCATGAGGGTGGGCACCAGGTCGAGCAGCTTGGAGGTGCGGGGCAGCTCCCGCAGCAGGCGTACGTAGGCGTCGGCGACCCGCTCGACCATGAAGTCGGCCAGCGGCCCCTTGGCCACGTGGCGCCGGTCGGTGGCCATCGGGAACGACGCGATCAGCAGCGCGGGCAGGCCGATGGGCTCGTCGCTGGGCGTCGGGGCGTGCGCCACGGGCGGCACGGTGGCGGGGAGCGCGCCCGGCTCGCCGGTGCCGGTGACGGGCACCGCCCAGCGCAGCGACCAGTAGGGGCGGGCACGCTCCTCGGTGGGCCGGTCGGCGAAGAGCCTCCCCACCTCCTCGGGGGTGAACTCGCCGGAGTCCGACACCACGTGCCAGCCGTCGGCCACGACCGTGCGCACGGACCCGTCGAGCTCGATCTCGATGCTCTCCAGCGCGGGCAGGCCGAGCAGCAGCGCCGGGCTGGTCTCGGTGAGCATGCGCCGGACCACGTCGACGGACGCCTGGTCGCGCAGCGGCAGGCGGACAAGGGTGTCGAAACCCTCGGGGATGTCGACGAGGGGCGGCTCGTCAAAGGGGAGCCTGAGCAGCGGCACGTGACCGCCGCGGTCGGCGAGCTCGCCCGCGAGCGCGGGGATCTCGGCGACGAGGGCCGCGGTCTCGGTGCGGGACCAGCGGACCGCGCCCGCACCGCGCGAGCCGATGGAGGGCGCGCCGCAGACGGACACGACCGCCGCGAACCCGACGCCGAACCTGCCCGCCGCGCCGGCCTCGTCGCGCTTGCCGGAGGCGCGCAGCGTGGACAGGCTCTCCACGCCGGTGGCGTCGAGCGGGGCGCCGGTGTTGGCGGCCGTCAGCACGTCGCCCCGCAGCGTCAGCCGCAGCAACCCTGGCACGCCCGCCCGCAGCGCCGCGTCGGCGGCGTTCTGGGCCAGCTCGACGATCAGCCGATCGCGGTAGCCGCCGAGCGCGAAGTCCTCCTCCGCGTTGGCGTCTTCGCGGAACCGGGCGGGCGAGGCCGTCCAAGCGGAGAGGACGGCTGCTCGCATCCGGTCAGTGCCGTAGGTGTCGCTCATCGATCACGATCCTGGTTGAGGGTAGGGGGCCACCGTAGGGTAGCGGCCGGAACCGACACTCTCGATCAGGAATGGCCGAGCTCCTCGGAGGCGGCTTCGTCGACCGATCCGGCCTCCTCCTCCATGAGGTCGTAGCCCATGTCGTCGAGGATCGGGATGGCCTGCTCCACGGGCGGCGGCAGCACCGCGGCCTCGGAATGAGCGCCGCAGCCGTGGTCGGCGGCCACGACCTTGCCGTCGTCCGGGGCGTACTCGTTGGCGCAGACCCCGAACGACAGCCGGAGCTCACCCGAGAGCAACCAGTAGAAGCCGCAGGTGGAGCACTGCGCGGGAGCGGCGTGTGCGATCGGAGTGTGCGGCCCGTGCTCGCCCGCGTGCCAGCGTCTGGCAGCCTGGTCTCTGCCGATGGCCGAGAGCACACGGGCTCGGCCCAGGCCGTACTCGAAAACCATCTGTCTGTCGGTGTCGTCGTCGGTCTCGGTGAAACCCGGCGCGAGCCTGTCGTCGTCGTCAGGGGTCGGCAGCAGGTCGCCCACACCGAGGTCGCCCGGACGCAGGCGCTCGCTCCACGGCAGCCACTCCGGCGCCAGCAGTGCCCCGGTGCCGGGCAGCAGGACGGCCTCGCTGACCGTGACCTTCTTCGCGCGCGAGGCGCGCGTGACGGTGACGGCCCAGCGCCAGCCGCGATAAGCCCGGTCGAGGCAGGCGAAGTAGTGGGTGACGATCCGGTCGCCCTCGCTCTCGTAACCGAGGTGCTCGCCGGGCTCGCCCGGCCGCGCAAGCTCCTCGGCCGCGGCGCGCGCCAGATCGACCGCGGCGACACAGGCCTGGTCGGGAGCGGAGACGCGGGCCCTGGTGCGGCTCATCGGGGCGCCTCCGCCGAAAGGTGCTGTTCGCTCACACTTCATTCTCACCCATCCCGGGACCTGCGGGGGCCCACAACCGCAGATCCCGCACTGAGATCGCACGCGGATCGGGTAAGACTGGTAGTCGTGGAGGGTGGCTGGGAGCGGGCTCGCGAGATCTCGCGGCGGATGGCGCGTGGCGCCGCCGACGCGGGACGCGCCACCGTGCGCGCGAGCAGGGCCACCGCGAGCGGCACCGCGCGGGCCGGCAAAGCCACCGCCAAGGGAGCCAGAAAAGTCGGCAGGGCCACGCGGCGGCTGACGTACGCCAACGGCGCCGGCCGCACCGGGCTCGGCCGGCTGATCGAGCTGTCGGCGGGCAACAGCGCCAGTGACGCGCTCGTCACGGTGGCGCTGGCGAGCACCGTGTTCTTCGGCGTGCCGGTGGGCGAGGCCCGCGGTTCCGTCGCCCTCTACCTGGTCATCACGATGTTGCCGTTCGCGCTGCTGGCGCCGTTCGTGG
This sequence comes from Nonomuraea sp. NPDC049709, assembly GCF_040674815.1. NCBI lineage: Bacteria > Bacillati > Actinomycetota > Actinomycetes > Streptosporangiales > Streptosporangiaceae > Nonomuraea > Nonomuraea sp. NPDC049709. The sequence goes on from NZ_JBFANM010000012.1 coordinate 197,026, forward strand.
GGCCGATACTCGACCGGCTCCGGTCGGGCCGCCGCTACGTGATGGCGGGCACGCTGTTCGGCCGGGGCCTGCTGTGCTTCGCGATGGCCGCGGCCGTGGGGCCCGGCGACCTGCCGACGCTGTTCATCGGGGCGCTGGGCGTGCTGGTGCTGTCGAAGGCGTACAACGTGTCGCGGGCGGCGATCATGCCGAACGTGCTGCCCGCCGACATCACGCTGGTGTCGGCGAACGCGCGGGTGGCGCTGTTCACGCTGGTCTCGGCCGGGGTGGCGGTGCCGCTCGGCGCGGGCCTGACCGCGTGGCTGGGCCCGGCGGCGGTGCTGCGCATCGCGATGCTGGCCTTCCTGCTGCTCGGCGTCGTCGCGGTACGCCTGCCGCGCCACGTCGACTCCCCCGACCTGGAGGAGGAGGGCGCCGCGCCCCGCTGGCGGACCCTGCTCAAGGTGGGCCCGGCGGTGGCCGAGGCCGTCTGGGCGAACGTGGCCGTCCGCGTCTTCTCCGGGTTCCTGCTGTTCTTCCTGCTGTTCCTGGTGCAGGACCAGGCGGTGCCGTGGCTGGCGGTCAAGGAGCCGTGGGCGCAGGAGCCGTTCTTCGACATCCCCAAGACGATCGCGCTGCTCGCGGGCGCGGCCGGGCTGGGCGGCCTGGTCGGCGCCGCGGCCGCGAACTGGACGCGCAACCACGCCCCCCAGCTCATCGTGCTGGTGACGCTGGCCCTGGCCGCGGTGACCGCCATCGCCACCGCGATCTTCTTCGGTGTCTGGACGGCGCTGGCGATCTCCCTGGTCGCGGCCTTCGCCCAGGAGCTGGGCAAGCTGGCGCTCGACGCGATCGTGCAGCGGGAGATCGGCGAGGAGGTGCGCTCGTCCACGTTCGGCGTGGTCGAGGCGGTGCTGCAGCTCGCCTGGGTGTTCGGCGGCCTGGTCGGGCTGGTGCTCTCGCTCACCCAGAGCAGCATCGCCGGGCTGGTGACGGTGTCGGTCGTGCTGACCGCCGCGCTGGTCTGGCTGCTGATCGCCAGGAGGAAGCGCGTACGCGCCACCGCCGAGAAACTGCGCCGCGCACGCGCGGAGGCCGCCGACCAGCCCGGCCCCAACGATCAGGCCGGCCGGACCACCCAGCCCGACCAGCCGGACCACGGGGGCCGCGACGGCCATGCCGACCAGCAGCGGCCGGACAAGCTCGACCCCACCAAGCCGCTCACCAACCCGAACGGCTGACCGCCCGGCTACGCGTCGAGGTCGTCCGCGACGGCCCTGAGCACCTGCGCGATCTTCTTGGCGTGCACCGCGTCCGGGTGCTTGCCCCGCTGGTAGGAGGTCGAGACGTCATCGAGCAGCTTGATCAGGTCTTCGACGATGACGACCATCTCGTCCGGCTTCTTCCGCTTGCCCTTGGGCTTGGGCTTGGCCAGCGTCGGCGGCTGCTCCAGGATCCGGACGGAGAGCGCCTGCTGGCCCCTGCGGCCCTCGGCGACGCCGAACTCGACCTTCTGGCCGGGCTTGAGCGGGCCCGTACCGGGGGGCAGCGCGGATGAATGCACGAAGACCTCACCGCCGTCGTCGCGGGTGAGGAAGCCGAATCCCTTGTCGGCGTCGTACCACTTGACCTTGCCACTCGGCACAGGACGACCTCGTTCAAACAGTCGAAAAGAAGGACGGATGGATGTAGGTTATGCCCCGCGAAGCGCCAGGGCGACCGGGTAAATGCCGGACAATTACCGAAGTTCATCACGCGCACGCCAACCGGCGAACCAGGTGGTGAATTCGGTCAGGTCGCCCAGGGCCACGTCTGCTCCGTGATCACGCAGCTCTCCCACCGTGTAAGGGCCGGTCGCAACTGTCACGCTCACGGCGCCGCCAGCGCGTGCCGCCTCGATGTCCGCGACATGGTCACCAACATAAGCCGCCGCGCCGAAGCGCGCGAGTGCCGATCCCTTCGCGGCCCCGAAAACGGAGCCGACCACTTCGTCCACGGCGAGACCGAGCGCCTCGACGGTGCCGAGCGCGTCCCGGACGTTCTTGCCCGTCACCACGATGACCCGGCCACCGGCCTCGCGTACGGCCTCGATCGCCTCGTACGCACCGGCCATGGCCGTGTGCACCGGAACCCCCAATTCTGGATATATCTCCCGATAGAGGGCAGCGGCCGCCTCGACCTCCTCCGGCGGCAGCCAGTTGGCCAGCTCCAGCTCCAGCGGCGGCCCCAGCCGCCGGACGATAGCCGCGCTGTCAAATGGCACGCCCAATCGAACGGCCAGCTCGTCGTAAACGGCCGCGATGCCCGCCCGAGTGTCAGCCAATGTCATGTCAAGGTCGAATCCCACCGAAGTCACCACATGTGCAGGATGCCAAACCTGCCTCTACCCCGCGTAACCGCCCTTGTTCTGGAAGCATGGGAATGGGAAGAAAGGAATTACTTATCGGAGAGGAGCGGCCGTGACCGACACCCCCAAACCGCCACAGGCCGGAGACCGGCTCGTCGCCTCCTCCGCCCCCACCCGCCCGCACCGCCCGGCCCGTCCCGGCGGGCCTGTGGTGACGACGTGGCAGCGGGTCGTGGCGGCCGTCGCCTACGTGGTGAAGGTGGCAACCAGGGTGGCCGCGCTCTCCCTGGTGCTCTACGCGGTCTTCACGGTGTTCAGGGCCAACCCGGCCAACGTCTGGTACCAGTTCGTCGAATCGCTGGCCGCGTGGCTGTCGCTGGGCCTGGCCAACCTTTTCCAGCTCGCCGACCCGCGCTGGACGGCGCTGGTCAACTACGGTCTGGCCGCCGTCGTGTGGCTGATCATCGGCTCCGCGCTGGCGAGCCTGATCCGGCGCGCTGCTCCTTAGCGACTACTCTCCTTACGGAGGTATCAGCATAGACATGAGCAGATCGACCCGTGAGCGGATCGTCGATGAGGCCCTGAGGCTGTTCGCCGAACGGGGCTACTCCGCCACGTCCGTGGCCGAGATCGAGGCCGCCTCAGGGCTGTCTCCCGGCGCCGGAGGGCTCTACAGGCACTTCAAGTCCAAGTACGAGGTGCTCGCCGCGGCGATCAACGAGCACGCGGCGCGCACGCGGAGCCAGGTGGCCGGCAGCCTGGCCGAGCTGAGCACCATGGAAGCCTCGGTGGACCTGGAGGAGCGCCTGTCCCACGTGTGCCGCGCGGGGCTGGCGAAGGTGCGCGAGGAGTCCGAGCTGACCCGCGTGTTCTTCCGCGACCTGAGCCAGTTCCCCGAGCTCGTCGCGGTCGTCCGCGAGGGGCTGCTGCAGCCCATGTTCGACGCCATCGTGACCTGGTTCCAGGCCCAGCCGGAATACCGCGACGCCAAGCTCGACTGGACGGGCATCGCCGCCGTCCTCGGGGGCTCGGTCGTGCACTACCGGCTGTTCCAGGAGACCGTGGGCGAGCTGCCGGGACACGCGGAGAAGGACCAGTTCGTCACCGCCTGGGTACGCCTGGCGGTCGGCCTGCTCCCCAGCCCCGCGCCGGTCAGCTGACGTCGAGCAGCCGGTAGGCCAGCCAGACCACGCCCAGACCCGTACCGATCATGAACATCGTGCCGCTGACGTCGAAGAACTGCGTGACGAACGCCTGCAGCCCGGCCTCGATCCCCACCCGCAGGCCGCCGACGAGCACCCCGCCCACCGAATAGCCCAGCAGCGGCGCGCCGATCCCGAGGAGCTTGTCGCGCAGGCTCCAGCTCTCGCCGAACAGCACCAGCGCGCCGCCCGCCGCCCACACCACCAGCGGCACCTGGAAGATCGCCAGCGGCGGCAGCCGGAACGGCACCAGCAGCGCCGCCACGATCAGGATCACCATCGCCGCCGTCTCGCGCGGATGCTCCTTCACGATGGTCCTGGCGTCCCGGCCGCCGGTGGCCATCGGGTTGGCACTGGACATGGCCGCCCGGCGCAGCCCCGCGAACGGCAGCCCCCGGCCCTGCCCCTGCTTCTCCAGCCGCTCCTGGGCGATCCTGCGATAGGCGCGCACACCGGGCGGCTCGTCGTGGTCGTCCACGACGGAGGGGAAACGCAGCGTCGACCCCGTGCCCGGTGTCTGCGCCGGCCCTCCGTCCGCCCGCGACACGCCGCTGGTGGCGACACCGCCGAAATCGGCGGCGTCACGCTTCGTCGCGACGCCCGCCTCGGCCAGCCTGCGGACCTCGCGCTCGACGAGGGCGGCCGGATCGCCGAACCGCGCCAGCACCTTCGCCACGTCGCGCGCGTTCTGGCTGCCGCCCCGCTCGGCCTCGATCCTGGCCCGCAGCCGCTTGGCGAAATCCAGCCGCTGGTCGGCCCGGAGCACGCCGTGGGCGGCGTCGGCCGCCTTCGAGACGTAGTTCAGGACGAGCTGGTCCGCACGCTCTATCACGCCTAGCAATGCTGCCCCAATCAGGGGGGACATACCATGGCAACGATGGAGTTCACGGAGTGGATCAGGGGGCGCACCGACGAACAGCTGCGGGCGCTCGTCTCCGCGCGTCCCGAGTTGATCACTCCGGTGCCCGCGCATCTGGAGGGTCTCGCCTCGCGAGCCGGCAGCCCTTCGGCGATCGGCAGGGTGCTGGACAGGCTCGACCGGTTCACGCTGGCCGTCGTCGAGACGCTGGCGGTGCAGGACGGGCCGGTGTCCAAGGACGCCCTGCGCGACCTCGTCGGCGCGGCGCTGGCCGCCGCCGACCCGGAGAACGCGCTGGCGACCGGCGACCAGGACGACCCGCCGGCGACCGGTGGCGCCGATCCGGAGCCCGCGCTCTCCACCGCGCTCGACCGGCTGTGCGACCTGGCGCTGGTCTACGGGCCCGACGACGCGCTGGAGCTGGGCCCGGGTGTGCGCAAGGTGCTCGACGACCCGGCCGGGCTGGGGCCGCGGGCCGTGGACGCGTTCCGGCACCACGCGCCCGAGCAGCTCGACGAGATGGCCGACGACGTCGCCCCCGGCACGGCCGGCACGGGCAAGGAGCGGCTGGCGGCCGCGCTGGCCGCGCCGGCCGCGCTCGTCGAGTCCGTCTCGCCGGAGGCCAGGGGCGCGCTCGACCAGCTCGTCTGGGGCCCGCCGACGGGCCGCGTGCCCAACGCCAGGCGCGAAGTGAGCGTGGCCACGGCCCGCTCCCCCATCGAGGAGCTGCTCGCGCGCGGCCTCCTGGCGGCCACGGGCGAGGAGAGCGTGACGCTGCCCCGCGAGGTGGGCCTCTTCCTGCGCGGCGGCCGGGTGCATCGCGACCTGCTGGCGGTGCCGCCGCCGCTGCACGGGGCCGCGCGCGACCGGGCGCTGGCCGACCGGACGGCGGCCGGGCAGGCGTTCTCGTTCGTCAGGTCCGTCGAGGAGCTGTGCGAGCGGTGGAGCATCGAGCCGCCGGGCGTGCTGCGTACCGGCGGGCTGGGCGTGCGCGACCTGAAGCGGGCCGCGGGCGAGCTGGACCTGCCGGAGTGGGTGGCGGCGCTGGTGGTCGAGGTCGCGCACGCGGCCGGACTGGTCGCGGCCGGCGGCGGCGTCGACGGCGAGTGGCTGCCGACCTCCGGCTACGACCTGTGGCGGGTCAGGGGCACCGCCGACCGGTGGGTGACCCTGGCGGCCACGTGGCTGCACATGGACCGGGTGCCCGGCCTGGTCGGTGATCGCGACGAGCGCGACAGGCCGCTCAACGCCCTGCACACCGACCTGCGCCGCTCCTCCGCGCCCGGGGTCAGGGCGGCCACGCTGGGCGTGCTGGCCGCGGCTCCGGGGCTGGCCCCCGACCGCGACTCCGTGCTGGCGCGGCTGGCGTGGGAGCAGCCGCGCCGCCGGGGGCCGCTGCGCGAGCAGCTCACCGATTTCGCGCTGCGGGAGGCCGAGCAGGTCGGCGTGACGGGGCTGGGCGCGCTGTCGGTGCACGGGCGAGCGCTGATCGAGGGCGGTGACGCGGCAAAGGTGCTCGCGCCGCTGCTGCCGGAGCCGGTCGATCACGTGCTGCTCCAGGCCGACCTCACCGCCGTCGCGCCGGGTCCGCTCACGAGCGAGCTCAACCGCTGGATGACGCTCACCGCCGACGTCGAGTCGAAGGGCGGGGCCACGGTCTACCGGTTCAGCGAGGGCTCGATCAGGCGCGCGCTCGACGCCGGGCACGGTGGCGAGGAGCTGGTCGCGATGCTGGCCCGCCACTCCGCCACGCCGGTGCCGCAGGCGCTGTCCTACCTGGTGACCGACGTGGCCCGGCGGCACGGGCGCATCCGGGTGGGCACCGCCGGCGCGTACATCCGCTGCGACGACCCCGCGCTGCTCGACCAGATCACCGCCGACCGCCGCTCCGCCGCGCTGCGGCTGCGGCGGCTGGCGCCGACCGTGATCGCCTCCCGCTCGTCCAGGGCGGCGCTGGTCGACTCGCTGCGGGCCATGGGGTACGCCCCGGTCGCCGAGTCGCTCGACGGCGACGTGATCATCTCCCAGCTGGAGAGCCGCCGCACCGAGGGGCTGGCGCCGGCCCGCGCCGTGGCCTCGCCCAACGGCCTGGACCCCGAGGTGGCCGCGGCGGCCGTCCGCGCGCTGCGGGCCGGCGACGCGGCGCACCTGGCGCGGCGCGAGCCGGTGGACGCACCCGGCGGCCAGGTGCCGCGCGGGCCCGCCACGGCCACGATCTCGGCCCTGCAGGAGGCCATCAAGCAGGGGGTGCGGGTCTGGATCGGCTATCTCGACTCGCAGGGCAACGCGACCTCACGCATCCTGGAGCCGGCCCGGATGGAGGGCGGCTACCTGACCGCGTACGACGAGACCAGGGCCGCCGTGCACCGCTTCGCACTGCACCGCATCACCGGCGTGGCGGGTCTCTGAGCAGCAGCTCCAGCGACTGCCTGGCCACGGCCGCGGCGGGCCCGCCGGCGGTGGCCAGCCGCCGCAGCAGCCGGGCGGAGTCGGCGGGATAGCGGACCGCCAGCCCGCCGCCCAGCGCCACGGCCGCCGTCGTCGCCCTGACATCGCCGGTATCCGCCGCCCAGACCAGGGCGAGCCTGAGCGCCTCGGGGGCGAGGGTGTCGTCGGCGCACATGTACGACAGGACGTTGGCCGCCGCCACCCGCTCGGCCGCGCTGCCCTGTGCCCAGACCTCGATGAGCTCCTGCCGGGCCTCCTTCGGCGAGTGCCCGGCCAGCAGCGCCACACCCTGCGCGGCCCGCACCTGGACCGCCGGCCCCTGCCCGGGCAGCGACAGCACCCATTCGCGCAACGGCTGCCACAGCGAGAACCCGTAGCGGCCGGCCAGCTCGGCCAGCACCTGCCCGCGCTGGTGCGCCGCGCGGAAGCCGACCAGCCCGCTCTCGCCGCCGATCAGGGGGCCGGTGACCGGTCGGCGGCCGATCTCGTGGCAGAGCTGTTCGAGCCTGGCGAGCTGCCGGTCGAAGGCGGGCTCGGCCAGCCGGTGGGTGAACGCCAGCGCCGCCACGGCGAGCACCTCGCGCATGGGCGGCTTGGTGTCGAACCAGGCCGCCACCTCCTCGCCGTCCGGCTCACCGCCCCGCGCCAGGCGCGCGGCCAGGCGTACGACCTCGGCGGGCGTCGGGAGGGTCGGCGCCAGGTCCCTGGCCCGGGCCAGCACCTCGGGGGTCAGCCCCGCGCGCAGGTCGAACGTGCTCAGGCACAGGTCGAACAGCTCGCCCGGCTCGGGGGCGCTCCACGGGTGCTCCACCTCGACCGCCTGGGAGAGGGCGCCGCTCCTGGTGACGACCAGGTAGGAGCCGAACTCGGCCAGCTTGCGGGCCAGGTTGACCAGCTCGGTGCGGTCGGTGCTGGCCGCGATCCAGTCGTGCAGCAGGTACGCCCGGCCCGGCTCGTACTCGGTGCCCGACAGCAGCTCCCCCGCGGAGGCGGCCGGGGACAGCACGGTGATCGTGCCCTCGGCCAGCGACATGCGCGACAGCAGGGCGAGCGCGCCCGAGCGCCGGCCGCTCTCCTCCGCGCCCACGAGAACCAGCAGGTGCCGCATGGTCAGCCGGCGCACCGCCTCGGGGAAGCAGCCCGGCTCCAGGTACGAGCGCAGCAGCGCGTCGGCCTCCCGCCTGTTGAGCTCTCTGGTGACCGGACCGGCCACGGTCCGCAGATGGTCGCTGACAGCTATGAGGCTCCCTGTGAGCGTTATGTTGTCGAGGTCGATCTCGCCCGGTTCAGGCGTTTCGGTCACGAAGTCACCTCGGGATTTACTCGAAAGTTTTCTACAGAAAATATCGCCGGCCAACGAGTTTCTTCGTTTTACACGGAGGGATTACGGAGTGTCACGACATCGCGCTGACCTGGCTTGATGCCCGATAGCGACATATCGATCACGCCCTCCGCGGCTCTCTGCGGACCCTACGGCCCTTAGATCTCCCACCATTACACGATCTAGGGCAACAAGAAAACACGAATGGCGACAGAGGAAGATTTATGCCTATTTACGGGCTACTAGAACCCCGTCCACAATGACTAGTCAAGACCGGCCGCAGCGCGTCCGGTCTTGACTGCACAACCCCGCACGGATCAGGTTGGGCATGTGACGGAGCAAACGCTGGGCCGGCTGGCCGAAGAGTCATGGAGCCGTTTCGACGACTACGACTCGATGTTCTACGAAGGCGCCTGGCACCGCAGTCACGCGCTCGCCGAGCGGGCGCGCAGGATGTCCGGCGGGTTCGCGGAGGCGGGCATCCGGCCCGGCGACCGGGTGGCCGTCATGATGGCGAACTCGCCCGAGGTGCCGCTCATCTACCAGGCGTTGTGGGCCGCGGGCGCGGTGGTGACGCCGGTGGTGTTCCTGGTGGGGCCGGACGAGCTGCGGCACATCCTGCTCGACAGCGGCGCCGCCGCGATCGTCGCCTCGCCGGAGCTGGCGGACAACGTACGGGCCGCCGGCGTCGAGATCCCGATATATGTGGACACGGCGGAGCTCGAACGGGCGGCCGAACGCGGCCCCGTGACCAGGGACCCCGGCGACCTGGCCGCGCTCATGTACACCGGCGGCACCACCGGCAAGGCCAAGGGCGTCATGCTGAGCCACCGCGGCCTGTCGAAGGTGGCCAAGGACGCCTTCGAGCTGTCCCACCAGGAGGGGAAGAACCGCGCGCTGGTGCCCGTGCCGCTGTCGCACGCGTACGGGCTGATCATCTCGGTCGCCTCCATGCACGCGACCGAGCCCCAGCAGGCCGTCCTGATGCGCTGGTTCGACCCGAAGGCGTTCCTCCAGCTGGCCGCCGAGCAGCGCGTCCAGTACGGCACCGTGGTGCCCGCCATGCTCCAGCTCCTGCTCGCCGAGCCGCTGGAGGCGCACCCCCTGCCCGACCTGGCCTATCTCACCTGCGGCGCGGCGCCGCTCGGCCGGGACGTGCTGGCGGAGTTCGAGCGCCGGATGCCCGGCGTGCAGATCCTCGAGGGCTACGGCCTGACCGAGACCAGCGCGGTCACCACCTTCAACCCGCCGGGCAAGCGGCGGACCGGCAGCGTCGGCCTGCCGCTGGCCGGCTACTCGATCACCATCCGCGACGGCGACGGCGAGGCGATGGAGGTCGGGGACGTCGGTGAGATCTGCGTCTCGGGTGATTCGCTGATGCTCGGCTACTGGGGCGAGCACAGGGCCGACCCCGAGGGCACGGCGCTGGTCGACGGCGAGCTGCGTACCGGGGACATCGGGTGCGTGGACGACGACGGCTACCTCTACATCGTGGACCGGAAGAAGGACCTGATCATCCGCGGCGGCTTCAACGTGTTCCCGCGTGACGTCGAGGACGCGCTCAACCGGCATCCCGACGTCGTGATATCGGGCGTCGTGGGCCGCCCCGATCCCCGTCTCGGGGAGGAGGTCGTGGCGTTCGTGCAGCTCAGGGCCGGCGCGGAGGTGACGGCCGAGGAGCTGATCGAGTGGGCGCGCGATCGGGTGGGCCGGGTGAAATATCCGCGCGAGGTGCGCTTCGTCGACTCCGTGCCGGTGACGAGCGTGCTCAAGCTCGACCGCAAGGCGTTGCGGGAGCGGCTCGGCTGAGCCCTCCGGGGATCTAGGGTGATCTCGTGCACCGGGTCAGGCGCGTCTCAATTCCGTGATAAGTGTTGACGTGTCTGGAGGTGAACATGAGTCAGGAAGATCCGTCGGGGTATCCGTACCAGCCTTATGGCGCCCCCTACGGTGAGCAGCCACCCCCGCAATACGGCTATGGCTACGGCTATCCCCCGCCCCGTCGCGACGAGGGCCCCAACGCCAACGCCATCGTCTCGCTCGTGCTCAACCTCCTCGCGGTCGTCTCGTGCTGCAACGTCCTCGGCATCCCCGGCGCGATCCTGGCCGGCCTCGCGCTCGGCAGGGCGCGCACACAGCCGCAGACCGCCCGCACCATGGTCATCTGGAGCTGGGTCCTGTTCGGGCTGGGCTTCGTGCTGGGCATCGGCGGCTTCATCCTCCTGGGCATCAACGGCGCCTTCGACGACTGAGCAGACGGTCCTGAGGACTAATCCTGGCCCGCCCGTTGTTGGAGACTCGGAGCGGGGGAGCCGGGATCAGGAGACGATGGTCCTGTTGCGCCAGGCCCCCGTCTGAACCCCACGGAGATATGCCAGTGAGCGATGGACCGCTGATCGTCCAGTCGGACAAGACGCTGCTGCTCGAGGTCGACCACGAGCGGGCCGACGCCTGCCGTAAGGCGATCGCGCCGTTCGCCGAGCTCGAGCGCGCTCCAGAACACGTGCACACCTACCGCGTCACCCCGCTGGCGCTGTGGAACGCCCGCGCCGCCGGCCACGACGCCGAGCAGGTCATCGACGCGCTCATCGGCTACAGCCGCTACCCGGTGCCGCACGCGCTGCTGGTCGACGTCGCCGAGACCATGGCGCGATACGGCCGGCTGCGGCTGGAGAAGGACCCCGTCCACGGCCTGACGCTGACCTCCACCGACCGGGCCGTGCTCGAAGAGGTGCTGCGCTCCAAGAAGATCCAGCCGATGCTGGGCGATCGGATCGGCGCCGACTCGGTCGCCGTGCACCCGAGCGACCGGGGCAACGTCAAGCAGGCCCTGCTCAAGCTGGGCTGGCCGGCCGAAGACCTGGCGGGCTACGTCGACGGCGAGCAGCACCCGATCAAGCTGCTGCAGGACGGCTGGGAGCTGCGGCCCTACCAGCGCGAGGCGGCCGAGGCGTTCTGGAACGGCGGCTCCGGCGTGGTCGTGCTGCCCTGCGGCGCGGGCAAGACCATCGTCGGCGCGGCCGCCATGGCCCACGCCGAGGCCACCACGCTCATCATGGTCACGAACACGGTCTCGGCCCACCAGTGGAAGACCGAGCTGCTCAAGCGCACGTCGCTGACCGAGGACGAGATCGGCGAATACTCCGGCACGAAGAAGGAGATCCGCCCGGTCACCATCGCCACCTACCAGGTGATGACCACCCGGCGCAAAGGCGTCTACAGCCATCTGGAGCTCTTCGACGCCCGCGACTGGGGCCTCATCGTCTACGACGAGGTGCACCTGCTGCCCGCGCCGATCTTCCGGATGACCGCCGACCTGCAGGCCCGCAGGCGCGTCGGGCTGACCGCGACGCTGGTGCGCGAGGACGGCCGCGAGGGCGACGTGTTCTCGCTGATCGGTCCCAAGCGCTACGACGCGCCCTGGAAGGAGATGGAGAACCAGGGCTGGATCGCCCCGGCCGACTGCGTCGAAGTACGCGTGACGCTGACGGACGAGGAGCGGCTGGCGTACGCGATGGCCGAGGCCGAGGAGCGCTACCGCTTCTGCGCCACCACGCCGTCCAAGACCAAGGTCACCGAGGCGCTGGTCCGGCGCCACCTGGGCGAGCAGGTGCTGGTCATCGGCCAGTACATCGACCAGCTCGACGAGCTGGGCGAGCACCTCAACGCGCCGGTCATCAAGGGCGAGACGCGGGTCAAGGAGCGCGAGCGCCTCTACCAGGCGTTCCGCGACAAGGAGATCCAGGTGCTGGTGGTGTCGAAGGTGGCCAACTTCTCCATCGACCTGCCGGAGGCGGCCATCGCGATCCAGGTGTCGGGCACGTTCGGCTCGCGTCAGGAGGAGGCCCAGCGGCTCGGGCGGGTGCTGCGGCCCAAGGCCGACGGCGGGGGCGCGCGGTTCTACACGGTGGTCAGCAGGGACACGGTGGACCAGGAGTTCGCGGCGCACCGGCAGCGGTTCCTGGCCGAGCAGGGATACGCGTACCAGATCATCGACGCCGACGACGTGATGGGCGGGGTGTGAGGTTGTGATGCCCGGCCGCTCGCCCGAGCGGCCAGGCATTCAGCGTGGTGTCACGTCCACGAGACTCCGCGGGCCGACGACATTCGAACCACCCCCCTCACCTGCGTACTATCACGCCGCCTGCGACATACCCCCATGATCCGGCAAACGCACCTGATATGCCCGATTTTTTCGGTATTCACAGGTTCATTGAAGCTTGCGGCCTATCGCACCAGTAGCCCTCCGAGGAACAGCACGCCCTCGGCCGCGACCCAGGCCAGCACCCCGGCACCCATCAGGCGTGTGAACGCCCGCGAATCGTTCCTTGACCACGGGAGCAGCCAGGCGGCCGCCGTGCAGCTGGCGGCGAGCGCGGCGAACAACCCCGACACGGTGGAGACCGTGCCCAGGCGCCGGGAGCACGCCGAGGTGGCCTCGCCACCGGCGCAGAACGCCTCCAGCCCCCACCCGGCGAACACCGACAACCCCCACAGCGCAGCAAGCAGAAAGCTCGCGATCGTGGGGATGATCGGCGAGAAATGGAGTTGGACCCGCACCACCTCCTGACCGTACCCCGGTAAATGCTTTGGAAGCTCGCGCGAGGCGCGATTAGACTGGCCGATTCGCTGCCTTGACCACCTCCGTAACGAACCAGGGAGGCGCTTCCGCATGCCCGCACACCAGCTGGCGCCCGACATACCCCCCGAGATGCCCACGGACGTACTCGCCGCCGAGCAGGCACACCTGGCCGAGTCCAGGGCCGCGCTCAAGGCCATGCGCGCGCACGCCCAATCCCTGTCCGCGGACGCGGCGGGCGACTGGGTGTCGCAGCAGGTCCTCCAGTCCCTGCTCGACCAGCGCGTGGCCGCGCTGGCCGACCATCCGGACACGCCGCTGTTCTTCGGCCGCCTCGACCGCGCCGCCGGGGACGACCTGCCCGGCACGATCTACGTCGGCCGCCGCCATGTCCACGACGGCGGCAGCAAGCCGCTGGTCATCGACTGGCGCGCGCCCGTGTCCCAGGCGTTCTACCAGGCCAGCCCGGCCGACCCGATGGGCGTCGTACGCCGGCGCCGCTTCGGCTACCACGGCGGCCACCTCACCGCGTTCGAGGACGAGCCGCTCGGCGAGGGCGTCGAGATCGGCCCCTCGAAGATCCTCACCGACGAGATCGAGCGCCCGCGCACCGGCCCAATGCGCGACATCGTGGCCACCATCCAGCCCGACCAGGACGAGATCGTCCGCGCCACGCTGGCCCAGACCGTGTGCGTGCAGGGCGCCCCGGGCACCGGGAAGACCGCCGTCGGCCTGCACCGGGCCGCCTACCTCCTCTACACCCACCGCGAGCGGCTGGCCAGGTCCGGCGTCATGATCGTCGGGCCCAACCGGGCCTTCCTGTCCTACATCTCCTCGGTGCTGCCCGCGCTCGGCGAGGTCAAGGTCGACCAGACCACCGTGGCCGGGCTGCTCGGCGAGCACACCGCGCCGGAGGACCCGCTCGTGGCGGCGGTGAAGGGCGACGCCAGGATGGCGGCGGTGCTCGAACGCGCGCTCTGGCTGCACATCGTGAAGCCGGAAGAGGGCCTGGTGTTCACGAAGGGCGCCTACCGCCACCGGGTGGCCGACTACGAGGTGCGCGAGATCGTCGCCTCCTTGCGCGGCACCACGCGGTACAACCCCGGGCGGGCGGCGCTGGCGCAACGGCTGGCCCACATGGTGCTGGTCAGGATGGAGCAGCGCGGCGAGTCGCCCGACGACCGGGTGCAGGACGCGGTCGCCAGGTCGAAGCCGGTCAAGCAGCTCGTGGACGCGGTGTGGCCCAAGCTGGCGCCCGAACAGGTCCTGCACCGGCTCCTGTCCGACCCGGAGTTCCTGGCCCGCGCCGCCAAATCCGATTTGTCGCCTGACGAGCAGGAAATGCTGATTTGGCGGAAGCCGTACCGGAGCTGGAAGTCCGCGAAGTGGTCCGCCGCGGACGCCGCGCTCCTCGACGAGCTCCGCGACCACATGGAACGCACGCCGTCCCTGGGCCACCTCGTGGTGGACGAGGCCCAGGACCTCTCCGAGATGCAGCTCAGGGCGCTCGGCCGGCGCTGCCGCAACGGCTCGGCCACCGTGCTGGGCGACCTGGCCCAGGGCACGACGCCGTGGTCGACCAGCTCGTGGGAGTCGGTGCTCGAACACCTGGGTCAGCGCGAGGGCGAGGTGACGGAGCTGACGCTCGGCTTCCGCGTGCCACGTGAGGTCCTCGACTACGCGGCCCGGCTGCTCCCCTCCATCGCGCCCGACCTGGCCGCGCCACGCTCGCTGCGTCCCGGCCTCGGCTCGCTCACGGTCCGCCCGGGCGGCTCGATCGCGCAGGCCGCCCAGGAGGCGCTGGCCAAGGACGGCTCGATCGGCGTCATCGTCCCGGACGCGCTGGTCACCGAGGCCTCCCGTTCGCTGGCGAGCCTCCCCCACGCCGTGCTCGACCCCGACTCCGCCGAGGAACACCGCCTCCTGATCGTCCCCGCCACCCTGGCCAAGGGTCTGGAGTACGACCACGTCATCGTGGTCGAGCCCGCCGACATCGTCGAGGCCGAGCCCCGGGGCCTGGCCCGGCTGTACGTCGTACTGACCCGGGCGGTCACGTCCCTGACGGTGCTGCACGACAAGGCGCTCCCGGCACAGCTGGCGGCCTGAGGGGCGACGGGCACGGCCGCTTCTAGGATGGCTGGGCAAGCAGCTCTCAACCTAGGAGGATGCCGTGCCCGCACCCCTTCCCCATGAACACCTGCCGTCGGCCCCCGCGCTCGTGGTCGAGAGCGACGACCTCCAGGACGGTGCAAGGCTCAACGACCTCCACGTCTTCAACGACTGGGGCATGACGGGGGGCAACCTGTCCCCCCACCTGCGCTGGTCCGGCGCTCCGGAGGGCACCCGCGGCTACGCCGTCACCTGCTACGACCCCGACGCGCCCACGGGCAGCGGCTTCTGGCACTGGGTCCTGTTCGACCTGCCGGCCTCGGTGACGGAGCTCCCCACGGGCGCCGGCACGGCCCCTGACTTCAAGGGCCTGCCGGAGGGGGCGGCGCACGCCCGCAACGACTACGGCCTCAAGGCGTACGGCGGCGCGGCCCCGCCTCCCGGGGACCCGCACCGGTACGTGTTCACGGTGCACGCTCTGGGGGTGGACTCGCTCGGGGTGGACAGCGACGCCAGCCCGGCGGTGGTGGGCTTCAACATCACCGCCAACACCCTGGCCCGCGGCCACGTCATCGCCCACTACGGCGTCTGACCCTACCCGCCGCCGACCGCCCTCAAGCCGGTCGGCGGCCCACCCCTCCCAACGGGGCGGGCGGCCCCGCGCCGCGCTCGACGCAGACCGCACCCACGCCGGCGCCGCGCCGAGCGCGGGCCAGGTGGACGGCCCCGCGCTGCGGACGGCGCCGACCAGGCGTGTGACCTCGCGCTACGGACGGCGCCGGGGAGTGCGTGCGACCTCGCACTGCGAACGGCGCGGGGCGGGCGTGCGACCTCGCACTGCGTAAGACACCAGCCCCGGCGCGGCGACTCCGCGCTGCGGAGGGCCAATCTCCGCAGCCCCGCACTGAGCAAGGCGCCGGCCCCGGCGCGCAGCCCCGCCTTGCGCGAGGCACCGGCCCGGCGTGCGGCCCCGCGCTGCGGACAGCCGCCCCGGCGTGCAGCCCCCGCACCGGGCAAGGCGTGTGCGGGGGTGCAGGCCGCCGAGCGGGCACCCGGGCATCGAAGCGCCCCGCCGCGATGGGCGGGGCGCTTCACCGTGGGGCCGCGGCCGCGTGGCGATCAAGGTGGCCGCGGCACCACAGGCACGGGACCGGACGACCGCCGGTGGGTCAGGGACCGCCGGCAGTCCGCGCTCGGGCCCCCGCTGTCACTCGACCACCACGGCGCCCGACGTGCACGCCATGAGCTGCGGCAGCAGCGTGTCGAGAAGCCCGATCCCCGTGGTCATGTTCGGCAGGCACAGCGGCCCCTGAAGCTGGCGCAGGAGGCTGAAGTCGGCCTCATAAACCTCGTCGGCATGCGCCGGGGCCACCGTGGCGGTGGCGGCGGCCAGGGTCAGGACGGCGATGCCGAAAATACGCTTGCTGCGGGAAAGCATCCTCTACTCCTTCGTTGAGGCGAGTGTGGCCACCACCTTTCCTCACTCCAAGTAGTCGATCAATTGTGAAACGTAATGGCAGATAAACAAAAACAAGAGCGGCCCGGAAAAATCCGGGCCGCCCTTCGTACCAGCGACGAGAAAAGACCTAGAAGTCCATGTCGCCGCCACCCGGCATGGCCGGAGCAGCGGGGGTCTTCTCGGGCTTCTCGGCGATGACGGCCTCGGTGGTGAGGAAGAGC